>NZ_JCAIUL010000005.1:0-339685 GCF_059445505.1 Paenibacillus sp. Y301 | reverse complement strand
ACCGTAAACGTATCCACAGTAAACTTGGTTATTTATCGCCGGTTCGCTTTGCTGCGCTCTTTCAAAAGAAGAAGAATGCATAATAAATTTCTTAACGGAGTGTCTACTTTCTTGACGGTGGTCCAGTATTCCAGCTAATTCGTTTGTATAGAGCCAAAGTGTCGGAGAATGGATGAGTTAATGGGAGAAACTCCAGTTAGAACGTGGGAAGTTGGGCTCTCGCGGAAAAGTAACAGGAGTATTGGAGGTTGTCCTCATATGAGGTGATGTATGTTCATCAGGATATAAGATTCCACCTCTGTTTGCATAAACCAGGTAGTTACTGTATCGTTTATGATGTTGGAGTAGCAGGTCTCGTCGTATGTATCCTGATAAGCCCTGTCGCATTTGGATTGGACATACTTCAATATATAGAATGAATAAATGACGTATGGGAAGTGAATAACAATGAATGGTCAACTAAGATCAACCATATCCGCAGGACTTGAAGTAGATATCGTACTGAAACAAGATCAACCAACGGGTAAGTTAACTAGAGGAATCGTTAAAGATATTCTTACGAATTCGCCGAAGCATCCTCATGGGATTAAAGTTCGTTTAACCAGTGGACAGGTTGGACGCGTGCAACATATTATCCAGAAATAACTAGGTAACGAATGAATATTTGTGAACATAACAATTACATTGATATCCGTGAACATAACAAAGGCAGATTAGAACTTGGTTAATCAAGTTCTAATCTGCCTTTGTCTTGTGCATTAAATGTGATGAGATGCTATTGCATCATCCCAAAACGTTCTAATTGATCCCACAAATTCTCTTCTATTAATATCTCTCGCTGCTTAGGACCGAGAAGATCGAAATGTGGAAACGTCGTTCGATTATGAATATATTTAGGTGGTAAGTCATGAGCGATACACCATTCCGATAGGCGATTTACATCCGCACAGCCTACTTTTGTAACGGTATTGAAATTTGGAAATCGAGGGTCGATCCAATAATGAGTCAGGTAGGCAATTTCGCCTCTGTTTACGGCAGCTTTCCACTGTAATAGTTCTTCTCTTTTTATACCAAATGCCATATCTGCTGTTCATCCCTATCTGTTTATTACTACTCATTATACATGGGTTGTATGTAAGATTCTATTTTGTATGTTCTAAGGTTCTAAAGATTCTAAAGATTCTAAAGATTCTCAAGGGTCTAAAGCTTCTGAGGTTCTATAGGTTCTAAATGCTCTAAATTCTCTAAATTCTCCAAAGACTCAAAGCTCCCACAAACATTTGTAACTTTATGAATATTATTCGCGTTATAAGGTAGATGAATTTAAGAAAGGGTAGGTGTATTCAATGTCATCATGGCATAAAAAGTGGACCAAAACAGGTATAGTATTGCTTGCTATACTAACCGTATTTCTTAACGTATTCTCCACAAATAGTACGGTATCTGCTGATAAGGCTGTCATCTCTATACAAAACTCTGTTAATAAATTAGAGGTTCCCCTGGTGATGCCAGCTTGGACTTTTACGGTAGACAAATCAACTAGTGTAAACTCAGACATGGCTCAACAAAAGGCTGTAGCTGAAGAAGGGAAAGTGTTCGCTTTCGTTAATAAAAAGTTGATTGCTGTAAATGCGGTCACAGGTAAGAAAATATGGTCATATGGTGCCCAACTGCAACCTATAATTATCTATCATCAGGGGATACTGATCGGGTTGACTCAAGATCATAAAATCTACGCGCTCGATGCCAAGTCTGGTCAGAAAAAATGGTTATCTTCCACCACAATCATGGGTGAAGGAACTCTTATACCTCGAAATGACACATTATATGTTCTCCAGTCCCAAACAACACATTCGATTGATCTGAAGACCGGAAAATTGAATTGGTCTGCAGATGAGCTATCTTCAGTGGGAGGTTCAGGAACGGATATCATAGAATCAGATGGGGTTGTGATTCGTTCTTTTGTGGTGCAAGGGGCACTATCCTATATTCAAACGGATGGGTTTGATCAACAAACGGGTAAGAAACGATGGGAGATTTCGCATCAGAGTTTCCCTATAGCCGTGAAAGATGGACTTATGTATTCGGTTTCTTATAATTACGCATTGGATACGAATACGATGTATGAGCGTCACCATATTATGAATGTATTTAATGTGAAAACAGGTGAAAAGAAGGGTGAGCGGATTTATAAATGGAAGCTCCCAGTTGATTATTATAATCCGGGTCTGCAAGGTGGAATGAACGGATCCATGTTCGTTGACGGCAATGATCTGTATGTATTTCAAGGTAACGTCATTGCGAAGTATGATTTCGCTAATTATAAGGTAGATGGTAAGCCCGTTCAGAAATGGAATGCTCCTTCTGAGGTCAAATCCCCATTACTGACACTTCATCAAGGAAGAATGTTCTTCCGAAGTTCATCTGATGTGCTTCTATCAGGGATGAAGCTTAATGATGGCCAACAGATTGGGTGGTACGGCGACAATCCGGCGGCACAAATTGATATCTATGGGAATGGGATATACAGAGCGCAGACAGATGGAGTGTTCTATGCGTATAATCTATTAACCACAAGTTCTGTATTGAGCGTGATAACAGGTTCTAGAAACTATGGACCTACTTTAAAGACGGGACAGATGGCTATCATCCAAGCAGAGGGTAAATTAATAGGAGTGACTATTCCAACCGCATTAAAGTAAGTAAGTCATTAAATAATGTCATAATAATATGTTTTGCGAGAGGAGAGGGGACAGAAACCTCTTCTTTTTTTACGTACTTCGTACTTGTGACAAACTATCCTATTTCAAATGTGAGAACGTTTCTAATCGACAAATAACTTGGGTATTCGACAACGAGGCTATGATATATTTACGGGTGCTTCTCTACAGCATTTATACGAATTAGGAGGAACATCCATTGAGTATTATTGAAGTGAGACAATTAACTAAGTCATTCCGACAAGCTGTGAAGGAACCTGGTTTGAAAGGGGCCTTGAAACATTTAGTAGTACCAAAATACATAGATAAAATAGCTGTAAAACCGCTGGATCTTACCATAGAAGCAGGAGAATCTGTCGCCTATGTTGGACCGAACGGGGCAGGTAAATCGACAACAATTAAGATGTTAACAGGCATTCTTGTGCCGACCTCTGGCACGATTGCCGTTAATGGTATTAATCCACATAAGAAAAGAATGGAGAACGCACAGCAGATTGGAGCGGTCTTCGGTCAACGGACACAGTTATGGTGGGATATTCCGATTGTAGAATCATTCTCGTTACTTAAGGATATTTATCAAATTCCTGAAGCTACATACAAATCGAATCTGGATCAGTTCATTGAGATGCTAGGAATGAATGAGTTCATTCATTTATCCGCTAGAAAACTTTCTCTGGGTCAACGTATGCGTGCTGATCTAGCTGCTTCTCTTCTACATAATCCACCGATTCTATATTTAGATGAGCCGACGATTGGATTGGATGTATCTGTCAAACAACGAATTCGCGAGTTTATCAAGAAAATTAATCAAGAGCAAAAAACGACAGTGATGCTTACTACACATGATCTGGGTGATATCGAAGATTTATGTAAAAGATTGATTATCATCGATCAAGGATCGATCATATATGACGGTACCTTAGAACAAGTGAAACGTCACTTTGCGAAAGATCGACGTATTTTTTTCCAAGTGACATCCCCTCGTCCGTTATTATTGGCAGAAATCTCAGAAATTCCAGAATTACAACTGGACGTCCTTAGTGAGTTAGAGTTCTCCATCTCATTTGATCGATACCAGTATACCGCGAGTGATATTGTCAGTCGGGTGATGAAGCATGGGGAAATACAGGATTTCCGGATGGAAGAGTCTGATATCGAACATGTCATTAAAGCGGTCTATGATGGGAATTTGGATTTAAATCAGACGTTGTAACTGTAAGGAGGACGTTAATTTCATGGTAAATATCAAAAAATATAAAAGTATCTCGAATCGTTCTCTACAAAATGTATTAGCCTATCGAACATCCTATATCATCACGGTTGCGTCTAATTTCGTGAACTTATTGGCTATTTATTTTCTATGGCAAGGTATTTATGGCGGACGAGCTGAGCTCGGAGGATACACATGGGACCAGATGAAGACGTATTTACTCGTGACTTTTCTAGCAAACTCAATTCTTTCCTGGTACTCCGAGACATCGGTATCTGGCAAAATACTAGACGGTAGTGTCGCAGCGGATTTACTGAAACCGATTGATTTTCAAAGTGCGAGATTTGCAGAAACATTAGGATCAAGTGTACTAGAAGGCGGAATGAGTGCCATCGTTATAGGTACATTCATGTTATTTACTCCGGGTGTCACGATCCCACATTCACCGTGGGTCTGGTTATTATTTCTCGTAAGTATGTTTGCTGCAATGATCGTGAAATTCGGCATCGTTTATTTAGCAGCTTTGCTATGTTTCTGGTCAACGGGTTCAATGGGGGTCGTATTAACTCGTATTGCGGTTACCAATTTACTATCGGGTGCTTTGGTACCGTTGGCATTCTTCCCAGGCTGGTTAGAGAACTTAGCGATGTTTCTTCCCTTTCAGAGTATTATTCATACACCAACGGTGATCTTCTTACAACAAACCGATAGTTATGAGATGCTGAAGCTGATCGGAGTTCAATGTTTGTGGGGATGTTTGTTATGGATGGCAGGTAAATGGATGTGGAGTTGGGCTGTTCGTCAAGTGACCATACATGGTGGTTAATAGGATAGATTACAGTCAACGCGCATATTTAACTTTTAAATACAGGTGAGATGGGGCGAGATCAGATGCAGCTTTCACGAATTCTTTTTTTGTATAAAAGAATGTATATCCAGCAACTCAAGTCAATCTTAGAGTATAACAAGGACTTCTACATATTGATGTGTTCGGCAGCCTTGACTCAGGCACTTGGTTTTATCTTCTTATGGGTCATTTATGATCGGATCCCAGATATCAATGGTTGGCAGTTCTGGGAAGTGGCATTTATGTATGCGATGATATTTCTAACAGAAGGCATTGCATCCTTATTCTTTGAAGGAACGTGGAGGATGGGTGGGCTTGTGAACCGAGGAGAGTTGGACCGATATTTATTGCGTCCTGTCCCGGTGATTTTGCAAATTTTCTGTACGGGAATTGGTATAAACGGCATGGGGAATTTACTTATTGGAAGTGTGATTGTGTGGCAAGCGTTTAGCCATGGTAATATAGATTGGTCCGTGGCCAAAGTAGGGATTATCCTTCTGCTCATGATCACAGCGATTATCATTCGTGTATCTATTAATCTAGCAGGCAATTCAGCAGCGTTCTGGACTCGAAATGCGGGAAATGCCTTCCCATTAATGGTGCATAGCTTAGCCGATATGGCTAAGTATCCGATTACCATATTTAATCAGGGAATACGTATCTTTATTACGACGTTCATTCCTTATGCATTTATTAGCTTCTATCCTGCTACCTATATTTTTGATAAAAGTGACTGGTACGGTTGGTGGATGTTAGCACCCGTAGTAGCTGTAATTAGTGCGTTCGCGGCATATGGCATATTCCGTGTGGGACTTTCACGATATGAAAGCACAGGGAATTAGAGCGATTTTGATGGATTTATGAATGCTTGCTTAAGATCTTGAATCCTTAGGGGGGAGGACTAATATCGATGAAATATATTCAACTAGTAAAGGAAATTATGGATTGTGCACAGGTTCGTAAGGACCTCGACCTTGTTCGGGAATTGAACCTTCCACAGAGTTGTATCGCTGCAGGATATGTACGAAATCGTGTATGGGATGCTCTGCATGGGTATGAGCATGAGACACCGTTGAATGATATGGATGTGATCTATTATGACCCTACAGATCTATCCGAGGAGAGGGACAAGTTTCTTAGCTTAACGTTGATTATGAAGGATAAGAAAGAGGGTTGGTCCGTGAAGAATCAAGCACGCATGCATCTACGGAATCATGTACCTCCTTACGATTCAACAAGTGACGCTATGAGTTGTTGGCTAGAGACAGCAACGGCTGTTGGAGTGTATCTTGATGGGTTAGATCATATACAGGTTATTTCTCCATTGGGTCTGGATGATCTATTTCAATTAAAGGTAAGGCAATCTCCAAGATACTTCGATACAGCTCATTTCATGAAAAGAGTGACAGAAAAGCAATGGCTGACACAATGGCCGAATCTTACTTTATGTGAATAATGAGATAGGAAAGTCATGGTGGAAGAGGTTGAGAAATTTGCCTCTTTTTTGTTGTTTTTGAATATCATTTTCATTAACTGTTAAATGTTGTTAGAATGATTAAAGGGAATTACCTCCTATCAGCGAAACTATATTAGTGATAAGGAGCATAAAAGGAAGGGAGCCGATTGATTTGAGTAAATTCACCAGATTGTTCAAAAGTGAAAAAAAGATGGTCGAAGCAAAGCCAAGTCTTGTGGTATCTTCTTTAGAAAAAAGACATATCGCTATATACTTAGATGAGCAACCACTTGTTGTCATAACAGGAGAGACTGCAGACGCTCGTCATTTACTTTCTAAGAGAATGAAAGAGCTATGTAGGAAGAGTGGGTATACGTTCCTGGAGGATACTTCAAGAGAAGAAATGACGGTCCTTACGAAAGACAATACATACAAACTAATAGTCGATTATTATTATGAAGTTCATGAAGGGGAAGTTAAGCTTCATATGAATGAAATGGTGATATTGTTTCCGCAAAAAGATAATAAAGTAGATTTTTCAAGTGCTCATCACTTTCTAAGTTCTACCTTTTTTCATAAACTATAACATGATGAAGAACATGTACAGAGCATGTTCTTTTTTGTTTTGATTCAGACAATATATGAGAAGTTCAATCACATAAGGTGCGTCTTAGTTGATATTCTCCATCAAACCCTTTAAAGTAACGTAATGGAGCTATTGTGATTTGAACCCATTTGCTGGAGGTATACACCATATGTTAATTAACGTGAAATCATATATTCACAAACCGGAAGTAGCAGAACTACTCTCTTACGCTGTTTTTCCAGATGATAAGTCCTTAAGAACTGCGGTACAACATTATGAGGAGACGGACTCATTGAAGTTGTATGGCTTTGAGGATGAGGAGCTATTAGTTGGATTAATCGGCTTTGAGATGGATGGGGATAGAGTCCTCACGGTTCACCATTTGGCTGTCTTGCCAGAGAATAGACTGAAGGGATATGGACGGGGAATATTCTTTGAGTTAATTAAAGCTCAGAAGCCATCTCAGATGATCGCAGAAACCGATGAGGATGCCGTAGACTTTTATCGTAATATTGGATTTGTGGTTATCAGTCTAGGTGAGACATATCCGGGTGTGGAACGATTTAGATGTATTTATGATGTTGAGGACGAAGACGAAGAATAATCATAGGATAGAAGAATTAGACCGAAGGAGAGTACTCTGGATGGTCTTTTTTTTTGTTCTGATAAGCCCTTTAGTTTAGATGTTTGTAAACGATTTTTCAGATTTTTTTCTGAAAAGGGGTGGAATCATTTATAAAAACGTTAATAAGTAATTTATATTCATAAATACATGAACTAATTAATATATATGTTTTCATAAACGTTATTTTATTTTGAAAGCGAATACATCTAGCGTGACTTGAATGATTATCTAGATGGCATTACACAATGTGATATCACAATTATTAGGAGGGTTATACATGAAACAAAAGTGGTTGATTGGGGTTATGGTTATCTCCATGTTGCTGTTTCTAGCGGGTTGTGGCAAGTCATCCAATAATGCGGGTGGGAAGACTTCAGTTCTAGATGGTGGAGCAGGCGAGACGGCAACTGAGCTATCCTATTGGACATTTGTAGAGTTACATGGACAACATTTTGAAGAGATGCTTAAGAAATGGAATACAGCCAACCCAGACCGTCAGATCAAGTTGAATGTTACTGTCATGCCTTATGATGATATGCATAATAAATTGTCCATTGCTGTTCAGACGGGTGTAGGTGCACCAGATATCGCAGATATTGAGCTTGGGAAATTTCCAGATTTTTTGGCAGGAACACCGCAGTTAGAAACGTTGAACGATGTAGCTGAGCAATATAAAGAATCGGTTGTCCAATCTCAATTGGATCTGTACAGCAAAGAAGGAAAACTCTATGGATTGTCCACTCATGTAGGAGCAACCGTCGCCTTTTATAATACCGAAATATTGGAGCAAGCAGGCGTCAATTATAAGGATATTGTGACATGGGGTGATTTTAAAAAAGCAGGGATCCAAGTATATGAAAAAACCGGGAAGTACATGGGTACAGCAGATACAAGTGCAGGATGGCAGGCTTCGTTGTTGCTAGCGCAACAAGGTGTTGATTTCGTAGATGATTCTGGGAAACCGAAAGTTAATTCAGAACAAATGATTAAAGCTATGAGCATGCTGAAAGATCTGCAAGAAAACAATGTTGTATCTACAATCGCCGGTGGCCAACCGGATACGGAAGAAGCGTATGGTGAATACAATGCGGGGAATTACGTTACAGCTTTCATGCCTTTGTGGCAGATGTCGAGATATACGAATTACATGGCTGATCTGCAGGGTAAGATTGCTTTAGCACCACTTCCGGTATTTGAAAAAGGAATGCCTAGATCATATGGTGGTGGCGGAACGGGGACTGTGGTGACCAAAACAGCTAAAGACGTTAAGTTGGCAAAAGAATTTACAGCGTATGCCAAATTATCACTAGATGCCAATATCGAAATATGGAACACGCTCGGGTTCGATCCGATCAATATGAGTGTGTGGGATATGAAAGATGTTACACATAATCCTGATAATCAGTTCGTGAAATATTTTGTGAATAATCCGTTTGATGTATTAAATGAAATTCGAGATGAAATCAAGTTGATTAAGTCCACATCCGTATCACCAACGATTAATAACGTTCTTAATACAGTTACATTCAATGAAATCTTTGAAGATGGTAAAGATATTACACAATCATTAAATGATGCCCAAGCGCAGATTGAGCAAGAGTTGAAATAACAGGATTGCAAAAAAAAAAAAAGGGGCTACTCTTAATCAGGGTAGCTATATTATAAAGGAGTAAGGTGATGATAAAAAGATTCCTATACTCACAGAAGGTCGCTCCTTACGTATTTGTGTTGCCTTTTATCATTATATTCATCGTATTCTGGGTATACCCTCTAGCGAATTCATTCCAAATGAGTTTTCAAAAAGTAACACTTGGTCAAGAAGCAAGTTGGATAGGTGTAGATAACTACACCAAATTGATGGGTGACAGCATTTTTTTTAAATCGGTTTATAACAGTGCCATATATATGATCTTGACATTGGTAGTTTTAATTCCATTTCCGATGCTCTTTGCAGTACTGATTAACAATAAATTCATGTGGGGTAGGGGATTGTTCAAATCGGCTTTTTTCTTTCCGGCCCTTACTTCAGTGGTTGTAGCTGGAACGATCTTCAGATTGATGTTTGGGGAAATGGAAGGGTCGATGATCAACAATATA
Organism: Paenibacillus sp. Y301; assembly: GCF_059445505.1. NCBI lineage: Bacteria > Bacillati > Bacillota > Bacilli > Caryophanales > Paenibacillaceae > Paenibacillus > Paenibacillus sp. Y301. The sequence continues at coordinate 330,144 of NZ_JCAIUL010000005.1, read as the reverse complement.
CTAGGTATATTCGGAATTGAGCCCACGAAATTTCTGAAGGGACAGGTGACAGGATTTATTGCGTTACTGTCGCTAGCCACTTGGAGGTGGACAGGTGTTAATATGCTCTATTTTCTATCAGGATTGAAGAATATACCGGATGAATATTATGAAGCTGCTTCTATTGACGGAGCATCCGCATTCCAGAAGTTCACGAGAATAACGATGCCTTTATTGAAACCTACCACAATCTATGTGCTAACGATCAGTATCTATGCCGGTCTATCGATGTTTATCGAGAGTATGATGCTGTGGAATGGAAATAACTCTCCCAAGAATATTGGACTTACCATCGTAGGTTATTTATATCGTCAAGGGATTGAGAAGAATAACCTGGGATATGCCGCAGCTGTGGGGATTGTACTATTGGTCATTACGATGATCATTAATCTAACACAACTATCCTTTAGTGGCATGTTTAAGAAGGAGGATTAATATGAAAAAGGAGAATGTAATTCGAATAATCCTCTTCATTTTCTTTGTAATTCTTAGTGTTCTGATTCTATTACCATTTTACGCAGTTACCATATCTTCTTTTAAGCCAGGTGAAGATTTGATCCGATATGGGCTTAACTTGAAGTTTGATCTATCCGTTATGAATTTCGATAACTTTAACTATTTATTTACGGGAAATCATTCGTACTTTACATGGTTTGTTAATTCGATTGTATTAACGGTTGTACAAGTAGCCTTGACGTTGATCGTAAGTGCTACAGTAGCTTATGGGTTTGCAGCATATGACTTTAAGGGCAAGAACTTTCTATTTATATGTGTCTTGCTAATCATGATGGTTCCTTTTGAGATATTGTTATTGCCTCTTTATACTTTGACCTACAAGCTGGGGTTGATGGACAGCTATGCTGCTATTATTCTACCGGGGATTGCGAATGCGGCAACGATTTTCTTTTTCAGACAATATTTAAGAGGAATTCCTAGAGAATTGATTTCAGCCGGTAGGGTAGATGGGGCTAGTGAATATGGAATCTATATTCGGTTGATTCTGCCTATTATGAAGCCGTCCTTTGCGGCTATGGCGATTCTAAATGGAATGAATAGTTGGAATAATTTCTTGTGGCCATTTATGGTTCTGAGCAGCGATACGAAATATACACTTCCGATAGGTTTGAAGACGTTACTTACGCCGTATGGGAACAATTATGATCTGCTTATCGTAGGATCGTTTTTTTCTATTCTGCCTATCTTTATTCTATTCGTAGCTTTCCAAAAGTACTTTATCGATGGCATGACAGCAGGTGCGGTGAAAGGATAAGTTGATCTGGATTTGTATGTATAGATATGTCTCGAGTAATTAAGGTGGCGACTTGAACAAAGGAGAAATCATATATGAGTACAAATAAGAACTATATCAATCCACTAGTTGAGCAACGAGCGGATCCATGGGTATATAAGCACACAGATGGTTACTATTATTTCACGGCTTCTGTGCCGGAATATGACCGGATCGAAGTGCGGAGAGCAACAACGATTCAGGAGTTACCTGAGGCACAGCCAGTAGTCGTATGGTATAAGCATGAGTTCGGCCCAATGAGTATCAATATATGGGCACCTGAAATTCACTTTATTGATGGTAAATGGTACATATATTTCGCAGCTACTCATACAACAGAGACGAAGGATGGGGTATTCGACCATCGTATGTATGTATTGGAGAATGAATCTTTCAACCCTTTGGAAGGAACGTGGAATGAGAAGGGACAAGTGATAACAGCTTGGGAATCCTTCGCTCTGGATGCGACTTCGTTTGAACATCAAGGTATCCAGTATTTCGTATGGGCGCAGAAGGATCCAAATATTCCAGGTAACTCTAATCTCTATATTTCAAAAATGTGTAATCCCTGGACATTAACGGGACCGCAGACTATGATCTCTACCCCCGAACATGCATGGGAGAATATCGGGTACAAGGTAAATGAGGGTCCAGCTATACTGAAACGTAACGGGAGCATATTCATCAGTTTCTCGTGTAGTGCAACTGACTTTAACTACTGCATGGGACTGTTGGTAGCGAATGAAGATACTGATCTATTGAACCCCTCGTCGTGGACCAAATTGCCAGATCCCGTATTCCAGACGAGTGAAGAGAATGGACAATATGGTCCAGGCCATAACAGCTTCACAGTCAATGAGGACGGAGAAGATGTGATCATCTACCATGCTCGTAATTATAAAGAAATCATAGGTGACCCTCTTTATGATCCAAACCGCCATACCCGTGCTCAAGTCTTCCATTGGAATGAGGATGGCTTCCCGGATTTTGGGGTGCCTGTTCGAGATGGGAATGAGGAATGAAATGAGGCATTAGATACAAAATCCCGGTGGAGAAGATCCCACCGGGATTTTGTAGTAATAGAACGATTGAAACTTAAATAAACAATCGAATAATATCATTTACCGTTTCGGGGTCATTAATTGATCTCCAAATAATCAATGTAAGCATCCCATGTTCCGTCATCCGCTGTTACAACGAGCTCAATCTCTTGATTTCCAGTGCCGTGGCTAACATTGTTTAGGGAATACACCGCAGGGCTGCTCCCACCGAAGTAAAAGGTACCCTTTGTCTGTCCACCGATTTTCAAGTCGACTCTGGCCATACTGGAGTTATTCGAAGCGCCGCGGAGTGAGAAATTATGGGTGCCGTTCGCGAAATACTGTGTGTATTTTACCAAGTCGTTGTTAGCGTATAACGCAACTCCTGAGAACGGAGAGCTGATATTTCCAGTGTACTGGCCGCTTTTGGTCATACTTTCGGCTTCCTTTTTGGTACCTGTACTTGGAGGATTTGTTCCTCCGTCTCCACCTCCGTCGTCAGGAGCGACTGCCCTTCCGGTACTCGGCGAGATCTTACCAGAACAAAAGCCGCGGCTCTTGAGATTCTGAGCGATCTGTGGGATCGCTTGGAGTGTAGTCTGATACTGATCATGCATCAGAATCACATCACCGTTTTGTAGTCTACCTGCAGCGGCTACGATCTGGGCGGTGGTGGCGCCATTCCAGTCCTGGGAGTCAACGTTCCATAACACTTCGGTAAGGCCATTTTGGGCCAAGATGGACTTCAAGGTCGCATTAGTCTCGCCATAAGGCGGACGGAATAGATTCGGTGTGGTTCCACTAGCTGACTGGATCGCCTGCTGCGTTCGTGTTATTTCTGAAGTTATTTGTGAGCTGCTCAGTGTAGTCAAGTGTGGGTGTGTATAGGAGTGGTTACCAATCCACATGTTAGCACTTACTTGGGCCTGTACCAGAGACGGGTTATTCTGCGCATTTTGCCCGAGATTGAACATCGTTGCTCGCAAACCTGACTGTTTCAGCGCATTGAGTAGATTAGTCGTGTTGCTGCTATTGGGGCCATCGTCGAACGTAAGACCTACGTAACCATTTGGGCAATTGGCATCGGCAGCATTAACGATAGGCATCATTGGACTAGAGAATAATGGACATAAGAGTGCCAAGGCAGCCACCCCTTTTACTAGAATTGATTTGAACATAAAATTATACCTCCTCTTAATAAATTGCCAGTATAGTTGCTCAGGTCACTCCGTACCGATTCAACTTTCTTTACTAGATTAGGTTGTAGGCAACATCTCCTTCCGAATATTCAAATTAAAAGAGCGCTTACAATAAATAACTGCTAACTCTACCTTTTCGTTGGTGAGAATAACTTGTGCAAGGTGAACAAAGTATAAATGATGCGAATATGAAAGTAAACTTCCAATTTAAACATTTTATAGTAGTTTTTAATCTTTGTTATTTTCAACTTTTAAATACAAAGATCTATACTTTTCACTGTATAATCTTTAATTTGTTAATGGATGAATAAGGAAAAATTTGATAAATTTATATTTGTAAACGCTTACAAGTAAAGTGTTAAAAGGAGGTGATGACGTTAGCGGTTGCCTAGTACAGGCAGCACAGCATTATAGTAACACTAAATGCAATTTAATTCATAAGGAGGACTGTTTAATGAAACCAAAGAGATTGAGGTTAATGGTCGCGATTTTAACTTGTTTTGCGCTTATATTACCTGCAGTAAGCGTACAGGCGGCAACAACGATCACCAGCAATTCAGTTGGCACCCATGAGGGCTACGATTATGAATTCTGGAAGGATAGCGGTAATGGAAGTATGACTCTCAATAGTGGTGGTGCGTTCAGTGCCGATTGGAATAATATTAATAATATTTTATTCCGTAAAGGCAAGAAATTTAACGAGACGCAGACACATCAGCAAATTGGGAACATATCCATAAACTATGGTGCCAACTACCAGCCAAACGGTAATTCATATTTGACTGTCTATGGGTGGGCGGTTGATCCACTCGTAGAATATTACATCGTCGATAGCTGGGGCAGTTGGCGTCCGCCAGGAGGAACGTCGAAAGGCACTATTAATGTAGACGGGGGTACTTATGATATATATGAGACTACCCGAGTAAACCAGCCATCTATAAAAGGTACTGCAACTTTTAAACAGTACTGGAGTGTTCGGACATCGAAACGCACAAGTGGTACCATATCTGTTAGCGAACATTTTAATGCGTGGGAGAGCAGAGGAATGTCGATGGGTAAGATGTATGAAGTCGCGCTTACGGTAGAAGGTTATCAAAGTAGTGGAACTGCTAATGTATATAGTAATACTCTAACTATCGGTGGTAGCTCAGGAGGAGGAGATGGTGGTACAACTCCCCCAAGTACGAAAAAAGAAGCCGAAAGTATGACCAAAAGCGGTCAGTACACCGGAAACATCAATTCCCCGTTCTCCGGAGTAGCTTTATACGCCAACAACGACTTGGTGAAATACACGCAAAATTTTGCGAGCGGCACGCATAATTTTTCACTCCGCGGCTCTTCGAATAATTCCAATATGGCTAGAGTCGACTTGAAAATTGGTGGGCAAACGAAGGGGACCTTTTACTTCGGCGGGAGCAATCCTGCGGTATATACTCTAAACAATGTTAGTCATGGTACAGGAAATCAAGAGATTGAGCTCGTTGTAACCGCGGATGACGGAACATGGGATGCATATATTGATTATTTGGAGATCAATTAATTTCCCAGAAGAGGTAAATGATCTTTGAGTTATTGATCTGAATTCATATCGTGTTTTCAAACAAAAGTCCGGGCGGAATTTTCTCTGCTCGGACTTTTGTGGTATCCCCGCAAGAAGATATACTGACTTTTCTTAATGAATTTCTTACTTTTGTTTATGTTTATTATCACTTATCTTTCCTATAATGAAAGCGTAGTCAAAGTTGAAGGAGGGTTGGTACATGTCACACAAAAAATGGATTTCGATGTTTATGATCGTTCTAGTACTGCTAGTATCTGCTTGTTCTAATGCTGCAAACAAAACAAACAAGGAGAGCGCATCACCGTCAACTACACCTGCATCAACCACAGCTGAGAGCACTCCACCTGATGAATCGGCCAAGTCAGTAGAACTTCGTATGTCTTGGTGGGGTTCAGATGAGAGACATGAAAAAACACTAAAAGCAATCGAACTATTCGAACAGAAAAATAACGGCATTAAGATTACAAGTGAATACTCAGGATTTGATGGGTATATGGATAAGCTGAACACTCAGATTGCTGCAGGTAATGCACCCGATTGGATCGAGCAATGGGTGATCCAATCCTGTTATTCTCTGCGCAAGATGCATCATGGGTAGAACCAATTAAGGGTGGTTCTGCTTACGTTACAGACGGCCCTTACACTTATCTATGCGATAATGGTACATTGTTATTATTATGGTCTAGTTTCAGGCATGGCAGGTATGCTCAAGGAATTGCTAGTTCGGCCGCCTCTGGTAACATACTTGGACCTTGGATTCAGGAGACTGCCCCTATTTTCGAGAACGATGGTGGTCATGGTATGATCTTCCGAACGTTTGATGGGAAAATGATGTTAGCGCTACATACTCCCAACGAAACACCGAACGAGCGCCCGGTGTTTATTAAGCTAGTAGAAGAGAACGGGCGAATAAGCGTACGGTGATACACCTATGAAGATGAAGAATAATTAGAAGTAAGTCGGGTTAAAGAGCAAGAATCGTCGAGTGTTGGATATGAATTTTATAATAAGATTGGCTGGTGATTGGAGTGAATATATGGATTACTCAAAAGATGTTTCTTACGCATTAAATTATATTGAGCAGAATTTGGAAGACGATTTATCATTGAAGTCCTTATCCCAAATCTCACTTTTGTCTCAATACCATTATCATAGAATATTCTTAGCTCATATGGGTACATCAATAATGAATTATATTCGAACTAGGAGAGTTGTTAGAGCATCTTATCAGTTAATTTTATCGGATAGTACAATTACTGATGTTGCATTTAATTCAGGATTTGAATGTATAGACACATTTACAAGAGTATTTAAAAGATTGTATGGAATTACTCCTTCTGAGTATCGTACTTTTCACTTGAAAAACAATAGTTATATTCAACAGGAGGTTCTATTAATGAGTGAGCAACAAATATTTAGTAAGTTAGAGAATTGTACCTTAGAAGAAAAGAGGGAATGTTTGAATGTGCTAGAAAGGGTAATTGATTTATCTAAAAAAGCACACAAACATGGCTTGCTATCGCTAGAAAGTGAACTGAATATCGGGCAAAGTTTATTTCTGAATAAGGGATTAGAACTACTATTAGCGGGAATAAAACCTAATCAACTAAAAGAGATCTTATGGAATTATGTTAAAGTTGGTAAGTATACTTCAAAGGAAGTCCTTGAAAGAATGATAGTACTTCATGGAATACTTCTCATTCAAAAGGGAGAATATCCTTGGATAATCAGAGAACAATTAAGTTCATTTTTTGGTGAATATTTTATTGGAGAGATCGATGATTGGTATGGTATTAATGAGAACAGAAGTAATCGTATTTTGGAATTCAAAGATAAAATAGGAGGCAAGAAACCTTTTTCAGATGAAACAACGATACTTGAAAAAGAAATTAAGCATATGGATGTAAGGTCGATCCAACGTCTAGTAAGAGAATTAGACATTATTATACTAGCATTTGCGATTGAAGGGACTAGTGGAGAAGTGAAGTTGAAATTAATGAATGGCCTTTCAAAGCAGAATCAACAGATTCTACTAGAAACGTTCGAACTACTTTCAGATATTTCAATAGCACAAATCGTTGATAGTCAAAAAGAAGTATTAAAAATCATTAAAGCATTACGATTAAGCAAAGATATTAAGTGAGTTAAGACTATACATAAAACACACAAGACATTTATGGATATGGAATCGAAGAAGAAAGGGTAGCGAATTAAATTCTTAGCATTACAACTACCCGAAAGAGTATATAATATTGACGACTTACCGTGGGTACCATTCGATGATGGGACGTACCATTTTGAACTCATTGAAGGTCGGACATCTTATAACACAGTGTTTCTACTGCGGGCATTCGCTCTTGATCGCCAAGAAGGATTTTCAAGGAGATGATTCATGCGATTCATTCAACCAGCTAAGTCTAACGACTCGTTCCCTTTGGTCACTTAAGCTGCTTGAACGTCAGGAATGCGCGAACGTTATGCGCCATTACCGGAATTATTAAAGATAATATTTAAGGAGATAATTTATGAAAGGTAAGATACTCTTATTATTTTTTATAACGATAGTGTTTTCATCTTGTCAAAATAGTAGTCAATCAACTACCTTGAACAGCGAAACTAAATCAATAATAAATTCTGAAATGCCTCCTGATGTAGTGAGTACAGGTAATGGAACAGAATCGAAAGAAATAACTGAAGGTCGATCAGTTCCTTCTAACAATGAAGTGTTATCCATGAGCATTGGGAACTATGATTTGACTGGAGATTTTTATGATGAAATGCTTCGAAATCCTATAGATCATGATTATGAAGTGGAATTTAATGAATTTCAAAATTCCAAAGAGATTATTACAACATTGGGATGGGGGGCGTTGGAAGGTAAATATACAGAGATTTGGGATAAAGAGTTGAATCAAATATATAAAAAGCTTCTTTCTAAATTGGATAGCGAACCAAGAGAAGCACTAATTGAATCGCAGAAAGAATGGTTACAGTATCACTTAAGGGAGACGAAGTTTGTTGAGAAGACATTTATTAATAATGGTTACCTTGGAACACAAGGATCGGTAAGCCTAGCTACGGTTATACGGGAGCGAATTAGAGAAAGAACAATGCAATTATTTGAATATCGATATTTGCTAGATGGTGAAGTTGAGTTTTTATACCAAAATAAAAAGTAGAGTTGGAATCTTGATCAAAGGTTTTTAGGTAATGCTTCGAAGACATTAACGGCGCATAACGCTGTATTCACGCTGCGGGGCTACCACCCTTTGGTTGTCAGATGTATAATCATGGAAGAACACTCAGACAACAAACGACCCAGCCTAAGATAAGAGCTATCTAAGGCTGGATCGTTTCGTGAATAAAGAACGTTATGTTCAAATCTTGCAAAGATATTAATTAAACTTGTTTACCTCTTCGTCTGAATAAGAACAAATCAGAATAAAGCTATTAGTTACGCTGACTTGGTTCTTCTAGATTTTCATAAAGATTAATGCGCCAATCGTTGCATTGCATAATGCTCTCTGGCGGGTATTCGAAGGAGCACTCGGTGACGAACGAGAAGTTGAGTTTCCTGCATATTGCGTTTGAGGCAGGATTATCGACTGACGGAAATGCATGAATGAACCTATGTTTCTGCTCAGCACTTGCACTTGTGAGAGCAGCCATTGTAGCGGCAGCTGCTATACCTCTGCCCTGGAAAGGCGGCAAGACACCCCAACCGATTTCATAAATGGTTTTCTCCTGCCAGATACGCTCCCAGTACCCAATGTTGCCGACCTTTTCGTTTTCAGGAAGTAGAATGATGGAGAACATACGTCCAGTCCCCTTCCCAGCAATCTCAAGGTACCGTTTATGGCGTGTAAGGACTTGTTCCTCGGTTTCCAGACCTCCCAGATGTTCTAGCATTTCCGGTATATTGAGACGATAAAGCAGAGCAAGGTCGGAATCTGACCAAGGATCAATTCGTACGTTAATTTGCATTGTTTCCTCCTGCGACTGGAATCACAAAACTTCTTATATATCAAGAAATGGAACGCGTGTTCGGTATATTGTATCATCATTTCCTTAATTTGTCTTGAGGATAATAAAAATTTGTATAAAAAGAGATCGGAACTGTATGCAAGGCTATAAAAAGGGAGTTTGAACTTGGTGATTTAACTACCTTGATTCAGGCGACACATCAACCAGCTAAGTCTGACGACTCGTTCCTTCGGTCACTTAAGCTGTTTGAACGTCAGGAATGCGAAACATTAGATGAAATCTTTAAAAATATATAGAATCAAAAGGAATATACCAATGACATATACTATGTACCACTATTTTGAGACTAATTTAGGACCTTTCAGAAACCTCTCAAAGCTGTCGATGGATGATGCAATAGAAATTTCCACAAAAATAAGAGAAGTGGGGGAAATATTTGCAAGCCAAAGAGCTGAAGACTATATGTTTGTGAGAAGGGACCTTGAACGACTTGCACGAGAAGCATTTATTAGTAAAGGGGGAAAGCCCATAAATAATTTTCCTCATTATATGACTTTAGAGTCCTGTGATTGGCTTGCCACATGGTATAAAAAACCTAGTAATATAACGATTGATTGGAATGATATTTCCCAAGAATTAATTAGTTTTACATATGGGGATTTATTTCCTACAATGAGGTATCAAGACGAGAAACCTTATCGTAAGCAAGTATATACAAAGAAAGAAATAGTAGAAGTGATCAAAGAGTTTGGAATGCCTCAAGTATGGAATAAGAATGGTGAGGGGCCAGAAAGATATATTGAAGTGCAAATATGGGATGAAGAGTTTATAAAGAAACGTTGTAAGTTGGACTGAGGATCGAAGACTTCATCGCGTTCGCTCCTCGGTCGCAAGAGGGATTTCGGAGAAGTGGAATCATGCAACACATCTAACCGACTAAATCTAATGGTCCGGACCTGCGGTTCTTAAGCCGTACGGATTCAGGAATATACAACATTATCAAAAGATATGCAGATCTAAATTAGAAGGGAAGTCAATTATAATGATCAGAGTCGATGTAGCTTACTCCCTAATTACTGATCCAACCAATTCCAAAATATTAATGGTCAGGAATGTAGATGAATCTAGTGACCGATGGTCACTTCCAGGCGGTACTGTTGAAAGAGAAGAATCATTAGATCAAGCAGCAATAAGGGAAGCTAAAGAAGAAACTGGACTAGATATTAAAGTTCATGGAATAGTGGCAGTAAATGAATGTGAATTTCCGAAAAAAGAAGAGCATGTATTATTTATAACATTTAAAGGTGAGGTAATCGGTGGGAATGAAGAAATAGTTAGACCTAATGAAATTTCTGAAATAGCTTGGATTGATATAGAGAAGGCTGAACAATTAATGCCTTACTATAAAGATGGATTAAGAAGATTAATAGATGGGCATGAAATAACATATTTTAACGAAGGTAATAAGTGATTTTGGCGTCGAGAACACACCAACGGGACCATGAATTTGCCTGGAAATCGCACACACGGTAGCCTGGTAAAGAGCTGTTCGGAGGTACGAAGAGCCCCGTTTAGATATTCGATTCTTTTTAGATTTGAAGGTTCCTGATTCGTGAACAGCTGAATCGGGGTATGAACAAAATGCGAGGGCATAAAACACTTTATGCGACGGGATCTATGTCCCAACAAAACATGCGTTTTCAGCCCAGTGTATCCTCCAGTATAAAGAAAAGTTCATCCCCGAGCCAGTCGGGTATGAACTGAGAATACCAACAAAATATTCCTAGGTCGTCGCTTACGCTCCTTGGTCGTCAGGAATGCCAAACATTAGCTGAAATCAACGAAATATTATTAATAAATCGAAAGGACTATTTTAATGAAAATGAATCAAATCCTTATAGAACCAGTTAATAAACATAATTGGGAAGTTGCAATCTCGATATCTTTACTGGAGACTCAAGTGAAACTTGTACCAACTGTTATCGAATCTCTTGCGTATGCTTACATTAAACCGTGGGATGAAGCTTTTGATCCATATATATTGTGTCAGGGTGATAAAACATTTGGATTTTTCTATTTATCCTATACACCAAATAGTACGAATAATTACTGGATCGGTGGCTTTCAGATAGATAAGGAATATCAAGGGATGGGATTAGGAATACAATCTCTTAAAAGAATACTAGAATTCATTCAGGAAATACATAAACAATGCGAAGTAATCTCTCTAACAATCGAAAAAAGTAACGATCATGCCAGAAAGCTTTACGAGAAATTAGGATTTGTAAATCAAGATAAAGAGAACCAAGATGGCGAGATTATATATAAATTAAAGTTGAAATAATACTAATAAGAATTTACTAGGTTAATCATAAAAAACACAAGCAAGACACCCATTTGCCTCTTAAGATTGTTATACCCACCTATCCATTCATTTTTCATGTTTGTTTCAATTCTCAAAATAATTTTACTCCCCTCGATATACATATTATTTTAAATAGAAGAAAACGATCATCGCGAACTTATCTAATGAAGGAAACATTAAAATTGATAGTAGATCATAAAAGGGATTCCGTCGTCTAGCGTGAATGTGTTCCTGACGACCACCATAAGGTGGATATGTCATTTGAATCTACTTCTTGAGATCCCTCTGATGGACCAAGGGGCTTAGCCCTGCAGTAGGAGAATGCTCTTTCGTTCAGAGAAAGGTAGTGAAAGAGTACTGAGAGATTTGATCTAAAATCTTCTATAGAATAATAAAATCCAAAAGAAATGGGGGAGAATTATGAATGCAATCACTGTATTTGTGTTCATACTCATAGGACTACAGTTCTCATTGGACAAAGTAATATTAGAGTCTAAACGTAAAATAAGCGATACTGAAGTTGGGTATTACTTTTGATAGCTTCAACATTTTTAACACCAATGAATAGGCCAAATCTAATTTTTGCTCTTTTGATGACATTCATTTGTGCTTATCGTGCCTTCATGGAATGGAAATATAATAAAGAGTCAAAAGGTTATATCGTTCAATTAGCTTTATTGATAGGATCAATTTTATTTACCATCATCGCTTTAGTTGTTGGTTAATTTTCTTAATTTAAGAGCGATTGAGATTAAAGGTTTATCATTTATGGACTTCCGTCTTAGCATAAAGTGATAAAAAAAGTAGGAATAAGAATTGATGTAGTGATTAATATACAGACACAGATACAGTTTAAATATATAATCCGTATAACTAAAGAATTTGAGATAAATGTGTAGGGAAATTCACAGAAATCAATAACTTCATCTAACATTGCATTATCACAGTGTGGTCACCAAGAGGACTCTTGTCGAAGTGATTTCAGGTGAACACATCCAACCAGCTAAGTGGAGAAGCCACCCGGACCTAAGGTTCTTAAGCCGATTGGACATCGGTAATGCGCGAACGCTAGACGAAATCTCTACAAGGAATAAAAAAGAATCAGGGGTTGAGTCAATAACTCAACCTTTGCACCTAGAAAATAAGTCGATCCTTGGATGCCAATGATATCAAAGGTTCTGCCATCGTACACACCACCTGTGGTTTGCCTGTGAAGATTGTCTTTGTGCGCAACAGGAATAAAAAACGGGAATGGCTTGCGATTTTGAGTACTGATGTAACGCTAGATGCTGCTGGAATCGTAAGAATCTACGGCATGCGCTGGAGTATTGAGACCGTTTTCAAAGTCACTAAAAGCTATTTGACATGAGTTTAATTCTCGAAATGTCGCAAGCGAAAACTAAGAAGAACAAAACAGCTGTTTTGGGTCAACTACAGGATTGGATCTCTAGTTTACCCAGCTATATCACGGGTTTGTTTAGAGATTTGAGCTGCGAAAGTTGAGCTGTGTAAATATTATATTTAATGTTGAAGGAGAGTAGATAATGAAGATAGATCGTAGATATCACTATGTTAACAAAGTAATCGCTTGTGTTCTGTCACTCGTATTGATAATTATGGCATTCGCGGTACCTGTCCACGCTGAGGTAGAGAGTATTGAGACTACGCCCTCCAGGATTCCGTTGTCATCGCTAGAGGGAACGATTGATTCTTATGTGGCCACGTATCAGAAGAATACCGCTGCTGTTTCGGTTGTGGCTATAAAGAACGGTGAGACTGTTGTTAATAAGGCATATGGCTTCGCAGATATTGAGCAACAGAGAAAGGCGGATACATCTACTGTTTTTGAATGGGGTTCAGCCTCTAAACTGTTGGTCTGGACTAGTGTGATGCAGCTTGTCGAGCAGGGGAAGCTTGATTTGGATACAAATATCCTGGAATATCTGCCAAAAGGATTATTAAAGAAGCTGGAATACGATGCTCCCATTACCCTCATGAACCTTATGCATCATAATGCGGGTTGGGAGGATAGACTGATCGACTTATGGTATTCATCTGAGAATGAAATTGTGGATTTAGGAGAGGCCTTGCAGAAATTTGAAGCGAGACAGATTTATGAGCCAGGGGACGTAGTGGCTTATTCGAACTTTGGTGTTGCTATGGCAGCTTACATCGTGGAAGTGCAAAGCGGACAACCCTTTTATGAATATGTAAATGAACATATATTTAAAGCGTTGAATATGAAAGACACTTCGATTCATCCGTCACAACAAGATCGTCCAGACGTAGTGTTAAGAAGAAATGAAATTCAAGGTTATACTACTAATTTGAAACTCATCCCCAAAAACAGAGTATACATGAGCTTTTATCCTGCAGGAGGGGCCATTGGCACAGCAGAAGATGCAGCAAAATTCCTTGCAGCTCTGATACCTGTTGATAGTAGCAATTTATTATTCACTAATAAGGATACGTTAAACGAAATGCTGTCAACAAGTTTATATTATGATGGAACATCTCAACCTCGAATTGCACATGGCCTCTTTGAGGTAGAGTACTGGGAATCTGCACTGGAGCACGGTGGAAATACGGCGGCATTTTCAAGTAAGTTTGTTTTTGACCCGGAATCCAAGTTTGGGTTAGTGGTGATGACAAATCAGCTAAATGAAATGGCTTATTGTGTTGGTCTTGTTAATAAAGTGTTTGGAAATAGTTTTAACACTAGTTCTGTTGCATCAGAGAATGGAGGATATTATCTGCCTGCACGACGGGTTACTTCCGGATTTTCTAAGGGATATTCGCTGTTAGGTTTGCAGAAGTATTCAACATTTGATCTTAGTAACTTTACAAATGTTGTTGAGAGTAATGGTACTATTGAGAAAGTTTCCATTCCGTATTATGACTATTTGCCCGTATCAAACATAACAATAAACTTGATCAAAGTATCCTTAATTTCTCTCGCAATAGCCATCATTTTAAATTTAAGAGCTGTGATTGGCTATTTAATTCGGTTATTAATTTACAAATCGAAAAAATGGGAAAAACCTGGCACTATGTTTGATAAATATCATGTTGCTATTAATATCGCAGGTCTGGCATTTATTCTGAATACTATCCTATTGTTCATGCGCGCATTAGGTTTCTCTTCCTATGCTTCATTACGCATCCATTTCATCTTAAACATAGTTTATATGATTCTTGCTGTAGCGTATCTGGTCATGCTTATCTACAAGATGAGAAAGCTAAGTTGGAGCAAAAAGCAAAAATCAGTATACATCATGTCTGGAATTTCGGCTTTATTGTTTGCTATTTTTATTGTGGAATGGGATTTGTATTTTTAGGAAAACGAATGACACTTCCAGTTATATAAGGTTTTTTTGAAGATTTGAGTTGCGAAAGTTGAGTTAATAAGTATCATGATCAATCTGAATAATCGATATATGTTGGCCCAAGTTTGTTGAAGTAGAAGAGTGTATTCTAATTCAAAAGAGTTTAGAAAGTACCTTCAGAAGGACTATAATTTGCAAAGAGATCCAATTGGCTAAGTGGAAGAGCAACGCAGACCTTCGGTCTTAAGCCGTCTAGACGTCGGTAATGCGCGAACGTTATCTGAAAGATCAGAAGATTGGAATCATATTTATTCAAGTACTTTAATCAATGGACATGAGAACTGCACGACTGCACAAAACATCTTGAGGTTTTTTTTATTAGTCCGAGAAGCCACCGGCATCTGATAACAATACATTTGTGCGTCGTCGCTAGTGCTCTTAGGTCGCCAAGAGGTTTTTCGGAGAGTTGGAATCAGGCAACACATTCAATCAGCTAAGTCTGACGACCCGGTACGGATATTATTGAAAGAAAGTATAGGAGAATGAAAATGAGAAAAGTAGTTGTGTCTGAGTTTGTCTCGTTGGATGGCGTCATGGAGAATCCGCAGTGGACGATCCAATTTCGTAGTGAGGAAACAAAGCAATTCAAGTTCGATGAACTGAAAGCAAGCGATGCTCTTCTGCTTGGTCGCGAAACATATGTAGATTTTGCAGCGGCTTGGCCTAATATGATTGAGCAAGAAAGGGAATATGGCCGGATGATGAATGGTTACCCCAAGCATGTGATTTCAACAACTCTGAAAAAAGTGGAATGGAACAATTCATCGCTGATCAAGGGCAATATCGTGGAGGAAATATCCAAGATGAAGCAGCAGCCTGGTAAGGATATCTTGGTATTTGGTAGCTGTAAGCTCGTTCAAACTCTAATCCAGCTTGATCTCATCGACGAATATCGACTCATGGTTTTCCCAGTTGTGCTTGGGAAGGGAAAGCGTCTCTTTGGAGAAGGGATCGATAAGAAAGTATTGAAACTGGCGGAAACAAAGACTTTCGGTTCAGGCGTAGTTGTTCTGACTTATCTTCCGGATAAGTGAGAATGATCAGGAAATTAACTAAGAGCTTGCGGGAAAACTGCCTAAATAAACCTATCCAGTAGAGAACGTTTTGTTGGATGTTAATTTCCAATTATGAACTCGAGAGTTTTAAAAGCTTGACCAGACGTCCGTCCACATTCCAAAGGCTTGGGCATGGTTTCCCTTCGAAGGGAGGTGAAGCCATGGAAATAAAAGATGCATTAACGATAATGTTCCTATTTGGGATGTTTATCCTTGCTCTTTTAACATCAATAATAACAACAAGAGAAAATAAAAACCCACCCATAGATTAAGAGCCTAAGGTGGGTTTTGGTTCCTGAACGACTTAGAAGGGAATATACCATCCAAGTCAATTGTACTGACCAAGTGTATCAGCACTTGGTCTTTATTAAAAATATAATAACACACTTAAAAACATGTATCCAAACAGAAAATGAAAAAAATAATAAATAATATTAAAGAAAGATATATCCCCATTATATAACATTACATATTTGCGTGGTCGCTACGCACCCTTGATCACCAAGAGGAATATCGTAGAAGTTGATATTGATGATTGATGGCATATCCAACCGACTAGGTGGCAGAACCACCCGGATCTACGGTTCTTAAGCTGTTTGGATGTTAGAAAAGCGCAATGTTTTCGGAAATCTGTACAAATAAGGAGATAAAGATGAATAAGAAACTTGTTTTGTTTCTTATTACAATAACTGTAACAACCGTAGCAATTGTTATATTTATGTATTTTTATCCCAAGAAGATTAATATTAATGCACAAGGTTTCAAATACCGTTTAGGAACTGAGCTTTTAGAGTCAGAAAAACATGTAAATGTAAATATTGAAGGAAAGTTATACAAAAGCATCTTCGGGGAAAGAAAATTTGAAGGTATTATAGACATAACGGGTGAAGAAATACCTGTTCCATTAGATCAGAGAAAACTAATTATATTAATTACAAATGAAGGTTGGGGTGCTATTAACTATCCGTATTTTAAATATAGAGAAGAGGATAATGCAACAGAAAGTTCTCATAATTATCAATATGGATCTCTAGTGATAGATAACGATTTCACTAAGGTAACAATATTAGTTTCGGATCAAAATCAATCAAAGGATAAGAGTGGTATTATTGGATGGAATTCAGAGAGTGGTCAAATGATAACAGCTCCAGCCAGTAGTAGAATTGAAGCAATTAGTATAACCAATGAGATAACAAAAAAATTTTTAAAAGGATTAAAACTAAAGTGATTAAAATAAGTGGTAGAAAAATCAGGATGGCACATCCGATAACAGCATAATCTCAACAAGATCAGTGTCAAAGATAGTTGTGGAGCATCCAGTATCCAAATGAGCAAAACGATTAATAGGAGACATTCGCTATACAAGTATTATTCATAATAATGATGATGTTGATTTCGGGAGTTACATCATCTTCCGAGTATAAATATTATAGTGCGGAGTGGCCATCCATGGCTCCAACCATTGTATCAAAGGATCGTCTAACAGTTGATTCAACCTATTATAACGAACATATCATAGAGCGTGGCGACATTATTGTATTTACTGACTCAATTAATGGATCGGACTTCGTAAAGAGAGTAGTAGGATTATCGGAAGATACAGTAAAGATAACTGATAATAAACTTTATGTTAATGATGTAATACAAGAAGAGAAATATACACAGGCTGAAATTAGAATGAGCTTTTGATAGTAAAAATCTAGTAATGACAAAAATATTAAAAGATACTAAAGATACTCACGTTGGATGTATGTACATTGAAGCAATGGAATAGTTGGTCTACATCAAGCACAGGTACCACAATTGTTCTTAGTTGTGAGTGGTGAAGGAATCGTTAAGGGTAAAGAGGATAAATAATTAATTATTAAGGCAGGATTTGCAGCATATTGGGAAGCAGAGGAATGGCATGAAACAAAAACAGAAAAAGGATTAACAGCTATTGTTATTGAAGGTAACTCATTAGAACTAATGAGGGAAGAGAAAGAATGGTTATAAACTAATTAATTCATCTCAAGGAGGTTTTGTATGAAGACCACTATTTATATGGTTAGACATGCCGAGTCACCATACAATGAAGGAAGCGAAAGGACAAGAGGACTTACCCCTAACGGTAAAATGAAAATTGAAAATGTAACAGAGATTTAAATAAATGAAGGAGTAGACATTATTATATCTAGTCCTTATGCTCGGGCTATTCTAAGTGTCGAGGGATTAGCTCAACAGTTAAACTTAGATATACATATATTTGAGGATCTCAGAGAACGACATTTTGCTGGAGAAGATTATAGGATTGATAATACAGAGTTATTGTCAATGATCCGAGAGAAATTTAATGAACCTGATTATTCTTTACCCGGAGGAGAGTCCAATACGGTTTGCCAGAATAGATCAGTCGCAGTGCTAACAAGCATATTGAAAGAATACGAAGGGAGAAAAATTGCTGTTGGAACGCACGGTCTTGTAATGACCTTGATGATGAATCATTTTGATTCAAATTATGGTTTAGATTTTTTAAATCAACTAAAGAAACCAGATATCTATAGAATGGAATTTGAAGATTCTAAATTGAAAGAAGTAACAAGATTATGGAATGATACCAACATAGAAGCCCACTTAAGATAAGAACTATCAAGGTGTCTGTCGTATATCTAATTAATATGAGGAGTAGAGGTGAGTCTATGAATAAAGGTCATTTTATAATCACGGGTACATCAAGAGGGATCGGTGAACAGTTAGCTAGAATGCTCCTTAATCAAGGTAATGTTGTTTATGGGATTTCACGTGGCGATTCTAATGGTTTAGATAAGTACAAGAATTACATTCATCATCATTTCGATCTGAGTAATATATTAGGAATCGAACGTATGTTGAAGGGGATTTTCAATCAAATGAACTTACATGATTCGGAAATGATATGCCTTATTAATAATGCTGCCATGCTCGAACCGTTAAAAACGATCGACAACTGTTGCGCTGAAGAGATGAATAAGAATATAGAAATTAGTCTAATTGCTCCTATGGTTATGACATCTTACTTTATAAAGCAATTCAATTCTGTCCCAATAAGGAAAAAGATAATTAACATTTCTTCCGGATCTGGGACATACCCAGCACCTGCCATGAGCGTGTATTGTACAGCAAAAGCTGGAATAAATATGTTTACTCAATGTATTGGAGCTGAGCAATCGAAACAACCATACCCCATAGAAATAATCGCTGTAGAACCAGGTATGGTGGAAACGGAATTACAAGTAACGGCCAGAGGAAAGAATGATCAAGATTTTGAAATGGCGAAGTTCTTTAGACAAGCACATGAAACAGGACAGTTACAATCAACAGAAGAGCTTGGGAAATACTTACTACATATTATTGATCAGAAGATGGAGTCGGGAAAGTTGATTCAAAGGCATATTAGCATATAGCGTATTAACCCTTTTGCACATCGAGGATAAAGAGACGGCATTAAATAATATTTACAATTCGCTTAAAATAACGGTTTATTTGTATTATCAGTTAGCAAAGATGATGACTGGTTTGACTATGGTGACAGGAGGATAAAGCTTTATCCTATGGAATTAGATGAATATGTTCATCTTTTTCAATCCGTTGGTTTTCAAATTCAATCGATTCAGGAAACGGAAGGTAAATATGCAACAATCATGATTGGGAAGAAATAATATAAGGATGTTAAGGAGAATTGATATGCAAATCGAGACTCAAAGATTAATCATTCGCGACTTTAATAAGGAAGATTGGATAGATGTACATAAATATGCTTCGCTCCATGAAGTGACTAAATTCATGATCTGGGGACCTAATAGCGAAGATGAGACCAAGATGTACATACAGGAACAACTTGAGAAGCAACAATCGGTCGACAGAAATGATTATGAATTTGCTGTAATTCTAAAGGAATCTAATGTACTTATTGGTGGATGCGGGATTTATATTAAACAGCATAATGCTGAGATTGGGTATAGTTTCAACCCCGAATATTGGGGGGGTGGATATGCCACAGAGGCATCACAAGCATTGCTACTCCTAGGTTTTGAAGAATTTAACGTTCATAGAATGTTTGCGACTTGTCGTCCTGGAAATGTACCTTCTGCAAATGTACTGAGAAGAATAGGAATGAAACAAGAAGGACATCTAAGAGAACATATGTGGTTTAAGGGAGCATTTCATGATTCCTTTTTATTCTCAATCATTGTCAGTGAATTTTCTGAAATCATATAACTTCATATACTGACTAGGGGTAGCTTGATCCTATAATCGGAAGAAGGTAGCTATATGAGAAAAGTATTGATACTTTTGTTCACAGTATTAGTGGTTATCACTTTGTTTATTGGTATAAATCATGCCCATAACAATGAACCAGATATATGGGGGTCCATTAATCATGTTGAATGGGATTATAACGATAGTTTCCCAGGCTCAGGTATGTATTTTTTTGAAGAAAACAATAAAAAGTATTGTATGTTTATGCTCTATGGAAGTGGAGTCTATGTCATGGCACACCACCAATCTGAAGTTAAGATCATAAATAATCAGGAAATAGAGATCGAAATTCCTAATCATTTTATTCATTTAGCGGAATCGATCATGAGAATTAATAAACATAGAGTTAGATTAAAACAAGGAAATTTGATTATGGATAAGAAGATTTACAAAGCTTCCGAAACACCCAATAACTATAAACATATTTTGAAGTGAATTAATGGTTTTTTTTAAAATGATAGAAGGTAGAGGGGATTTATATGAGTTTAGATGAAATTCTATGCTTCCACATCGTACACTCATTTATTTCATGAAGGCGTTAGAGCAGTAGTTGAAGAATATAATTATAAATATACAGGTTGTTACCAATGTGGGAAATGTAAAGATGCTTGGAGGGTTGTTCCAGAAATACTACAGTTACTTAAAAATCAGCATGAACATTACTTATCGAAACTATAACAATTAATGAATTTTACTCAATTAAAAGGATGTGCAAGTGTTGTCTATTAAAACAATTCCAACCGAAAATTTTCAAAATCATTTTAGTGCAGACTGTGAAAAGTGTTTTGGTATATGTTGTGTGGCACTACCCTATGCCAAATCTGCTGATTTTGCTTTTAACAAACAGGGTGGGACACCTTGTTCAAATCTGCAAGCTAATTATCGTTGTAGTATTCATGACAAACTAAGAGTAAATGGTTTCCGGGGCTGTACGGTATATGAATGCTTTGGGGCAGGACAAAAAGTTTCACAAACCACATATAACGGAAAAGATTGGCGAGATCATCCCGAGACGGCTAAGGAAATGTTCGATGTATTTCTCATCATGCAACAACTTCATGAAATGTTATGTTACTTACATGAAGCACTTCACATAGCGGACGCTAAGCCTATTAATAAAGATTTACAAAAAGCCTTAGAGGAAACAGAACAACTTACATATCAATCCCCTAGCGCTATATTAGACCTACATGTACCAACACACAGGGCAATTATAAATCATTTACTTCTAGAAACAAGTGAATTAGTCCGTGTACCATTTAAGGAGAACATCGAGTACTGGAACCAGAAGGGAATAGGTAAGGGGAAAGACCACATTGGAGCAAGTTTAAGAGGTGCTAATCTTAAGGGTGTCAATCTGAGAGGCGTTTTATTTATAGCTGCTGACCTCAGAGATGCTGACATGAGGATGACGGATCTGATTGGTGCAGATTTGAGAGATGCTGATCTATGTGGAGCTAATCTTAATGGAAGTATCTTTCTCACACAAGCACAAGTGAATTCGGCAAATGGCGATATAAATACGATATTACCAGCACATCTAAGTAGACCACATCATTGGGTTAAGGAACAACTGGATAGCCTAATCCTATCTAAGAACCAGAAATAACATGATTCATGGGATTTTTGAGCCCTGAAGAGATATTAAAGAAGCTAATGAATACATACAATACTACTATACTAAAGAAATGAGACAGTTTTCTGACCATATTTGGAGGTGTAGTATGATTAGAGTAGGGATCGTCGGGGGTACAGGGAAACTGGGAAGTGATATTATTAGATTGTTAATGGATCATAACGAAATAACATTAGGTGCCGTTATCGCTCGAAAGAACAACCCCTTCGTTGGGAAAGATATCGGTTCTATCATTGATAATCAGAATACGGATATTAGAATCCAGGATGATGTTCTTGGATCAAGAGAAAAATGTGATGTATATATTGATTGTACAAATGCGGATTCATTTATAAATAATTATGAGGCATATGTTCTTAGTAATAAACCCGTGATCATTGCAACTACAGGGTTTGATTCCAACCAGATGAGAAAGATTCATGAGCTTGCTGAATCGATTCCTGTTGTTATATGTCCTAACTTTTGTATCGGAGTATACAAATTCCTTAAATTAATCAGATTGGCAGCTATAGAGTATGGATTAAATGCAGATATTGATATTTTTGAGTATCATCATAAACATAAGAAAGATAAGCCAAGTGGAACTGCTATGGCCATAGCTTCTACAATAAGAGACACAGGGCGTGAAGAACACATTAATTTGCATAGCGTAAGGGCAGGAAACATTATTGGTGAGCACAGTATTTTGTTTACCAATGATAACGAAAGAATCGAGATTTCACATAAAATATATTCCCGAGAAGGCTTTTCAAGGGGAGTTATTGAGACCATTAAATGGATGATCCATCAAGAGGCCGGTTTGTTCGGGATCGAAGATATTATTAGATAAGATTCATACAGCGAAAGGGACACAAAAATGAGTGATATCCAATATAATATACAATTTGAAAAATTATGTAGTCTTTTGCAAATTGGAGATATAGTCGGTGTACCTGAAGCAATATCGGGTGGGTTCTTACATAGAATGTACGCTCTTGAGACCACCCTTGGAAAATATGCAATTAAAGCATTAAACCCTCATATCATGCTTAGACCTGTGGCACGACAGAACTTTATCAATTCAGAACGAATCGCTCATATCGTTGCAAATAATAGGAATATACCTGCTATCCCAGCTACAATAATTCATGGAGCTTGTATACAAGAGATAGATAACCAATGTTATCTTGTATTCGATTGGGTAGAAGGTAGAAGTCTAAAGCCTAATGAAATCAATAGAGTCCATTGCTTACACATAAGTGCTATTCTTGCTGAAATACATATGACGGATTTTATAGAATCAGGTATAACGATAGAATGCTCGGATCATGAACAACATACAGATTGGAACTACTATTTGCAAAAAGGACAAGAGAATCATGCGACGTGGGTTGATTTACTTCTCGAACATATGGACATGCTGTACGATTGGAATGTCCAAGCCAATCATGCAGCAAAAGTGCTGTCATCAGAACGTGTGATTAGCCATAGGGATTTGGATCCAAAAAATGTGATGTGGAATCAAGATAAGCCGATGATTATAGATTGGGAGGCGGCTGGCTATATAAATCCGATGCAGGATGTAATTGAAACAGCTATTTACTGGTCTGAAAATGAACGAGGAAACATTGATAAAGATAGATTTCTGGCTTTTATCGGTGGATATAAAGAGAGAAACGGAACAGTGCAAGCGAATTGGAGAATGGTCTTGGTACATGGTTTTTTAGGTAAATTAGGTTGGCTGGAGTATAATTTGAAACGGTCTTTATGGATTGAATGTACGGATCATCAAGAACAGCAGATGGGTACAGCCGAAGTAATAGCAACAATTCATGCGCTTAGACGGTATGCAGAGATGATTGATGAAATAGAAGTATGGTTGAACGTCGTCTAACATAATGTAAATACCGTTATTACGATGCTGGCTTGGGTACATGCGACATATATGTTACGATTCAAGAGACATGTATTCGTTGACCGGCCATTGAAGCACCATCTTTAGCATGTTAACAGATTGTCCCTAATGATATATAGAGAGCAGGTTTATAGTGAATGGCAGAAAATAGACAGCAGAGCTTTCGTTTCAGCGAAGCACCCATCTGGGATTTGCAACGGACGTATTTTGAAGAACAAGGAATGCAAGCGTGGAATAATGACCAGGTTCCGCAATATATCACGAGTAACCCCATGATTGCCAATGCCTACGCAGAAATGATATTTGGATTCCTTCAAGACTGTGCCGGAAGAGGCAACACTACAGACCCCGTTATCATTCTAGAACTAGGAGCGGGAGTAGGACGTCTTGCATTCCATGTATTGCATAAGTTGTGCGAGCTTAGAGATTATGCAGGTATTGCGTTACCCCCTTTCTGTTATGTGATGACAGATTTGGCTTCAAAAAATGTTGTTGGTTGGCAGAATCATCCTGCTCTACAATCTTTTGTTCAACAGGGAGTGCTGGATTTCGCACGTTTTGATGCCGTGCATGATACGGAGTTGAATCTGGTTGAATCCCATACAACGATCTCACCGGGTGATCTGAAGCAGCCGTTACTGATCGTCGCTAATTATTTTTTTGACAGTATTCCGCAAGAGCTGATCTATGTGGGTGATGGTAAGATTTTTGAATGCGATGTGTTAATTGAGTCCCCGGAGAATTCCGAGCTACTTAAGCCATCAGAAGCATTGGAACAAATGACACTGAGTTACGAGCATCGCCGGGCGCCTGAATACGAAGAAGATTCCTACTTGTATAAAGATGTGATTTCACTTTATCAACAGGAACTTGAGGATTCGCATATTCTATTTCCAGTGGCTGGATTGACATGCTTGGAGCGGCTGAATCAGCTATCACAGGCCGGATTCATGTTGCTTACAGCGGATAAAGGTGACCACCGATTAGATAACTGGAAGTTTGCAGAACCACCTCAGTTAATTCTACACGGTAGTTTCTCTTTGACGGCTAATTATCATGCTATTCAACATGTGTTTGAGCAACGAGGTGCACAGACACTCTTTACAACACATCATTATAAGAATATAAATGTGGGATGTATTCTCATGTTGAAAACACCAAATAGCTATACGAATACTCGATTGGCTTATCGTCGTTTTA
The DNA here is from genome assembly GCF_059445505.1 of Paenibacillus sp. Y301. Lineage (NCBI taxonomy): Bacteria > Bacillati > Bacillota > Bacilli > Caryophanales > Paenibacillaceae > Paenibacillus > Paenibacillus sp. Y301. The sequence goes on along the minus strand of NZ_JCAIUL010000005.1, from coordinate 305,219 downwards.
TCGAACGTTTTGGACCAGATGATTTCTTCACTATGAAAGAATGGGTAGATCAGCAATTCGAGACGATGGGATTGCAGCATATTTTGGCCTTTTGGCGTTTGGGTGGGTATGATGCGGAGTTCTTCATCCAGAGTACGAAATGGTTCTCGTCTCTGATGCTTGAAGCGAGCGATGAAGAGATGTTAGATATCCAAAAAGGTATACACATCATGTGGTCATCCTATTATGCGATGGAACAGCGTTATGATTTAGCTTTAGACGCAGGGTTACTGTTGTTTGAGATGGAGATGTACGAGGATGCGAAATTGTTCTTGGAAAGCTCACTTCATGCAGACGAAGATGAGCCCGTGCCAACGGTCTTATACTGTTTGGCAATATGTAGTTATGAGCTTGAGTTGGAAGAAGAAGCACTGGCATACACACGTGCAGCCCTTGTTCTGGAACCTGAGCATGAAGAGGCTTTAGCGTTACTGAAATGTTTTGAATGATGTAATACTATAATCAAGTAAAGGGGCTACGGCCCCTTATTGGTTAGAAGAATCCACTTGATTTATTGAATCAAAAAAGGATAATATAGTATTTCAATGTATAAAAAGTTCTTATAACAACGATAATTAAACATCTATGATAGTGCTAGGAGTGTTAATATGAAAGAATTAATTGATTGTCATCCCTTGAACTGGATCGAGGCCAATACGTTACAACCATTATCATATGAATCGGATAAATATGAGTATAAAACGGTAGAAGGTGCTATTCCGAGAGGGTTTCAAGCTTACTGTAAAATACTACACGCTATGTACATAGACGAAACTGTGAGTGATAAGAGTGAATTGTGGGACACTTATGAGGATGTGGAACCTACCCTTTCAAGGCGAATCTATTGGAGTGATATCTCCAAAGAACTAGGGATCCCACTGAAACCTGAGATCAATGGATTTACCTTTTGGTGTCATTTTAATAAGAATTGGCCAAGGTATCTTGTCAGTGCTGAAGTCGGTACGATGGATAGTGATTCTTTTGAACAACTTATTGAACTACTTCCCAATGATGAGAGCTGCTATTATTACTATCATTTATTGAAATCAGAGAGTTATCATCCTCGTCTATTTCGGGGGAATCTATCGGAAGTGAATCCATTGATCCAACAAGATGACCTAAGAGGAACTCCCACATATATATGGTCTGAAGACAAACATTGGTGCGTGTGTACGGACTATGATTTGGATTTCACGATTGTTGGTGGAACGGAAGAGTTAATCGAAGAAATTTGTGCAAATGAAACGTTGGAGACACTACGAGTTGAGCTTACGACTCGAATTGATTATAAGTCATATGTTGTATAAAAAAAGAGATCCGAAGATGGTTAGTCTTATATTTCAACGCTAAACGTTTCTTCGCCGCTAAAGGACGGCGAGGTCGTTTATGCTTGCTATCTTTTTTATTTGAAAGAAGCAAATCCTTCATCAGCCATTACAACACTTCCGTTAATTGCACTAGCTTCTGGCAGAGAGAGTAAATACACCGTATCTGCTATTTGTTCAGGTTGAGTTAATTTGTTACCCATGACTTTTTTCTTCATATCATTAATCATTCCTTGGTCTTTATATCCTTGAATAATGGGGGTATCAACAGCACCTGGTGATGCCAAGAATCCAAATACAGAAGCGGTATTAATGATAACACCTTTGATTCCAAGCTCACGCATTTTTTTACCTGCAGCAATGATACCATGGGCTACACCGTGCTGATTGACATTAATGACACAATTTAATGGCGGTTTCTTTTCTGATTCCACTTGCTCCACCTGTTATTACGGCTACTCTTTTTTCTGTTATTTGAGTTTCCTCCTTGTGAAATATAGTTATACTAGGTATGAAAGGTTACTTGCTAACTAATTAAAATTTTAACATTAACAAATCTTAAATAAAATTTAACTATATTTAATAAGTATTAAGTAATAATTAATACCAGGAGAATGCGATCTATGAATTTAGAACAGTTAGAGAATATCGTTGAAGTTGCAAAAATAGGCTCACTTACCAAAGCTGCGCAGAACCGTCATATCACGCTATCTGCTATAATATGGACCTGTTAATGTCTTATTTGTAAGCAATAATACTCGGGCGATTGAGAATGCAGTGGCAGGGGGTATAGCGATCACGATTGGTCTAGATTATTCCTTTCTAAAAACATCCGGAGTCACGCATCAAATTATGAAAACCATTGAACTTCGTTCTCCTGATTGCGATACGAAATACTTCGCGTCTGTGATACCCACGGGTAAACATGCTTCGCAGATTGCGCGAAGGTTTATCCATAGGCTTAAATATGAATTTGAGGAAGTCTTAAGAGGTTAACGTTCGTCAATCTAGCATTTGTGAGAATACAGAAGGAAAATATCAGAGTTTGTCGAAATACTTATGATGATAAAACCTCCTAAATATTCCTTTATATTTAAAAGTGAACATAAAAGATGAGTAGCTAGCTGCTTTATGTTTTTTTTGGAGAGGTAAATACGAAGGTCAGATTACTAGAAATGAATAACGAATCATATGTTGTAGGTGTAGGAGGTACGGAGGTCAGTGACTCAATGGCTCAGCTTACATAAGTAATAAAAATGGAGATGAATAACACATGGTTAATAATTTGATTATCGTGTTTGTGTTGACAATGATCATACATACGGCAGAAACCTTATCTTATTCTGTTCGATATGCAGGAGTCAAGATTAATAAAATCACGGTTGCATTAGCGTTAACAGGTATTATTGTACTGGTATCAAGAACGGCTAACTTAATACAGGCACCAATGACGGCTACATTCGTTGACTTTGCTAAGGCTAATCCTTCTTTTGACTTAATGCATAATTTAAGAATTATCATATTGGCTTCATCTGTAGGTACATTACTGGCTATTGTTCTATTTCCTACATTCGTTAATATTTTTGTTAGAGTTATTTCTAAACTTGAAGTTGCCGGTTCACTTCCGAGATTAATCTCGAGTGTGACGATAGGACAATTGAAAAATACGAAATACTATTTAAAAAAGCCTTCATTTAAAGTTCATCAATTCAGGTACTTAGGGATCCCCAAGAGGTTTTTACTTTTAAACGTGTTTGTAACCGCATTTTATACGATAGGTGTTTTGTCTTCATTATATGCCGCTCACCTATTGCCTGAATTAAGTACAACTGCTTCACAAGCCTCTGGGTTAATTAATGGAATTGCAACGATCATCCTGACTATATTTATTGACCCTCAGTTAGGACTCATCACGGATAAAGCACTACATAACGAGAAATCTAAAGATCAACTGGGCAAAATATATGTATTGTTAATGGTATCGCGATTCTTCGGGACCCTGTTGGCACAAGCATTTATCATACCCGCGGCTTATTTAATTAGTATGATCGTAAAGTTGATGTAATCGGAATAAATTAGTTAACAACGGGGATTGGGAGGTTCTAATGATGAGTAGACCGCAGATCGTACTTGATGTTGCAGGAGTATTAATTACTAATCTAACTCTCGCATGGCAAGAAATAGCTCATCAAGCTGGGATGACTCTTGGATCCTTAAGTGAGGTATTCAAGAGAGAAGTGCGTGAACCTTTATGGAAAGGAGAGATGACTGAGAGTGAGTTCTGGATATGGCTTACTAGCTATTGTCCAACATTGGATACTACATATGCACGAAGGTTGATTGATATACACATGGCTCCGCTACCTGCTTTTGAACAGTTAGTATATTGGAGCCAGATTGCAGACATCCATCTTCTTAGTAATCACAGAAAAGAATGGATAGATGATATATTGAAACCTATTAAACCTTATATTAAGAGCATCACTATTTCTAGTGAAGTAGGCTTGTGCAAACCAGATCCTTCAATATATACACTTGTAAGTTCTCAATTTGATAGTGATAGTCAACTCATCATTTATGTGGATGACCAAGAGAAAAACCTGGTGCCAGCAAATGACCTAGGCTGGATGACTTGCATTGCAGATGATGAGGGGTTATGGATCGATGAAATAACCACAATATTTGACGTGTCCGATTAAGGAGAGAGGTAAATGATAGATATTTCTGAAATACTTGAAACAGAACTAGTAAAGATTATTATTGGTGCCTCTTCACAATCGTATCCGGGTTGGATTCAGACACAAGAAAATGAACTGAATTTATTAGTAAGAGATGATTGGAATAGAAGCTTCGGAACAAGAAGAATTAACACCATTTTGTCTGAACATGTATGGGAACATTTAACCTATGACGAAGGCGTAGAAGCTGCACGGAATTGTTATGATTTCTTAGATGTTGGTGGATATATTCGTTGCGCTGTACCAGATGCCTACTTCCGTAATGAATGGTATCAAAATATAGTCCAGATTGGTGGTCCAGGACCGAAGGATCATCCCGCTGCTAGTCATAAGATTGTACATAACTATAAGACGTTAATGAGAATGTTCGAAGAGGTAGGGTTTGAAGTTCATTTACTTGAGTATTGTGATGAAGACGGTGAATTTCATTATCATGAATGGAATGCTGAGGAAGGCTTTATTTATAGATCATACAGGTTCGATCATAGAAACCAAGGGGGAGAACTAGGTTTTGTCTCGCTCATCGTAGATGCAAAGAAGCTAGTGTAAGTATTAGATATGCAGGAATCATCATTTAGTCCAATATGATTTCAGAACAACTCGAAATGTAACTTAATACCTTATATAACGTTATATCATTAGTGATTCCAAGTCAGTGGTCACGAAGAATATTTCTCATAGGAGGAGATCAACATGTCTAATTTTAATGGACCCCCTGGTTTTTTTAGTGGTGTACCTATCTTTTTCATCATCTTTGCAGGAATCATCATTTCTGGATTCGCTTATGTAATTATTAAAGGAGTTACGTCTTGGAGTACAAATAATGCTGCTGAAATAGTAACACAGAGATGTAAGGTTGTAGATAAGCGAACGGAGGTCTGGGGAGGATCAGGTGATTCCAGTGCCAGTACGAATTATTATATTACTTATGAATTTGAAGATCACACACGAAAGGAATTGCATGTTAGAGATAACTATTATGGATTAATCACTGTAGGAGATCAGGGTGAGTTAACCTATCAAGGAACTAGATTCAAGGAGTTCTTAAGACAAACTAATAACTGAAGAGGTGCGCTAAAATGAAGACTAAGAGCTTATTTTTCATTATTGCGTTCTTATTATGTACGAATAGCATTACCCTCTCGTTATTAACAAAGTCAGAACCATTCATTGAGGGAACACAAAGTAATACTCCTGAGTTCGAACTATATCAATTAGAGGGAAAAGGGACTAAGTGGGAAGTGGATAATTATAAGGTTATTAAAACTCCTAAGCAAATAATAAGAACCTCTGCAAGATTAGCATATCTGGGTGATGTTAAAGAAATAGAGCAATCCACCTATTATAGTGTTGATATTATTGAAGATCATAAGGTTGTCTATTCTAATACTGCTTCCGGTGAGGGTGGACCGGTCGGTGTAGTATTAAATATTGATGATATAGGATCTATAGAAAATGACTTGACAGAGTTCGATAAGAACATCAATCGAGGGACAATTGATAACACCCAATTAAAAATAACTTGGAAAGATAGTAAGGGGCATATCAATGAAGAGACGGTTAAACTGTCAATCATTGATGAGTTAATTGATGTTACCTCAGACCAAGGAAGTGGTTCCTAGTGTGTACAAGTTTTATGGTACATAAGGATAATACAATTATCGGAATGAATTTTGATATATCCAAAAGACCGATCAAGATGATATTACAGAAGAATAATCAATTCTTGATTCTTCAGTATGAGGATGGAGAGTTTCTTCCTGCGTTTGGATTCAATAATAGTGGTACGTTCATGAATTTATTAATGGTGGATCCGAACGAAGAAGGCAAGTATAGACGTGGCAAACATTGTGTTAATATCATGAAGTTATTTGATGAAGTTTTATCCGAAAAGATTGAATTATCTTCATTACATGAGTATCTACAGGATCATTCGATTGTGAATGTTCCTAATTTCAGTGTGCACAGTATGATTGCGGGGATGAATCGGAATTCTTTTATTATTGAGCCCGGTAGAAGCAATGTGAACATGAGTGAACTGGAACAGGACTTTATGGTATTAACCAATTTCTCCTTATCTGATCAGAGCCATGAGGATTATAGAGAAGTTATAGGACCTGGAAATGAACGTTATACACAAGCATATGAAACTATTCTGAGAAATAAAGAAACGTTTAATAAGGATGTTGGGTTCTCTGTACTAAAAAAAACAGCACAGCATGATGGTGAGTATCCTACTCAATTATCGGTTATATCAGTTCCTGCAGAAGGTCTCATTTATTTTACTTTAGACGGAGATTTTAATAAGACTTTTGAATTCTCATTCACTGATCTTCAGATCCGCACAAGTAAGGGATTCGTAAATTCGAAATATTGCACACTTACTAAAAAAGGAGTCCTACTTGAAGAACTTAAAGGATGGTAAAGGTTTAAGAAGGAGCTTAGCATAATGGGAGTTGGAGTTATCATCCTTATCGCAATCGATGATGATAAATTTATCCGATATACGGATAATTGGACCAATCGGTAAGAAAAGAGGCGGATTTTCGTTCGATTTATGAACGGAGGGTCGCCTTTCTTTAAGCTTTACTTTACGAAGTAGCGAAGAGAACGGAATTGTCCTGAAGAAGCGTTAGCGTTCGGCTACAAGATTTCCGTAGGAAATCTACATCGGAAGCATAATCTGACCATCGGATTTCAACTGATATTTGGGTTATACAATCAAGAAATCTGAGGGCAATAGCGATCGTAAGGACAATCCGTTATCGTAGCGGTAATTTTTAAAAAGGAGTGAAATCATGATCATTATGATTAACGGAGCTTTTGGTTCAGGAAAGACAACTACAGCGAATAAGCTTCTTCCATTGATTCCAAATAGTATGATGTTCGATCCAGAAGAAATTGGATACATGCTTCGAAATATTATTCCTGAAGCGATCCGATTAGATGTTGAGAGAACGGATGATTTTCAGGATATAGAATTATGGAGAGTTCTAACGGTACAAACAGCGGAGGCATTACAACATCAGTATAACAAGCACCTCATTGTGCCAATGACGATATATAAACCTCAGATTTTCGAATACATCGTTCATGGATTTCAGAGAATGGATAACCAAGTTCACCATTTCTTCCTTATGGCATCAGAAGATACTATACATAAAAGATTGACAGGGCGGGGAGATGAAGCCCATGGTTGGACCTTTCAGCAAACAGTCAAATGTGTGGAGGCTTTTAAAAATGCTAGATTTGAAGAACATATTATAACGGATGAAATGACGTCAGATGAAGTTGTGAATACCATTTTATTAAGGACGTTACCACAAATCGAAGAAAAATAGTTTGAATAATAGAATGCCATATATGTATATGTGTTTTCCAAAGAATATTGACAGAATTAGTGTTAATATTACATAAAGGGACAAAATATATGAAAATAAAGACTTTTTTATTAATATCTGTTATTGTAATGTTTGCTCTATTCATAGTTCTCAAGATAGGTAATCAGCCAAAGGATTCCATGGTAGAGTCCATAATCGACACAACAAAGGATAATCACTATGGAGACACCTTACAAATTCAAGGGAAATGAACTGCTCTATACGAATTTATAGTGAGTAAGTTGTCAGGTAGTTACGGTATATACACGAATTATTTGGATAGTGATCAGAATCCCAACATGGCTACTGGACACGAGGTATTAAGCGAGTCGGAAGGGTTAATGCTGCGTTATTATGTGATGACCCGACAGCAGGATGCTTTCGTTTAGGAATGGGCGCTCGTTGAACACAACCTCAATCTTTCATCAGGATTCAGTTATCGATATAGTCCCAAATGACTTACGAATTATTCGTGCGCTCTATGAAGCAGGGGTTGTTATGATATATTAACTTAACAACTCTGGAACAACTTCCACTTTCATCCGATCACATCCAGCAAATCTCCACGAATATGCTTGAAATTATACAGAATGGGTATTTGTCTGATAGCTTTCCACTATACGAGACTCGCTATCAATATGAGACAAACTCCTATAACTCAGAGAACATAAACACCGCTGAATCTTTACTTACTATACTTTCCCTTGCTGAAGTGAAGCAACAGAACCCATCGAGTATTCGGTATCTCAAAGAGCTTGTTAAAAAAGGTACATTATATGGCTAATACACCCGTGAGGGAACTCCAACAAATGATATTCAGTCCACTGCCATTTACGTTATTACATCGATGATCGGTTCTCAGATCGGAGATAAGGAACTTATGGTAATGGACTATATTTCAATGCGCCTGATTATGATAGTCAAATAGTACGGATGTTGTCTCGTCACAATCATTATTCATTGATTTGAATTTCTATAGTAAATATGGGTTCATATCTATTCTGGAATATTACATGGCGAGTCCAGACCAAGCGGGTAAATTGTTCGATCTTAGTGCGAAAAGTGCGTTTATTATCCGACCTCCTGCTATGGGGAATTACGAGAAATCGGTAGGTCATACTCCAGGGGAACAGACGACTTTCTTCTCAGGATATAGCCTATTGAAGAAAAGCATAACCCCTAGAACTTTTGGATTCATTGTCATTTGGATCGTTGTCATCATCGGTCTGTATAAACCAAGTTTTATTACAGCTTTAAAGGCAAAAAGAATAAGAGAGGCTAGTCGACTACCGTTTAGTCTTACATTTATTTTATTTGGTTTATCGGGCATATTGGTTTCGATTATTGGAGCTCATAGCAGATATCATCCGGCGTCGTTTGTTGCGTGGAGATCAAGAAGGTGAGGAATAACATGTTTCTCTCAGTAAAATGGAAAATGCTCGTTATAACCTTAGTTTTTATTATGGGGATTTCGTGTTCTAATGTACATGCATCTGAACAAGTGCCAAGTCGTGTCCTTCTTCTTTATGATAGTTTGGCGAAAGGTACATCCAAAGAGGGTAATATTGAGTCTATGCAAAGGTTGCTATCCTCCTTTGGATTACAAGTAACCCAATCGACGTTCGACACCTATAAACAGGGCTCTTTATCACGGTATACTAAGGTCATTGGAATTCGGAATTTGGATGAACTTACAGTGAATAACAAAGACTTTTTGGATGACTTTAAGACCTACGAAGGTGATTATCTCCATATAGGAACATCGGTACCTAGCAAAGTAGAAGATGAGCTGGATATTCAAACGGTAAGCGCTAGCGATCTTTATATTAAGCTCTCTATTGATCAATTCTCAGAATCAAGAATTCATCTGTTGAATGTTCCTTATATTTTAGAAGCTGAGGGAATGGCTTATGGTCGTATTACGTCTGATCATGGTGATGTTCATTCACCCTATGGGGTTCGAGGTGAGCGTTATGCATACATCCCTTACTATGAACAAGGTAACCTCAGTGAAGTTGCTATATCTTATATTATAAGGGATTGGTTAGATACCACGAAACAGGGACAAACATACCTTATATTCAAAGAAATCTATCCATTCTCAGATTTGAAATTGTTAGAGTCCATGGCGGATAAACTCTATGGAGCAGGAATCCCGTTTATGGTCAGTACTAGACCTGTATTTAGTAACACGGATTATCCGGCTATGTTGCGCTATATGGAAACGTTAAAGTATGTACAATCTCGGAACGGAAGTATCATCGTGAATACACCCGTTGTATCATCGATCACGAGTGATAATGGACCCGTTTTACAAGCTCAAATGGAGTCCTATGTAGATGTACTAGCAGATTATGGTGTTGTACCTTTAGGTATTGGTGCGGAAATGTACTGGTCTTATGATCAACTATATGCTGAATATGGTATGGGATTGTTCGATTCTTCCGTTCTATTTCCAAATGAGAATGTTATATATCGATCTCAGAGTGATTCATCGCAGTCCTTCCGGTCTTCTTTGTACAGTGTGCCGTTAGCTTTTCTGAAGCAATTAGACCATTCTGATAAAATACTGCCCAATCCTCCAATGGACTCCGTGATCACTTATGATTTCCCAGGCAATGAGGAACAGCAAAATCAGGTGGTTCAAGAACTCATAGATAGTTGGATCACGTTCTCCGACTATAAATACGGGAATCACAACGTTATTACACAGAAGAATAGTCTTTCATCAAATAGCGGTTTTCTGACTGTAAATGGTCATAGAGTAGATTTGAATGATGCATATAGCAATATTGATTCTGATTATACGTATACGGTTAAGGAAGAGCAAAGTTTTACGAAACTATTTAGTATTCAAAATAAAATTTTCATCGTGCTTATTGTTATAACGTTGATCATGTTCGGAGGGCTATTTATTATTGGCTATCGATTTTATTTACGTAAATACATCAACCAGAGGAGAGATTTATGACAATTGCAGATGTCTTAATGTTACTTTCTGTAATCTGTAGTTGATCTCTTTTACTCGTGAATGTGGCTCTCATTGTGGCTGGTTACCTTTACTATGTTCAATGTGAAGGTGAGGAGATTCCAGAATTCCTCGGTGAGATTCCTTTTGTCTCTATTATGGTACCTGCACACTATTCTGGATATAATGATCGGGATCTTTCTCTGTGTTGGGTTATTGAATACAGCGGTTGGTGTCTCGGTCACCTTTGTGATACTAAATCTATTCGGATGGAACTATTGGATATCGACATTTATGGGGAATTCGATCGGGGCGGTTGTTAGTTATTTTCTAAATAAACATTTTACGTTTAAAAGTAAGGTATCCAATAAAGAGAACATGTGGAAATTCGCAATCGTCATTCTATTATGTTATCTCGTGTCGTATTCTGTCAGCTATATTCTATTCGAATTCATGTTTGGGCAACTCATTCATAATAATGTCATTCATACCAATCTAACCGCTTTAGTTGGAGCGGGAATCTATACCATGATGAACTATTTTACGCAAAAGTATGTTGTGTTTAAAAGAAGTGATGATATATAATAAAACCGTTAATGCCCTGTCCTTGTAGCCTTTTGCGAGCTATCTGGTGGGGCATTATGTAATTTAAGAGATCAGAATCAACATCCTATTAAAATTATTTGAATAAGTATCTATCAATCAAGATTAAACCATGTTAATATAAATTGTGACAGCAATTACTAAATATGGTTATAAAACCTATTTATTGATTTCTCGACCTCTGACATTATTATTCTATTACAATCGCACTACCATAAATCCTTTACTCCTCTTGAAATTAGCTTTTCTCGCCATGAAAAACCTACTGAATCTTCACAGGTTATAGGTTGCCTCACTCATTTCACTCAAAATAAAGTCATTAATTATCATCTTTTGTAATACACTCTACTCTTCTTTTACATTTTACAATCATAACGTAGGTTAATAAACTAAAATTTGAATTTGGGATAATAATAGGGGCCTATAACAGGTTTGTTTTCGTTAATTGTAGATTCTTGAGAGGGGGTGATAAGAAAATTCGTTCAATTTGGAAGGAGGATAAGTGATGCACCTTTGAAAGTAATGATGTACATGATCATTGAGAAAGGAAGGAACGGATGGGTTTGAAAGCGGTTACTTGTCTTAAGAGGAATTATGTGGAAAGTACTCTAGTTTTGAAAATGCTCTATATTAATAATATGAAGGAGCTGAAGACATGACAAGTATATTTAGGAAGAAGTCTTTTAAGCTGTTTGTTCTCTTAACGTTCCTTATTGCGACTTGGGTACCTTTCGGAAGTGATAATAGTTATGCTGCTGAAGCCCATGTGGATAATCCTTTTGTTGGCGCAACACAATATATTAACCCTGACTATGCCAATCTGATTGACACTTCGATTGCGCAAGTTAATGATCCAGATCTTATTGCTAAAATGAACACCGTTAAAACTTACCCAACAGCCATTTGGTTAGACCGCATCGCGGCGATCTATGGTGGTGAGGCTAATGGTGGACGGAAAAGCTTAGAAGAAACATTGGATCATATCCTGACACAGAAACAAGGGAACACGCCGATCTCGGCAACCTTTGTTATCTATAATCTGCCAGGTCGCGATTGTCATGCATTGGCGTCGAATGGGGAACTCCCATTGACACAGGCTGCGTTGCAGACTTACAAGACGGATTATATTGATGTTATTGCGGATTTATTCGCTAAACCTAAATATGAAGGAATCCGAATCGTGACGGTCATCGAACCGGATTCCTTACCTAACCTAGTAACGAACTTAAGTACTCCTGCTTGTGGAGCAGCTAACTCGACGAACATCTATCGTGATGCTACTCGTTATGCACTTGATCAGTTACACGCAGTACCGAACGTATACACATACATGGACATGGGTCACTCTGGTTGGCTTGGATGGGATACGAATCTAGGACCATCTGTTGATCTGTTCACAACAGTCGTTGCTGGAACAACAGCAGGACTTAGTAGTGTAGATGGGTTCATTACGAATACAGCTAACACGACTCCAACGGTAGAACCGAACTTACCAGATGCAAGTCTGAGTATTGGGGGACAACCACTAAGATCTGCTAAGTATTATGAATGGAATCCATACTTTGATGAAGTAGACTTTACAGCAGCATTGTACGCTTCTTTTGTATCCAAGGGTTGGCCAAGTAGTACGGGCTTCTTGATTGACACTTCACGGAATGGATGGGGTGGTGTCAACCGACCAAGTACTGCAAGTGGAACTACGCCCACTGCGTATGCAGATTCCGGTCGTATCGATAAACGGTATCATCGTGGTAACTGGTGCAATGCAAGTGGTGCTGGTATGGGGATTCCACCAACCGTCGCACCAGCTGGGTATGCATCGTCACATCTTGATGCATTCGTATGGGTGAAACCACCTGGAGAATCCGATGGTTCTAGCTCTGCCATTCCTAACGATGAAGGTAAAGGCTTTGATAGAATGTGTGATCCTACGTTCACGAATGTGAATGGGACGTTGACTGGCGCATCAGCAAATGCTCCTGTATCCGGTCATTGGTTCCACAGTCAATTCGTTGAACTCGTTACCAATGCTTACCCGGTCATTCCAGCTAGCAATGGTGGCGGCACACCACAAATCCCTGCAGCACCAACAGGATTGGTTGCAACTGCAGGTGACGCTCAGGTGAGCATAAGTTGGGCAGCAACCACAGGAGCTACGAGTTACACGGTGAAACGTGCAACGACTAGTGGTGGGCCATACACAGATGTAGCAACGGCTGTAACCAGCACAAGTTATGTGGATACAGGATTAAGTANTGGGCAGCAACCACAGGAGCTACGAGTTACACGGTGAAACGTGCAACGACTAGTGGTGGGCCATACACAGATGTAGCAACGGCTGTAACCAGCACAAGTTATGTGGATACAGGATTAAGTAATGGCACGACGTATTATTATGTCGTAAGTGCAACGAATACGGCTGGTTCTAGTGTGAACTCAGCTCAAGTCAGTGCAGTACCTGCCTCACTTGTAACAGTCCCAGCAGCACCAACAGGATTGGTTGCAACTGCAGGTGACGCTCAGGTGAGCTTAAGTTGGGCAGCAACCACAGGAGCTACGAGTTACACGGTGAAACGTGCAACGACTAGTGGTGGGCCATACACAGATGTAGCAACGGCTGTAACCAGCACAAGTTATGTGGATACAGGATTAAGTAATGGCACGACGTATTATTATGTCGTAAGTGCAACGAATACAGCTGGTTCTAGTGTGGATTCTGCTCAGGTCAGTGCAGTACCTGAAGGTACAATTACTACATCTGATCTAGCTGTACAATACAGAACAAATAGCTCAAACAATGCAGGTAATACTATTCAAGCAAATTTCAATGTTAAGAACACAGGTACAACGGCTGTAAACTTAAGCGATTTGAAACTTCGTTATTACTTTACGAATGAAGGTAGTTCTGCACTTAGCTTCTGGTGTGATTGGGCACAAGTGGGTACTAGCAATATAAGTGGCACTTTCGCAACGATCACACCAGGTAGAACTGAGGCTGATACGTATCTGGAGATCTCATTTGGACCTTCGGCAGGATCTATTGCAGCTGGTGGCCAATCAGGAGATATTCAAGTTCGTGTGTCTAAGAATAACTGGTCTAACTTTGATTTCTCTGACGATTACTCATTTGACAGTACAAAAACATCGTATACGGACTGGAACAAGGTAACTTTGCACCAAGGTAGTACGCTTGTATGGGGTATTGAACCATAAAAGCATAAAAGATAAACAGAGCTAATGTGTCCGAGCGGATATGATCCACTCGGACATATCTGATGATAAAGGGGTACTGCATAATGGATTAGCGTATGCCGATATATATGTTATGTCATAGAATTAGGAGATGAGTGCATGTCTATATTGAAAAGACGCGCTAGGTGGCTACCAGTATTTCTGTCAGTAACCATGATGGTAGGACTGTTCTTGGTGTTAGGTGAAGATAAGAGCTATAGTGCTGCTACTTCAGGGTATTATCATACGTCGGGCAATCGTATTGTTGATTCGAATGAAGAGCCTGCCGTATTTAATGGCTTGAACTGGTTCGGATTTGAGACAGCTAATTATTCACCACATGGATTGTGGCAAAATTCACTTGACTCGTTCTTTGATACCATTGAGGATCATGGCTACAATCTGATTCGGTTACCTTATAGTAACCAAATGTTTGATGCGGGTTCTATGCCTGTAAGTCTTAACACGGTGACTAATGCAGACCTGATTGGACTTACTCCCATTCAATTAATGGATAGAGTTGTTAAAGAAGCTGGAGACCGTGGCATAAAAATTATACTTGATCGCCATCGTCCTGATTCTGGTGGTCAATCGGACCTGTGGTATACCGCTCAGTATTCAGAAGAACGTTGGATTAGTGATTGGGTGATGCTTGCGAATCGTTACGTTAATAACCCTACGGTTATTGGTGCAGATTTGCATAACGAACCACATGGAGCGGCAAGTTGGGGAACAAATAATGTAGCGACAGATTGGCGGCTTGCTGCAGAGAGAGCAGGAAATGCTATTCTTGCAGCTAATCCGAATTGGCTTATCCTTGTAGAAGGAATTGCTAGTAATGTGCAAGGGGAGAGCGGGAATTACTGGTGGGGCGGTAATTTGAAAGGAGTAAAGAATAACCCTGTAAGATTGAATGTTGCCAACAGAGTTGTCTATTCTCCACATGACTATGGACCTGGTGTTTCACCACAAACATGGTTTGAAGATGCTAATTTCCCGAATAACATGACAGCGATTTGGGATGAGTATTGGGGTTATATTCACAAACAAAATATAGCACCATTACTTATGGGCGAATTCGGTGGTCGCAATGTGGATACGGTTAGCAAGGAAGGGAAATGGCAGAACAAACTCGTTGATTATATCAAAGCTAATGACCTTTACTGGACATATTGGAGCTTGAATCCCAATAGTGGAGATACAGGTGGTCTGCTATTAGATGACTGGAATACGTGGAATGAGCCGAAGCAAACGATGCTTAGTCGTATTATGAAGCCATTATCAGATGGTGGAACGATACCAAATCCAACAATCCCAGTAGCACCCACCGGGTTAACGGCAACGGCTGGTCATACTAGTGTTAGTCTGAGTTGGACCGCTTCGAGTGGTGCAACAAGCTATATTGTAAAGCGTGCAACGACTAGTGGGGGACCATACATTAGTGTGGAGACCGGAATTACGGCGAATACTTATGTGAACACGGGATTAAGTAATGGAACGACGTATTATTACGTTGTAAATGCAGTAAACGCTGTAGGGCAGAGTACCCCTTCGTCACAGGTTAGCGCAACACCAGCGGAAGCTCCTGTTCCTACGAGTAATCTTGCGGTTCAGTATAAATTGAATAACGCTAGTGCTACAGGCAATACAATTAATGCTTCGTTTAATATTAAGAATAACGGAACATCTGCGGTGAATCTTAGTGATCTAAAGATTCGTTATTATTTAACAAAAGAAGGTGGGGCAACACCTACCTTCTGGTGCGATTGGGCGCAAGTGGGAACGAGTTCCATTAGTGGCTCATTCAGCACAATCAACCCTGCTAAGATAGGGGCTGACACATATTTAGAGATTGGCTTTAATCCTACAGCAGGTTCAATAGCAGCGAGTGGTCAAAGTGGTGATATTCAGATTCGCATCACCAAATCCGATTGGTCCAACTTCGACCAATTGAATGATTACTCGTTCGATTCTACTAAAACAGCGTATACGAACTGGAACAAAGTGACGTTGTTACAGAATGGTTCATTATCTTGGGGAATTGAACCCTAACCAGTGTTATCACCTTGAAAATGTCCGAACAGTGGTTATCTGTTCGGACATTTTTTAAAAATATAAGAATTTATAAGTATTTCTGCTTATAAATAGGATTATATTTCAACGCTAAACGTTTCATCGCCGCTAAAGGACGGCGAAGCCGTTTATGCTTGTATAGTAAGGTCATTGGACATGGATGAAGTAGGTGATATTATTCCTTATTCATGAAGGTTTGATAATAAGCTCTACGAAAATTCGTTGGTGTTATTCCTTCATACGCTTTAAATACTTTCATGAAATACTTCTCATCAGGTATACCGACTTCATGAGCGATTTGCTGTACCGTAAGGTTGCTTCGAGAAAGAAGCTCTTTCGCTTTTAATAGTTTTTGACGATGAATATACTCCTGTAGATTGATGCCGGTATGTTGCTTGAAGAAACGAGATAGATAGTCTCGATTATAGTTGAAATAGTTCGCCACATCCTGCACATTCAGCTTATCTCCACAGTGTACACGTGTCCACTCGATGATACTTGATATTTGATGCTCTTGTTTTCCTCCTGCTAGTACCCCTCGTATGTGTTGTAAAGCCTGTTCTGATACTTCAATCATCAATGATGTTAGTAAATAATGTGCGGCATAGGCATGATAATCGGGTGAGTTCGCTACGTGCATCAACTGACGAAATTGAATGTGAATTCGATCTATAATAGGTGGTGAGAAGAAGAAAGGGATATAGATGAATGGATTCTCATTTCTTGACGATGAATCTACAGAAGATTGTACTAGGCAGGTCTCTTGAATAACTTGCTCTTCATCGAGAATTTCTGTGGCCCCCTTAGCGTGGAAATGCACCCAATCAAAGGCTAGCCCAGGACGACATTCCTGATATCCTTTATGAGGACGAAAAGGTTCAAGGAGCATCGTATCACCTGGAGTGACTTCATGAGGGTTCTCCTCTTGCTGCATGTATAGCGTTTCTTTCATCCCGATAATGAACTCATAGGTATCTATTATTCGTTTAGAGTGAGTCCACGCATTAGGGGAAGTGAATTGACCTCCCCATGTGAATTGTAATGGATTTGAAATATTTATTTTAAGAAATTGCATGGATCAATGCCCCTCATATCATTATTAGGAAGGTCAGTATTATCTACCTAAAGTATTGCTGTGTCTACCGACAATGTCAATGTCTTTATGATAAGATCAAAGCATAAATGGATGAATTAATATGCAGTTTAACAACCTATATGATTCTAATACATGAAAAAGGATGTGGCTAGTTTTGAAATCTCCGTATACTTCTGTACCCTTAAAAAATGTAAGAATTGAAGACCTATTCTGGTCGCAATATGTACAGCTTGTTCGTGATGTCGTCATCCCCTATCAGTGGGATGCTCTGAATGATCGTATTGATGGTGCAGAACCAAGTTATGCCATACGTAATTTTCGGATTGCCGCGGGGAAAGAAGAAGGAGATTTCGGAGGTTTTGTGTTTCAGGATAGTGATCTAGCCAAATGGTTGGAAGCGGTAGGGTACTCGTTAACGATTCATCAGGATCCGTCTTTAGAAAGAATAGCAGACGAAGCTATTGAACTCATCGCAGATGCCCAACAGGAAGATGGATATATCAATACATATTTCACGATTAAAGCACCAGAGAAACGTTGGACTAATCTTACAGAATGTCACGAGCTGTATGTGGCGGGCCATATGATTGAAGCGGCTGTAGCTTATTATGAAGCGACGGGAAAACGTAGATTTCTAGATGTTGTTAGTCGATTCGCAGATTATATTATAAGTGTATTCGGGACAGATCCTGGTCAAATTCAGGGTTATGATGGACATCAAGAGATTGAGCTTGCGCTCGTGAAACTGTACAAAGTAACAGGACAAGAGAAGTATGTAAAGCTTAGTCAATACTTTTTGGATCAGAGGGGACAAGAACCACACTTTTTTATAGAAGAGTGGGAAGCTAGGGGCCGCCAATCATTCTGGGCAAGTCAAGATGGACCTTCATCTCAACCTAACCTGAAGTATCATCAGAGCTATGCACCTGTTCGCGAGCAAAAAGAAGCACATGGGCATGCCGTTAGAGCTGTATATATGTATACTGCAATGGCAGATATCGCAGTACAGACGGGTGACGAAGGGTTGCTTCAAGCATGCCGGAATCTGTGGGATAATATCGTTCATAAACAAATGTATATTACGGGAGGCATTGGATCTACTCACCATGGGGAAGCCTTCTCATTTGACTACGATCTTCCAAACGATACGATATACGCAGAGACCTGTGCCTCTATAGGTCTAATCTTCTTCGCTCAACGGATGCTACAGATTGAGCCTAATCGTGAGTATGCAGATGTGATAGAGAGAGCATTATACAATAATGTCATTGGGAGTATGTCAAAGGATGGGAAACATTACTTCTATGTTAATCCTTTAGAGGTCTGGCCAAAAGCATCGGAAGGGAATCCAGACAAACATCACGTCAAATCTGAGCGTCAAAAATGGTTCGGATGTTCTTGTTGCCCGCCCAACGTTGCACGATTAGTGTCATCATTAGGAGCGTATATGTATACGGTTAGTGATTCTGAGGTATACATTCATCAGTACATTGGTGGGGTAGCGAACGCTTCAGTTGGTGGACAGAACATAGAGATTCAACAAGAAACGAATTATCCGTGGGATGGTCGAATTAAGATTCAAGTGACCCCTGAGACGGAGGAACATTCATTTACATTAGGACTCCGTATTCCTGGTTGGTGTCAAAGTAGCAAGCTTTATATCAATGGAGAAGAGGAACGAATGATAGATTCGATGCGTGATGGATATGCTCTGATCAAGAGAACATGGCAAACCGGAGATGTCGTACACCTTGAATTGGCTATGGATATTCAACTTATTCAGTCCCATCCTGAGTTACGGGCTAATGCAGGCAAAGTTGCGATACAACGGGGACCATTGGTTTATTGTATTGAGGAAATAGATAATCAAGCCCCATTAGCAGCCATCACTCTTTTGACTGATCGTCCACTAACGATTCGTTTCGACCCGGATCTTCTTGGGGGAACGACAGTAATTGAAGGTGAAGCTTTACTAGATGAACAAGAACATTGGAGTAATGAATTGTATCGACCTTTCAAGTCTGAGTCTAATCCTGTGAAACTTCGTGCCGTACCCTATCATAGTTGGGGGAACCGCACTTCGGGTGAAATGTCCGTATGGATTCGTAGACAGTCATAGGTGGAAGATTCAATCCATGAGTACCTTTTATCTAGTAGGGTATAGCATGGTAATTATAGTTTATGGTCAATAGTCAGTAATACAAATACAGGTAGATCAAGATAGTTATCTTGGTCTGCCTATATTTGTGTTTGTATATGATTTGTTCTATTTTATTCTACGAGACCATGGACATTCTGCAGTTGCAGAACAGAATCAACATTCATAAACTATGGTAACCAGTTTTAATAGACATATTCAGGAGGTTGAATAATGTGGTATTCCATTACTCGGCGCTAGGAGATTCATTGACAGTTGGCTTCGGTGCATTACCGGGGAATGGATTTGTCCCTGTATATAGAGGGTTGTCGGAGCGTTATCTAGGAGCATTTATTGCTTATGACAATCTAGGTATCAATGGTTTAACTTCACAAGGTTTATACGACTATATAAGTAGAAACCCTTCTTTCAGACAATCCGTTACCGAGGCAGATATCATTTCAATATCCATTGGAGGTAATGATCTGATCCGGACAGCAAGGTCCTCGGGAGGAAATATATCAGCTCGTGAATTTAATCAAGCACTTGATAACTGTGAAGCCAACTTTGCCAAAATCATAAAAACGATTTACCAATTGAAGGGTAAATCGAATCGTCCCTATATCATCCGTGTAGTAGGACTATATAATCCTTTTCCTCAAATCGAAGCGGCATCCTATTATGTTCAGCAATATAATCGTTACTTAGAGAGTTACGTGAATGGTACATTTGCTGTTGCTAATATCTATGCTTCTTTCCGTGGTCGAGAAAGAATGTTGCTATCATTTGATCATCTCCACCCTAACGGACATGGATATAGTGTCATCGCAGAACAGTTATATCGGTTAGGGTATGGTTCTCTTGTTTAGAAAGTCTAACCTATTTTTCGGAAAATGCTTCGAACGGCCCATTTTCGTTCTTGGCGTTTTTTGTATTTAGGGAGTGAACGGTAAATTTCAATGGATTCACGGAAAGCATCGTTTGCTTCCTGTTTACGGCCCATTTCTTTATACATTACCCCTAATAGATACGAGGCTTCACAAGATGAGGAATGGATTTCTTGAAACTGTCTAACATATTGTTCTGCTTTTCTTTGATCGGTGTGCTGATATATTCCTGCTAAACGTAAGTAGGGTTGCCCATATTTCACGCGAGGATTAATAGCTAGTGCTTTAAGAATGTATTCTTCACCCTTTTGGACATGACCAAGTCGTAGATTGACCGTACCTAGATCATCCCAATATTCTGCGGAATGATCGAATTGTACCTGTATAGAATCAAGCAATTTGAGTGCTTCTTGGTATTTCTTGCGTTCGATGAGTAGTCGTGAAAGTTCATTCTTAGCTGTAACATCATTAGGATTCATTCGAATTTCTCCGCGAAGTGTAGAAATTTTCTTCATTCGTTTGTAAGGCTTCGTTAAGCTAGGAAAGACACCCACATAACGTCGATCCAATAAATAGACGACTGCTAGAATAATAATAATTGCTAGAATAGGATTGCCTATTATTCTCCACAACAACATAAACCCAATAAATTTAATCATATTAGCCTCCTAAGTTTACACAAAGTTATTCGTACATAAAGAACGTTATAGCTGTGTTAAAGCATTTCGTACACTTAAAATGTATTTTGACTGATCAAGTGGATCGACTCCCCGTCTAGGGCGAATCACATGGACATCGGAAGGGCATTCCTGATATCTAGCAAAAGAAGAAGACATGATTCCTCTTCCACCGGTCATGGAGCGAAGCTTCACAGGATATTCAAGCGAAGTAGCAACAGGCAAAATGCCTTCTACCATGAATCTTCCCTGAAGAATAGATGGGGGTTCAAATTCTGCCCTCATCTGAACGAGATCACTAAGAATTTTTCCACCATACTCTTCTGGTGTAGTAATTCTAAATTTTAACATGGGTTCAAGGAGATTTGTATCTGTATTGGCTAACCCATTCATAATTCCCATTGGAGTTGCCACTACGAAATCAAGTGGATGGGTATGCCACACGTGATGTTGTCCTTCCGTTAGCGTCACTTTTAGATCTGTAACTTCCCAGCCATGAAGACCTTGTCGTAGCGCCTCGGGAACTCGATGAGCTACTTCATTCTGATAGCGTATAAGAAGATCATCAGATCGAACTTGCGAATGATACACAAGGCCACTACCACGAGGAAGAGGCTCAATGTGGAAACGAAGAACTGCCCAACAAGGTTTAGGCATCGTATAGGCAATAAATCCTTCGCCAGATTGTTTGGGAGTCTCCTTATATATGACAGATGGCTGATCAAATATTACCTCAAGATCGAAACGACTCCTTAATAAACTTGATAGAATCTCTAATTGTATAGCCCCCATGACCTTAAGGTGAAGTTCTCGTTCTTCTTGGAGCCATTGTAGATCAAGTAATGGGTCTTCATCTGTTAACTCTTGTAGTGCTTCTACTAACTCAGGGAATCGGTGGTTATCTTGGATATGTACTTGAACGGTTAGTAATGGAATTGCTATTTCAGATAAGGGAGGTATACCTACAGAACTACCCAGAATATCACCTATTTTACTTTGAGTTAGTCCATATACCGCAGCTATATCTCCAGAGAATAGCTGTCCGAGATCCGTAGATTTTTGTCCCTCTACTTTTCGGATTTGTGTTATTTTCTCATGGAAATCTCTTGTGACGTTATGAATTAAATCCCTATTTTGAAGATAACCATTATAGATTCGAACATATGTAGCTCTTCCCATAGTCTTATCTCGTTCAATTTTATAGATGATTCCAGATAAAGGAGCTTCGTTATTTCCTGATGGTGATGGTAAATAATCGATGATGGTATCCATTAGTTCAGACACACCAATGGATTTCTGGGATGAGCCGAAGCAAAGAGGGAACAACTTTCCCTTCTTCGTGAGGGTCTGGAATTGCTCCTGTAGTTCTTCAATGGGGATATGGTCACCTTCGATATAACGCTCCATAA
Source organism: Paenibacillus sp. Y301 (assembly GCF_059445505.1). NCBI lineage: Bacteria > Bacillati > Bacillota > Bacilli > Caryophanales > Paenibacillaceae > Paenibacillus > Paenibacillus sp. Y301. The sequence goes on along the minus strand of NZ_JCAIUL010000005.1, from coordinate 282,656 downwards.
GTTGCTCATCTTGCTCTGCAATAGATGCTAGCACATGAGCTATATCGATTCCAAATTGCTGGGTATCTTGTACCGTATTCCATACGGGTAGGACACCTGAGAAATACTCGCCTTCACCTTGTGGTACCTGTAGTGGAACAACGGAGGGAGAAAGGAGTCGTGTAATTTGATTCATCACATCCTTGACGGATACCCCCAGACGATCCATTTTATTGACAAATAGAATGGTGGGTATACCAAGGGAAGTTAGCGCATGCCATATGGTTTCAGTCTGTGCTTGGATTCCTTCTGCCGCAGATATAATTAATATTGCGCCATCCATTACTCTTAATGAACGTTCCACTTCGGACAGGAAATCAACATGTCCTGGTGTATCTATTAGATTGATATTAACATCTCGCCAGATGAGAGAAGTGGAGGCAGCACGAACCGAGATTCCCCGTTGGCGTTCGATGTCTAAGTTGTCTGTTTGCGCCGTTCCAGTATCGACACTACCCAGCTTCCGAATCATGCCACTATGAAATAACATTTGTTCTGTTGTCGTTGTCTTTCCCGCATCCACATGAGCGAAAATACCGACGTTCCTCATTATTTGACTAGCCATGTATACATCCCCGTTGATTACAATTTATAGTTAATTTTATTAATTATATCACAGGGGTGGGAGTGTACGAACAGAATTTCGGTATATAATCTTCCCTTGGACCTGAACTCTTCCATTGGTATGATCAGGATTTGTTATTTTGTCCATGATTGTTTTCAATGCTAATTGTGCCATCTTCTCAATATCAACTTCTACCGTCGTAAGTTTAGGCGTGGTCAACGTCGCGTATATATCGTTATCAAACCCAACAACGGAAAAGTCCTCAGGAATGCGATAACCCAATGCATTTAATCTGTCGTATAAATTGTAAGCAACCTGATCGCAATTGCAGACAAACGCGGTTGGTGTTTCTTCAGGTATGACAATGTCGATGTACGTTCCACGTTCATCTCTATCATTAAGAATAAGGTTTGGGTCTAATACTAAACCATGTTCTAGCAGGGATTTATAGTAACCTAAGAACCGATCCTGAATGCTACTAGTGGAGTAAATGTTACCAACGTAAGCAATCCTCTTATGGTTATTTTGAATTAAATAGTTGGTGATTTCGTAGGCTCCATAGAAATTATCGCTGACGATTGAATCAATAGAAGAATGTTCATCATAAAAGTCTAAAAATATTTTGGGAAGATCCATGCTTTGGATCGTCTCAATATAAGGTTTACTGATCTGACCTAAGATAATGATGCCATCTACTTTTTTCTCATTATATATTCTAGGGTAACTAAGACTCTCTTCTTCATCACTGCTTAAGATATTCAATATCCCAAAATAGCCATATTGTTCGAGATGTAGAGAGATATGCTGATATACCCTCATGTAGAAGGAATGGGATATGCCAGTAAATCGTTCTGGGATCAATACACCTATATTATAAGATAGTCCATCTTTGATAGATTTGGCGGCAGTATTATAGCGATAACCCATTTCTTCAGCTAAATTTTTTATTTTGATTTTTAAATCATCGCTGACGCCTTCTTTATTGCTAAGTGCTTTAGACACCGTTACACTACTAACCCCAAGTTTCTTCGCTATATCTTTCATCGTAATGTTACTTTTCAACGTATTCACCTTCCTAATTTGCAATTCCTTTAGTTAGTTCAAGTTCATTTTACTAAGTTTGCTAAGTAATTCATACAACAATATTAACAAAGTTAATTAATTAACTTTACCGTTAACCTTATATTTTAACCATTAACAGCGTTATTCATTATATTATTAACCTTATAATGAATTGAAATACAAAGGAAAAATATTATTATATATACATACATATATGGCTATTTATCTACACTTTTATGAGTTTTTACTATGATTTGGAAAATAGTAATTGACTAGAAAGCGTATTCAATATAAGATAATTTTGTAGTTTATCGATAACTTAATTTTTATTGAGAGGGGTTAAGGTATGAGAAAAAGCAAACTGCTTGTGGGGTTAATGGCACTAGTACTTGTATTTACAACGGCTGCGGGTTGTTCGAAGAACAACAATGAGGGACAAAATGCAACAAAGAATGCAACCGGTAACAACGAAACAACGAAAGAAGATACGGACAAAAAGGTTTCTGGGGATATCACAGTTATCACACAGAGAACGGATATCGTTGATACAGTCTTCAAAGATTACGCTGCGGAGTTCAATAAGGAATATCCTGACGTGAAGGTTAATTTCCAAGCGTTGTCTGATTATGAAGGTCAGATTAAGATTCGTATGAACTCTGACGATTATGGTGACGTATTATTGTTACCTACAAGTATTCCACTAGCGGATACACCTCAATTCTTCGAGCCACTTGGAGAGTTGGAACAAATGAAGGCCCAGTACATTGGATTAGAAGAAAGATCAGTTGATGGGAAAACTTACGGAATTCCAATGACGGTGAATTTCTCGGGAATTCTTTATAACAAGAAGGTGTTTAATGACGCGGGTGTAACAACGACGCCAAGAACGCCAGATGAGTTCCAATCTGCTCTTCAAAAAATTAAAGACAAAGGTGATGCAGTTCCGTTGTATACCAACTATGCTGATAGCTGGCCTTTAACTCAATGGGAAGCTGTATTAACAACATCTGCCGGAAATGTTGATTATGTAAATGTGACACAGCCTAATACGGACGAAAACTTTGTACAAGGTCAACCACACTATGAGCTTTATAAAGTAATGTATGATGCTGCAAAGAATGGTCTAATTGAGAAGGATCCTACGACAACGAACTGGGAAGCATCTAAAGCCGATCTTGCTAATGGCAAAATCGGAGCTATGGTTCTTGGGTCATGGGCAATTGGTCAAGTGAAAGGCATTGCAAGTAATCCAGATGATATCGCATTTATGCCATTCCCTACGAATGCTAAAGAAGTGATTATGCCATTGGCTGATGACTATACTCTTGGAATAAGTGTTCATAGTAAGAATAAAGAAGCTGCAAAAGCATGGGTTGATTGGTTTATTAACAAATCTAGTTACCCTACAACAGAGGGTGGAGGTATGAGTCCTATCGTGGGTGCTGAACTTCCAACAACATTGAAACAATTCGAAGGTACCGATGTGAAATTCTTATTGCAGACTCCAGCTCAAGCAGGTCAAGAAGGCTTGGTTGATAAGATCGACAAGGATTCTGAAATTGGACTTTGGCAAGCTGACTTTAAGAAACGTATTATTGAAGCTGCCATTGGAAATAGAAGTGAATCTTATGATGATATTATGAAAGATTTGAACGATGCATGGGTGAAATCTCGCGCTAAAGCAACAAAATAGTTAGTAGATGATTGGATATCAAAAGAAGATAAGGGTGCACACCAGGGTGCGTATCCTTATCTTCCCAATATAGATAGAGGTATGACATATGGAGGTGTGAGATGTTCAGAAACCTTAGCTACAAGTCACAACGTATCATTATTATCTTGGCGTTCTCTATAATTCCTGTAGCTTTACTGTTTACATTAGCTTATCTACCTGTAATTAATATGTTCAAGTATAGCTTTACGAACTGGAATGGATACAGCAAACAGTTTGATTATGTAGGATTTGAAAACTATAAAACGATCTTTACTGATCCCAAATACTTCTCAGTATTTAAGGTCAGTTTATATTATTTCGTAGGTTCCTTTATACAATTAGGTTTAGCATTATATTTTGCTACGATATTAAGCTTTAACGTCCGTTTTAAGAACTTTTTTAAAGGGGTATTATTTTTTCCTTATCTATTAAATGGTGTTGCAATCGGGTTTATCTTCTTATTCTTCTTTAGACCAGATGGCACATTTGATACGTTACTTCAAGCTATTGGGCTTGCTGATCTAACGCAAGGATGGCTTCTCAATCCTAAAATTATTAACGTTTCATTAGCGGGTGCGTCCTTATGGAGATATATGGGTTTTAACCTTATTATTTTTCTAGGAGCCATCTCATCTATAGGTAAAGATGTCTATGAAGCCGCAGATATCGATGGGGCTAATCGATGGCATCAATTCCGCCATATTATTCTTCCGAGTATCAAGAAAATTGTTCAACTCAACATGATCCTTGCGATAAGTGGTGCAATCAGTGCATTTGATATTCCATATATCATGACGGGTGGTTCTAATGGTAGTAACACATTCGTAATACAAACCGTAGACGTGGCGTTTAAATATGGTAAATTGGGTCTGGCTTCTGCGATGGCGGTTGTCCTGCTCATTATCGTTATTATCGTTACGCTGCTTCAGAAGTTCTTGATTAAAGGGGAGGATTAAATATGTATAAACTCAAATATCGTGCGGCTAGCATATTTAAATACCTCACATTAGTATTGGGCGCATTTATGGCTCTAATGCCAATTGTAGTTGTATTCTTCGCCTCCTTGAAGACAGGAACGGAATATAGTTCTACAAGTCCGTTATCTCCCCCAGCCGATTGGTTGAACTTTGCCAATTACACGAAGGCATTTGTGAACGGTAAAATGCTTCTAGGCTTTGCTAATACCATCTTTATTTTAATTGTTTCTATAGTGGGAGCAACGTTAACAGGTTCAATGATTGCCTATGTATTAAGTAGATTTAAATTTCGTGGGAAAAAGTTGCTTATGGGTGCTTTCTTGTTAGCAACGTTGATTCCTAGTGTAACTACGCAAGTAGCAACATATCGGATTATTAACACATTTCATCTAGTAGATACGCGGTTTGCACCCATTCTGTTGTATTTAGGAACAGATATCATTGCGGTGTATATATTTCTACAGTTTCTGGATTCTATATCAGAATCACTGGATGAATCGGCCATGCTAGATGGTGCTTCATACTTCACCATTTTCTTTAAGATTATTCTACCTTTATTGGTCCCTGCAATTGTGACAGTTGTAATTATCAAAGGTGTCGGAATTTATAATGACTTTTATACGCCTTTCCTGTATATGCCGAGCGATAACTTACAAGTCATATCGACAGCCTTATTTAAATTCAAAGGACCATATGGTTCACAATGGGAAGTTATCTGTGCAGCAATTATGATCACTATTATACCGATTACACTCGTATTTGTTAGTTTACAGAAGTACATTTACAACGGTTTTGAAGGGTCAGTTAAGTAATCCATACTAATGAATTGAAAGGGGAATTGATATGAATAAAGTAAGAATTATTGGAGAAAATCTAGCAAATATGCCTTGGGAAGATAAACCAGAGGGAGCGGTGGGACCTGTATGGAGACATAGTGAGAACCCAATCGTGAAGAGAAACCCTGCTAAAGGAATTGCCCGAATATTCAATAGTGCCGTAGCTGCATACGAAGGTCGGTTTGTCGGTGTGTTTCGGGCTGAGACTATTAATGGTCGTCCTCATCTTCACTTAGGTTGGAGTGATGATGCCTTGAATTGGTCGATTGAAGAACAACGAATTGACTTTGTGAATGAAGAGGGACAACCTTTTCAACCTAATTATGCGTATGATCCTCGCTTGGTTAAAGTGGAGGATACATACTATATTATCTGGTGTACCGATTTCTACGGTGCTGCCATAGGGGTAGCGAAAACCGAAGAATTCAAAACATTCGTTCGTTTAGAAAATCCATTCTTACCGTTTAATCGTAATGGTGTACTATTTCCTAGAAAAATCAACGATAATTTCGTCATGCTGTCTCGTCCAAGTGATAGTGGGCATACACCATTTGGTGATGTGTTCCTAAGTGAAAGTCCTGATTTTGTATATTGGGGTAAACACCGTCATGTGATGAGTAGGGGTGGTCAAGGTTGGTGGCAATCTGTGAAAATTGGAGGAGGACCTGCTCCGATTGAAACGACGGAAGGTTGGCTTATGTTTTATCATGGTGTAACCGGAACATGTAACGGACTTGTTTATAGTATGGGTGCTGTCATATTAGATCTTGATGAACCATCTAAAGTGAAATATCGTTCTTCTAATTATGTGCTAACGCCTGAAGAATGGTATGAAGAACGTGGATTTGTTAGTAATGTTGTATTCCCATGTGCGACCTTACACGACGCAGAGACTGGGAAAATTGCTATTTACTACGGAGCAGCAGATACCTATGTTGGACTGGCTTATACGACCATAGATGAAATTGTTAAGTATGTTATCGATACGACAGAAGTCATCGGCGACGATGAGGAAATCGGCACAATTTAATAATCAACATGAAGAACGGGTGATTGTCTATTGATTACCCGTTTTTTTTGTTTTATTGATAGTAAAATAAAGGAATATATTATATATTATTCTTGTGGGTCTATATACATAGATATTTATGAAAAGAAAGTAGTGATCAGGATGGGTAGAAAGACAAAGTCAACAAAAGATGATACCAAAGTGGCTGGTAGAAAGTCTTGGTTACATGTCATATTAATGAAACCATCTGAGTCTGTAGGGGTTCGCTTATTTCTTATTTTTTTCATAGGTTCGATGATATTTGTCCTATCACTAGGTATTATATCCTATCAAATGTCCAAAGCAACAATCCAGAATAATGCTAAGATATCCAATCAACAGATGATCAATCAGACAGCGGAGAGACTTAACTTAATACTGAATAATTATGAAGAATCGATTGAGAAATCATTGTTCACCCCAGCGTTTAAGGATTGGGTTAGACAAGCATCTTTATCGAGTCTCGAAGATAACGAACGTGACCTATTGAAGAATAAATTATCTAATGAATTGGGCAACTGGGTATTTGCAAATAAAGGAGTATTAGGGGTCTATTTAATACCTTCTAATGATCAAGTGGTAAATATCGCAACAGGGACTACGGTAGACCATTTTTTAGATCATGTGAAAGAAAAAGATTGGTATAAGACTCTTCAAGAAGCGGGTAGTTCAACTTGGATGAGCGATGAGCTAAAGGTAGATGACGTGGAGAACTCTTCTGTGTTTCGATTTGCTAAATCGTTGTTTGGTAAGTCGGGATACATGATTGTAGTAGACTTCAAAACAAGCATAATTACAGCTGAGCTGGAAAAAATTGATTTAGGAGACAACACAGCCATCCAACTTGTCGCAACAGATAACCAATTAGTGGCCTTTTCAGGTGCTAACAAGAAACTTTCTACTGATTTGGTTGCTAAGGATGGGCAGGAAGATATGGGAAGCATACAAGCTAAAGATGCTAATGGGAATGCTGTACTAACCGTTTACAGTACGTTGGATAGTTCGGAGTGGAAGCTTCTAAGTATTGTTCCAATTGCCAATTTAGTAAAAGACGCAAAAAAAATATTGCTGACTACGTATATAACCGCAGCGATCGTTGCACTTATTGCTATACTAGTAGGCCTATGGATGGCTAGAGCGATATCCCGCCCATTAGGTTTAATGGGGAGTTTAATGAACGAAGCAGCTAAAGGTAACCTGAAAGTTAGAATGAAAGCCCAAAGTCGAGATGAAATTGGTAGATTGTCAATTTCATTTAATAGCATGATGGAACAAATCACGGCCTTGGTAAGCAAAACCAATCAGACGGCACAGGTAGTGCTTGAGACAGCAGGAGAACTTGGCGATGCATCTAGAAAGACAGCGATATCAGCACAAGAGATTGCAACAGCTACGGAGGAAATTGCTATTGGAGCTACCAAGTTAGCTGAGGAAGCAGAAGATGGAAATGAACTCACAGAGCAGATTTCTAGTCAAATGTGTCATGTTATGGCTACTAATCGTGAGATGGGAGAAGCTGTTCAAAATGTAAGTGAGTCAAGTGGACAAGGCATGATGCAGCTTGAAGAACTTCTGAAAGTAACGAATGCTACAGAAGAAATGACAGGGAAGTTAGTGGATAAGGCGATGGGTCTTAAGGAAACAGCATCATCTGTTATTAAGGTGTTAGATGTCATGCATGATATTACGAAACAGACGAATATATTGTCACTCAATGCTACAATCGAAGCAGCACGTGCAGGAGCGGCTGGTAAAGGGTTTATGGTGGTAGCTGATGAAATTCGGAAACTTGCTGAGCAATCCAGACAATCGATTGACATCGTGGGTCAGATTACAGATCAGATTATGAACGAAGTGAACGAGACGGTTATTGTTTTATCTGAAGTTACACCGATGTTCGGTCAGCAAGTGACAGCGGTGAAGGATACGAACCATATTTTTGCATCCGTACAAGATGAAATGATGAATTTGGTTAACCACCTTGAAGTTGTAACGGTATCCATTGAAGGCTTGAATCAATCTCAAGTGGTACTGACGGAAGCCATGGGTAACGTGAGTTCTGTAGCAGAAGAGTCTTCTGCAACATCCGAAGAAGTAGCATCACTTAGCAATGAACAACAGATCATCAGTGGGATACTCGTTACTCTCTCAGAGAATCTAGAGAATGCCTCCAATCAGCTTAAAGAAAAAATGGAGCAGTTCACGATTTGAGGATAAATTAGGATATCAATTATATAGAACTTATAGGGGCTGTTCCATAAGTACATTTTCATCATTCTCAATCAGTAAAAAAGTCAACAGAGTAGCGATTCTCCCATTATTGGAGGATCGCTACTCTGCGTTTTTGATCAATCGCGGCGTGTTTCAGTAGATTGTGGGTAAGTGAAAACCACCCGACCTAGCGTTACTTTTTCCATGCCATGAAGCAGTAATCTCCGCCGTAAATTTTGCAATTTGACGGGAAGAATAGATACGCTGGGTGTTGGTGTGAATGACTTGGGTAAGCATTTTAAGATGGTAGCTGTCCCTTCCACCACCGGAATAGGCTACGTCAAAGATCATCGTCCAGCCGATTTACGGCTGCATTGACGAGACGAACGAGGTGATTCTGTGGAATATCTTCTTCTAAATCCAGTTGGTCGAACTTCCATTTTGTCAAAAATGGGCAATTTTCTTTTATTACGGTTGAGAAGTTGCAAAAATATGCTTAAGGTAGCGCAGAGGACGGAACGATTTCGTAAAAGCGATAGCGGTACCGTCGTACCTAAAGATAATATGCTTCGTCAAATGAATGACCTCGAGCAGAACATAAATAAAGGCGATTTCCCATTCAATTCTGAATGAAAAGTCGCCTTTATTTTTGATTATTTGTTATTTCATTTCTAAAATCTGTACACCTCGACCTGCGATTTGGACCGAACCTTTAAGATCTGTCTCTGTAAGCAAATCACGAGCTTGAAGTTGTCCGAGTTCGAATGATTGCTCTGTTGCATTATGATTCATTACGAATAGATAATCTTGACCCTCTTTGGAACGACGACTCACTTCAACACCTGCAGGAGTCACTAGTAATGGTTCAATTCCTTTCGCATCACAAAGTGATTTCAGAAGGCCGTCAATGAAGCTATCTTCTGGATCAGATGCCACATACCATGCTTCACCTTTGCCAAATGAATTGCGAGTTAATACAGGCATGCCTTGATAGAAGTCTTCGCCATATTCAGCTAATACTTCAGCGCCTTCACTATGCAATAAATCGCATAACAAGCTACAGTTGTAATCGCCTTGAAGATCTCCAAGGGTATTGGTCATGACAATCTTGTTGCGTGCATCAGGGAATAGGGCATCAATTTCTTCTACCCAAATTCCTAACAACTTGCGAAGTTCACCTGGGTAACCACCTAAAGTAACCAAATCTGTTTCGTTAACAATTCCACTGAAGAATGTCGTTAAAAATGTACCCCCAGCTTGAACAAAGTCTTCTAGTTTCTTAGCTACACCTGGTTTAACCATGTATAGGACTGGTGAAATTACGATATCGTATTTGCTGAAGTCACTATCTACACTGATGATATCTGTAGAAATGTTACGACGGAAAAGAGCAGCGTAATATTTGTGAACTTGATCTACATAATTGAGTGCAATGGTAGGTCCGCTAGATTTCTCTACTGCCCACCAGTTCTCCCAATCGAATAGAATTCCAACTTTGGATTCTGTCACCGTATCTAATGTTTTATCTCCTAGTAATTGAAGTTCTCTACCTACTTCAGCTACTTCGCGGAATACACGAGTATTCTCATGACCGACATGTTCGATTACCGCACCATGGTATTTCTCACAAGCACCTGCAGAGCGACGCATTTGGAAGAACATGATTGTATCTGCACCATGAGCTACAGCTTGGTAACTCCACAAACGCATAATGCCTGGACGCTTGAGGGAGTTATAGGCTTGCCAATTCTGTTGGCTTGGTGTCTGTTCCATCAACATGAAGGGTTGTCCGTCTTTAAGTCCACGCATGAGGTCATGAGCCATCGCTGTGAAGCTTACAGGGGTATCAAGGCCTGGATAACTGTCCCATGAGATGATGTCCATGTATTTAGCCCACTTGAAGTAATCAAGAGGCTTGAAGAATCCCATTAGATTCGTTGTAATCATAGAATCTGGAATGACTGATTTGATCGCATCGTATTCCAAACGGTAGCAATCCAGAATTCCATCCGAGTTAAATCTAGAATAATCAAGTGAAATGCCTTGGAAGGTGGAATTGTTATTACCCCAATGCTCACTGAGGTTCGTTGGCGGAACTATTTCTTCCCAATCATAGAAAGTATGTCCCCAGAAGTTAGCATTCCAAGCCCGGTTAAGGTTCTCTATAGTACCATACTGTTCTTTCAACCATACACGGAATCCAGCTGCACAGTTATCGCAATAACATTCGCCACCATACTCATTGGATACATGCCATACGAGAATGGCAGGGTGATCCTTGTAACGCTCTGCTAATTTATGAGCAATACGTTCGGAGTATTTACGGTAAGTAGGACTGTTTGGACAAGAATTGTGACGTCCACCAAATTTCCGTTTATGTCCATCTGTATCTACGCGTAGAACGTCAGGATATTTGGTCGCCATCCAAGCGGGATGTGCTGCTGTACTTGTTGCTAAACAAACATAGACGCCACTGTTATATAGACTATCGATTAATTCGTCAAGCCATTCGAAGTTATATGTATCTTCATCAGGTTGATTAAGTGCCCAAGAGAATACATTAATCGTAGCAATGTCAATTCCAGCTAATTTAAACATGCGTAAATCTTCTACATGGGTTGCCTGATCGTATTGTTCAGGATTATAATCGCCGCCGTAGAACATTTTGGGTAGTTTATTACTGATCAAGTCCTTCACCTCTTCATATAAGAATAATACTATCTTATAGTATTTATATTCCCTTTAAAATATAATAAAAGGTATACCTTATATAACAATTCGGAACTTTAATGTTGTATTTTTGATGAATTGGAAAGGGGAATTGTATGCACGCTCAGCATCGTCGATTTTTTACCAACTTTAGAGAACGACAGCTACCACTATATATGGAAAGTATTGGATTCAATCAAGCGCAAGAGGACTTTAATAGACCTAGTGGTTATCCTTGTTATCACTGGTTGCAGACGGTTCGTGGAGAAGGTGAATTTACTTTTGGTGGAACCACATTATTATTGAAGGAACATTCAGGCGTTCTATTACTTCCAAATGAACCTCATGAATATAAGCCGACTATGAACACATGGGAGACAGTGTATATCACCTTTATGGGTTCACAAGCAAACGTAATCCTGTCCTCTCTAGGGTTGAATCAATCTTCCTTTTACCAGTGGGATCAGAAAAGTGAGTTGCAGAACTATGCTTCACGGGTATTAGATTCCATTGCTAGCGACCGGGAAGTATCTGAACTTGATGTGTCGGGAGATATCTATCGATTCCTCATCTTATTGAAGAAACATGGTCAAATTAATAATTTACCGTCCATTTCACATGCGATCGAGCGGCTTACACCAGTTCTCTCTTTAATGGAACGGAACTATGGTGATCCGAATCTAGGACTTGAACGTATGGGACTCGAGATAAGAATTAGTTCGCGTCATTTGAACACCATGTTTAAACAGAGTTTTGGTATGACAGCATATGCTTATTTAATTATGCTTCGAATTCGTAAAGCGAAGGAAAGAATGACAGGTGACTCTAGCGTTACAGTGAAGGATACAGCCCACTACGTCGGGTTTAGGGATGTTAGTCATTTTGTGGCGACATTTCGGCGAATTGAAGGAGTGACACCTGAGCAATACCGTACATTATACTAACTTATTGTCTTTATTATATTAGTTATAGACTGGGACAACTTCCCATATTAAAATGTAAGTGGTTTCATATAGAGAATAATATAATGATGATGATTAAGGAGAGGAATAAAAGATGAAGCTTACAAAGAATGATACGCTTTTATTTATTGGAGATTCAATTACGGATTGTGGACGCCAGTTTCCTGTAGGGGAAGGTGGATTTAATCAACTTGGGTATGGGTATGTAGCTCAAGTAGATGCATTATTGAATGCTGTTTATCCAGAGCTTATGATTCGTACGTTAAATACGGGCATAGGAGGAGATACAGTACGTCATTTGAAGACACGTTGGCAAAGTGATGTGCTAGATTTAAAGCCAGATTGGTTATCTATAATGATTGGGACGAATGATGTATGGCGTCAATTCGACCAAGCGTTAAATCCGAAGGAACACGTCTATCTTGATGAATATGAGAATACTCTTCGAGAACTTGTTCGAGATACATTGCCATTAGTGAAAGGACTAGTGTTGATGAGTCCTTATTATTTGGAACCTAATTTGAATGATCTCATGCGTGCCACGATGGATGTGTATGGTGGTATAGTGAAGAAAATTGCTGAAGAATTTGATGTTATATTTGTGAATACACAACAAGTATTCGATCAGTTATCTGAACACGTATATCTATCATCACTATCGACAAGCTGGGATCGTGTACACCCTGGTCAGAGAGGCCATATGACCCTAACACATGAATTTTTAAATGCTATAGGATTCTCATGGAATCGAGACAACAACTAAGGATTTGTTAAAAGGAGGTTATTACGTATGGAACCATTGAAAGTCGTTGTTCCTACAAATGCTACATTAGGAGAAGGTCCAAGTTGGGACGCAGAAGGGAATAGATTGTTGTGGGTGGATATCGAGAGTCATCAATTACATATCTATTATCCTGATTCGGGAGAAAATGTTACTTATGAAGTGGGGCAGTTAATTGGTGCTGTTGTTCCTTATCGTGAAGATGAGGTTATTGTAGCATTATATGAAGGTTTTCATAAATATCGGTTATCTACAGGAGAACTTACATTTATTGTTAACCCTGAACAGGATCACCCTAACAATCGATTTAATGACGGGAAATGCGATCCGTTTGGCCGATTCTGGGCAGGGACGATGAGTCTTGAAGATCAGAAGAACCGTGGGTCGCTTTACTGTCTAGATCATGACTCATCCATTCGTAAGGTATTATCTAATGTGTCAACGTCGAATGGATTAGGATGGAGTCCAGATGGTTCAGTAATGTATTATATTGACACACCGACTAGTCAAGTAGATGCCTTTGATTATGATGGAATTACGGGTTCGATCAGTAACCGCCGAGTAGCATTTAAGATGCCAGAAGATGCTGGCTTCCCGGATGGAATGACAGTGGATTCGGAAGGAATGCTGTGGATTGCAGAGTGGGATGGAGGAAGGGTGGGACGTTGGAATCCACATACGGGTGATCTTTTAGATACCATTGAGGTACCGGCTGGTCATGTGACTTCATGTGTATTTGGCGGTAGTGATTTGGAAGATCTATACATCACAACAGCCTGCGCCGGAATGAAAGATGAAGATATGGAAGCGCAACCTCTATCCGGAAATCTTTTTCGAGTCCATACAGGTATTAAAGGCCAACCAACAGTTCCTTTCAAACAAATATGAAAGATCTTATTCTAAACGACGGTATGAAAAAGATTATATAATGACCTCTTGTGTCCGATAAATATCTTGAGGTGATTATATTGGCTAAGAAAGGACAAGTATTTAGTTCTTATAGTCTGGATACGAAGAAAAAGGCTGTAGATATGCGTCTTCAAGGTATGACCAAGAAAGAGGTCGCTGCTATACTTGGAATTGCCGATATTGGACGACTCAAGGTGTGGATGAGGAAATATCGAGAGCTAGGAGATTTAGGTCTTGTCGATCAAAGAAAACGTGATCAAGAGCCGAAAGAATTGTGAAACTGTGGTTGGTAATTGAATTGTTAACATGGGGAGGCTCTGCATAGGGTCTCCTTTTGAATGGCCATTTTCGGTTGTGATTGTTGAAATGGGCGTAAATCGCTCTTTAAAATGGGGGAATGACTAGACCGCGGGGACCCTCTGCTACATATCCTACAATATGTTAAAGGGAAGGGAGGAATTGAAATGAGCGAAGTTGGCTATGGAGTTGGCCCGAGTCCTTTCACATCAACTGGTGCAATTTTGGTTCTGTTCATCTTATTGGTTATTATTACACGTGCGTTTATTCTCTAAGCTTCATGGAATAATTCAAACATCACGATCGACCAAAATGTAGAATATAATTGCCTGTCCTGAACTTTAACAGATGGTAAGATTTAATTTCCTTTGAAAGGAGGAAAATACATGAGCGGTTATGGAGCAGTTGGAGGAGTTGGAGCTGGATGTGGTTCACCTTTCACATCAACAGGAGCAATTCTTGTACTCTTTATTCTATTGGTCATCATTACGTTAGGTCTAGGTCTTTGTTAATAATCCTATAATATAAATAACCTGGGGCGTCTGCTCCCAGGTTATTTTGGTCTGATGCCTCAATAAAGAACGCTAGCAGATTATATTACATCTGAGAATCGGAGGGCTAATATTGAATCCATTTGAATCATATAGACAAACGAGCCCATTCGGATTGCGTATGCATCCAGTATATAAAGTACTTAAATTTCACAAGGGAATCGATCTTGTTACTATCCCATCCAACGGACCGATATACGCATTTGTTCCTGGTGAAGTCATTTATGGTAAGGAAGGTGTGAAGGGTTCGGGATTTGGAGGATATGGGATCGTGGTGGCGATCAAAGACGTGAATGGTTATTTGCATTGTTATGCTCATCTGTTGAAAGCGTCTGTCAAAGTGGGTGATCGGGTACGGAGAAATCAGGAGGTGGGACTTCAAGGTAGTACGGGACAGAGCACGGGTGAACATCTGCATTATGAGATCCGCAAGGCAGATTCGCCTTTATTTGGTTACACGGAAACAGAGATCGGAGTGGTAGATCCAACGAAGTACTTGCAAAATTTTTATTCAAAAAAAGAGGAGTTACCCAAAGTGGATATGAAAGATGCTAACGCCATTATTGATAAATATTTAAAACCAGCATGGGGAGCTGCTAAAACACCAACGGAAAAAAAGGAAATAGGGCGATTAGCGGATATCCTGCGGGAAGCGTCAGGGCAACCGAAACAAAATGGTTAAGAAATTGGTTTTGGAATCAAAAAAAATTGGACGCCCCTTGCAGGGCGTCCTCATGGGAGAGGAGAAACCGGACGAAGAGCTTATGGGGAAACGTAAGTCTTCTACGGTTGTCTACGACATTCTTTTGATGCCGATAAAGTAAGCATTCCCTGTACGGTCTTTTTTATACATAATAGATAAATAAACCTACATCCAAATGTTGATGGTTTTTCAAAGTAAGCTATTGTGTGGTACGATATCGTCATAAAAATGCTAAATAAAGCATTGGACTTCAGATAGAGAATGGGTGAATAGAACTAGTGAGAGTGGTATCGGGAAGCGCAAAGGGGAGACCTTTAAAGAGTGTTCCTGGAACGGGAACAAGACCGACGACAGATAAAGTGAAAGAAGCTGTGTTCAGCATGATTGGTCCTTATTTTGAAGGAGGGACTGTACTGGATTTATTTGCTGGAACAGGAGGCTTGGGCATTGAGGCTCTGAGTCGAGGTATGGAACACGGTATATTCATTGATATGGATCCCAAAAGTATTGAGACAATCCATGCGAATCTTAAGGCTACTCGATTGGAGAGTCAAAGTGAAGTGTTCCGTAATGACGCGGAGAGAGCGATCAAAGTTCTTGCTAAGCGTGGCGTTCTTGTGGATGCCGTATTTCTAGATCCCCCGTATCGCATGAAGAACGCGGACGATTTACTACAGCAAATGCACGAGAGATCGTTACTTCAAGATCTAGCAACTATCGTCATTGAACATGAGTCGAAATACGAATATCCAGATGAGTTTGGTCATTTCTTTTGTACTCGTAAAGCGTTGTACGGGGAATCTGCCATTACTATTTATGAGTATAACTTAGGTGAAAAGATCGAGGAGGAACATCATGAAAGAACAGATTAATGTACCACGCGTAGGAGTATATCCGGGAAGTTTCGATCCGGTTACTCTAGGACATATGGATATTATATTACGGGCTTCAAAGCAATTCGATATTCTTATTGTGGCTGTGTTGAATAATCTCAGTAAGAATGCATTGTTTACTGTTGAAGAACGTAAGGAACTGTTGAGACAGGTAACAGCCAATATTCCAAATGTGCAAGTGGATAGCTTTCGTGACCTCCTAGCTAATTATGTAAGAGATAAAGATGCACATGTTATTGTACGCGGTATTCGGACGGTGACGGATTTTGAATATGAGCTACAACTCGCTTCTACAAATCATAAATTGAACCCTGATGCAGAGACGATATTTATGATGACAAATCCTAAATACTCCTATTTAAGTTCAAGTCTGGTCAAAGAGATTGCCCATTTCAATGGTGACCTGACAGAATGGGTTTCTCCAGAAGTTGGACAAGCCTTACATCAGAAGTTTAATGGGAACGACGAGAAGTAAATAAGACGATTCCTAATGATGCTAGAAGTAAGCTAAGTAATACGAGAACTTGCCATTCTAACATGACAGGTATGCTAGACCACAGACCGGAAGTTTCTCTTGTGTGCGTGGAGTAGCTAGGCAAATAAGAGAATGCGGGCTCGGATTCAAGAACAAAGCGTTGTAGGGGCTTCCATATGAGTAATGTTAGTCCGAAAGCATAAGCGCCATGTAACAATCTAATTATAATAAAAGGTAAGCGTCTTATCCCTATTTTGGCTAGGGGTGAGATCGATTGTAACAGAGCACATACCCCGCTCCATCCAAGCATGGCTGACAGTAACGACCATTGGATAGCGGGTGTTAGAACCGTGCTTGAGCTGATCGCCTTCGCTCCCAAATGAAGTTCAAATATTCCAGCTACGTAATATGAAGGGACTCCGGGGATCATATAATAGCTTACCAGATGAATGATGACGGCCATGATGATAATATATCCTCCAACGACCATCAGTGTCTGAACGGCGTGACTTACCGACTCACCCAGAAGTTTGCCGAAGCTTCGACCATCCCGAACGTGGGCCTTATCCATGGCAATCCATACTCTTCGGATCAGAGGAGGCTGAGAATGTTGAATACCCCCTTGGACGATGACTGGGTTTGCTGATTTATGATGTCTAATACGTTTGCTGAGAAATGTGTATGTTAAAAAAGCAAGAATACCAGTAATCCAATGGATACCTAGTAGCCAATAACCTGCTGATGGTCTATTAAATAAACCGATTCCGACGAAAATAATGAGCGTCATGGGGTTACAGAAGTGAGATAGCCAAGTGACCCGTTCCGCTTCACGTGGGGTGAGCTCGCCTTGATCGACCAATTGTAATGTGGAATGAGCACCACCAGGGAAACCTGTTGTCATTCCCATAGTTAGCGCCCATCCACTAACTCCAGGTAGGCCGAACACTTTTCTCATAAGGGGTTCTAATAGGACTCCAATCCCATGAACCCATCCATAGGCTATAAGCATTTCGGAAAGTACGAGAAAAGGAAGCAATGAGGGGAAAACAATATGCCACCACATCGATAGTCCCTGTAATGATGCTTGAAAGGTCTGTTCAGGAGAACTAACGATTCCCACGACAAGTAAAAAGGAAAGAATGCCTAATAAGAACGTGATCGAAGAAGGCCTGAATAGATATTTGCTGCGACTAAACATGGTCATTATCACCTCATGTAAATAAATATTGCAGAGCCGTATCGCAATGAAACAAGCTATGTAATACCCAATTTATGCGTTGATGAGGAACATAATACCAGCTTGGATCTGAAAGATGCAGGGGGAAGAGAAGAATATGAAGGGTTCTAATAATAAATCACAAGCCATAAGGGTGTTCAAGTATATCTTTATAATCGTCCTTGTTTGTTATGTTGTGGTCTACATGCCGACACCGTATATCGTATACCAGCCAGGTAGTGCAGAAGAGGTAAAGCCTATGATTACGGTAAAAGATGGCGATAGTACGGAGCAAGGAACCTTTATGATGACAACGGTATCAGCAAGTTACGCTAATATTGCACTACTGGCATTCTCTGCTTTTAACTCGCATGCGGAAGTGGATAAGAAGGAAACTAGATTAGGTGATAAGAGTAAAGAGGAATATGCAGCGGAACAGTTGTTTTATATGAGTGACTCACAATCATCTGCTGTTGAAGCTGCATATGAGGAAGCTGATGTACCTTATGAAATATTAACGGATTATCTATTTGTATTCTCTACACCTAAAGATTCTACGAATAGCCAGTACTTCCAACCGGGAGATAAGGTTCTTGAAGTCGACTTGAAGCCGATCGGTAATAATGTGGACTTAGCAACGCTCTTAAAGAGCAAGAATATCGGTGATATTGTATCGGTGAAGTTAGAGAGAGCCGGAAAAATGATTGTTGAGAAGGTTCCCTTAGTATCTATCCAAGATAGTGAGACAAACACCACTCGACCTGGACTGGGTATTATGATTGGTGCGATGCAGAAAGTGACTGCGAAAGATCCTCAAAAACAAGTTGAGTTTCTGAATACGAAGGTGGGTGGCCCTTCCGCAGGACTTATGTTCACGATGGAAATCTATAATCAATTGACACCTGGGGATTTGTCAAAAGGTTACCGTGTTGCCGGTACAGGTACAATTTCAGCAGATGGCACTGTAGGGCCTATTGGCGGAGTCAAACATAAAATCGTTGCAGCAGATCGTGAGAATGCACAGTTCTTTTTCGTTCCTAAAGACAACTACAACGAGGCCAAGATTAAAGCGGATGATATTGGAACCAAGATGAAGCTGATTCCAGTATCAACTTTGGATGACGCTTTGCATTATATGGATCAACTTCAGACTACTTCCTAATAGGTGGCTCATAATAATCTCTGAATATTTCACGAGTGTTGGGTTGATTGTAGGCGTTGGCATATGCATTTGCGGCTTGTAAGTCTCGTTCAAGATGATGATGAGTGAGAGTAGAAGCTTTGATTACCATTGGCAAAGTTGCGGTTTTCTTCATACGTTTTAGCAGTTGTTGACCATGACTATTAAAACCGAGAATCCGTAAATATCCAGGTCCCTCTAATAAATTGGTGGGTGACATCTCTTCTTTTGTATGCTGAAGTAAGATGTGCGTCAACATACGTTGTAATTTTGTATGGGTATAACGCTTTGTTTTCAAGCTATGGAGTAGTTCCATGATAGTTACTTGGGATAGAACAGGCAGAAGCTTCTTAATTCGGTATTCTAAGCCTTCTGTAACTTCATGCAATAGAGACAGCTGGGATGTCGTGTGTGTCATTAATAGATGCATTAGAGGCTGTCTGAACGACTCCCAATGAATGGGCCCGCGCCCGGCTGCAAATTCTCTACGCATGATCTCTAACGTGTATGGCGGAACATACGAAGTTGCCGTATCTAAGTCGTTATCTAGAATGAGCTTTCGAACAGCAGTAGCACTCGCGATGTTAGAATGTGAAGGAGTAATATCATGATAACCCGCTTTTTCTCTTGGGATGGTTAGGGGAACAATGGCACTACCGAGACGTTCAAGCGCTATAAGGTAGTGAAGAGCCAACGTGTGATTAGGCTGTAGAAGGAGTTGACGAATATTCTCCTTTTCTTCATCACTAGTAAACAGTGCACCTGCTGCTGAGCTATACGCGGTCGGGTAATTGATACCTTGATCTAATAATCGGGTAAGCTCCTGCTTCAACGTGTTATTCTCATTAGCAAGTTCCTTTGCAAGGGGTAGAAGTTGAGTAAGCGTGCCACTCTCTGTTCCAAAACAAAGACTATCCACGATACCCGTAGCTTCTAGTAAGGACACAGCACCATACGCGAACCATTCTGCTGGCTGAACAGCATAATGGATGGGTAACTCTATAACTAAGTCCACACCCATCTCGAGGGCCATCTCTGCACGTGCATATTTACTCAGAAGTGCAGGTTCACCACGCTGTAAGAAAGGGCCACTAAGAATAGCGATGGAATGTTCTGCTCCCGAAATCTCTTTGGCTCTGTTATAATGATGGACATGACCGTTATGTAATGGATTGTATTCCACAATAATGCCTACAACTGTACCCAATTTGAGCTCAACTCCTTGATAAATTTATTGATCTATAACGACAGCGAAGTCGTTATTACTTAATTATAGGGTTCTTTAAAAATATATCATAATTATGATCAAGTTCAGAAAGAATAACGGTGTGTAATGTGATTCTTGTTGACAAACCTACTCATATCTCGGTATAATAATTTTTGTTTGTTTGGAGTGATAAAAGTGCATTTTGAATTTCGTAAAATTGTAAAGTTAGACGGACCCTTACATTTTCAAGAACAAGTGAATGTAGATCGTGCCATTGAAGGTCGCAAAGATATTATTGCTGCAGAATCGGTTCATGTCGATTTAGAAGCGTCTTTTGTGGGTGATGACACGGTAGAGGTTCAAGGTAAGCTTACTGGACAAGTTGATATGGCGTGTTCGCGCTGTTTGACAGAAGTTCCTGAGCAATTGTACATTCCGTTTCATGAAATCTTCAAGTTGGTGAAGCAGTCTGAAGAGATTCAGGATGAAGATAGTGATATCATTTACGTGGAAGATGATGTTGTGGATCTTGTCCCATTTGTGGAAGAAGCTTTTCTGCTGTATCTGCCTCAGATTCCGTTATGTAAGGCATCCTGCAAAGGACTTTGCCAGAAGTGCGGGACAGACTTGAATGTAAGCACATGCAACTGCGACACGAAAGTAGTCGATCCACGGCTTGCGGCGCTGAAAGATTTTTTTGAACAACAATGATGTAACATTCTTCTCGTTATTGACGAGTTGATTGAAATAAGGAGGTGGGAACATGGCAGTACCTCAAAGAAGAACGTCCAAAACACGTCGTGACAAACGTCGTACTCACTTTAAACTGGCAGTGCCGGGTATGGTGAAATGTGAACAATGCGGAGAATTGAAGCTTGCTCACCACGTATGTAAAGTGTGCGGAACGTACAAATCGAGAGAAATTATTTCGCAGTAATTAACAAACAAGTAGTACTTCATCTTTGGTGAGGTGCTATTTTTTTTGAAATATAAGAAAGTATAGGTATACTAGAGGATTACGAGGGGACTTTCTTTTTAAGGCATCATGATTTATACTACATATTAGTACCAGGTTCTAAAATAAAATAATTTTATATATTTCTATAAATGGTTGTAAGCTTCTATTTAAAAGATGTAAGGAGGTGTACCGTCATCGAACGATTACCTAAGAAGATGCGCCATCGGCAGTTGATGGAGTTGATCGAAGCGAATCCATTTGTCACGGATCGTGAACTGACACGAGAATTAAAAGTTAGCATCCAAACGATTCGTTTAGATCGAATGGAACTAGGAATACCGGAGCTACGCGAACGGATGAAGCAGATGGCGGAGCATTCGCATGATCAAGTCCGCTCCTTACCTTTGAATGAAGTGGTGGGGGAGATCGTGGACTTGCAGTTGGACAAGAGCGGCATTTCCATATTTGAAATTCGAGATGAACATGTATTCTCCCGAACACACATTGCCCGTGGGCATTATGTATTTGGACAAGCGAACTCGTTAGCAGTAGCTGTCATTAATGATGAGATTGCATTGACAGCGTCGTCTGATATTCGATTCCTTCGTTCTGTTCATTTAGGAGAAAAGTGTATAGCTAAAGCCTATGTCAGAAATATGGCTAATCATAAAGGTAAGGCCAAAGTTGAAGTGTTTACCTACGTGGGTGATGAAATGGTCTTCCAAGGCAATTTCCTTATTTACAGATCCACTGTGGAAGAGAACAACGAGGGAGGAATGCAGCATGAGGATCGCCATTGATGCTATGGGTGGAGACCATGCTCCTCAGTCTAATATAGATGGGGCGCTAGCGGCTGCCGCTGAATGGAAAGACATAGAGATTATTCTCGTAGGAGACCGAGCTCAGATAGAGTCGTTACTTAATGGTCAGACATTACCTGCTAATGTTATCATCGAGCATGCGAGTGAAGTAATCAACTCTGAAGATGAGCCTGTTAAAGCAGTGCGTCGTAAGAAAGATGCCTCTATGGTCGTTGCGGGACGGATGCTGAAGGAAGGTAGTGCAGATGCTTTGATTTCCGCTGGCAATACGGGGGCACTTATGACTACAGGATTACTCGTCGTCGGTCGCATGGAAGGCATAGAACGTCCAGCATTGGCCCCTATGATTCCTACGTTAGATGAGGTTGGGGTGCTTGCCTTAGACCTAGGTGCTAATATGGATTCTAAGCCACAACATTTGGCTCAATTCGGCCTAATGGGTAGCTTATACCGTCAGAAGGTACAGGGTATCGCTAAACCACGTGTAGGTCTTCTTAATGTGGGAGTTGAACCAGGTAAGGGTAATGAGCTGACGAAGGAGGCTTTTCCTCTTTTACAGGAGATGCCGATTCACTTTGTGGGTAATGTTGAAGCACGTGATGTCATGTCTGGTAATTGTGATGTGCTTGTATGTGATGGATTTGCCGGAAATATTCTACTGAAGAGCATTGAAGGAACTGCTGGAGCTATGTTCAGTTTACTGAAGGAGCAATTTAGCCAATCTTTTAAGAGTAAGATGGGGGCTGCATTATTGATGCCTCAGTTAAAAGCACTAAAGAAGAAATTAGATTATACTGAAGCTGGAGCTGCGCCTCTGCTTGGATTAAGTAGTCTAGTAATGAAAAGCCACGGCTCTTCAGATGGAAATGCCATCAAGAATGCAGTAAGACAGACAAGAATTGCCCTTGAGAATGAATTGGTACCGAGTATATCAAAGGAAATTAGCGGGAAGTGAGTGACGGGATGAAGGAATTACGTGCGGTAGGGATACTAGGTACAGGGAAGTATGTTCCAGAGAAGATTCTTACGAATAGTGATCTGGAGAAGATGGTTGATACCAATGACGAATGGATTGTAAGTCGTACAGGTATAAAAGAACGGCATATTGCTGCACCAGAGCAGGCTACATCGGATCTTGCCTATGAAGCTGCTATAAAAGCATTAGAATCCGCTGGGATGACAGCAGATCAACTTGATTTGATCATTGTGGCTACTGTTACACCGGATACATTCTTTCCATCGACAGCTTGTATACTTCAAGAGAAGTTAGGGGCTAAGAAGGCAGCGGCATTCGATCTATCAGCAGCTTGTTCTGGATTCGTATATAGCTTAGCTACAGCTACGAATTTTATTAAAACTGGGATGTATAATAATGCCCTTATCATTGGTGCTGATTGTTTATCGAGAATTACAGATTATACGGACCGTAATACTTGTGTATTGTTTGGAGACGGAGCTGGCGCGGTTGTTATAGGTGAAGTGCCAGAAGGAAGAGGTTTCTTATCCTTTGATCTGGGAGCTGAAGGATCAGGCGGTCACTTGCTAAATCTTGCAGCTGGGGGTTCACGTGAACCAGCATCATCTGCAACGATTGAAGACAAGAAGCATTACATTTACATGAACGGTCGCGAAGTGTTTAAATTCGCGGTACGTGTTATGGGTTCCGCAACTGAGGCAGTTATGGCTAAAGCTGGGAAGACCAAGGAAGAAATTGATCTATTTGTACCACATCAAGCGAACATACGTATTATTCAATCTGCTATGAATCGATTGGATTTACCACCAGAGAAATGCGTTATTAATGTGGATAAGTACGCGAATACGTCAGCAGCCTCTATTCCACTTGCACTTGTAGAAGCAGCAGAGCAAGGCCGAATGAAAGAAGGCGACACGGTCTTAATGGTCGGTTTCGGTGGCGGATTAACTTGGGGAGCTTGTGTTCTTGTTTGGTAATATTATGATAAACAAAGAAGAAGTTTGTTCTTGAGGAGATGGACCATGGGGAAAATGGCATTTGTATTTCCGGGACAAGGAGCTCAAACGGTAGGCATGGGAAAAGATCTATATGATGCCGTTCCTCCTTCTCGAGAGGTCTTTGAAATTGCTGATAAAGTATTAGATTTCGATCTATCGACGATGATCTTTGAAGGCCCAGATTCAGAATTGAAGCAGACCTTTAATACACAACCGGCTTTATTAGCTACAAGTATTGCCTATTTAGAAGCTTTACGGCTAAAAGGGATACAACCAGACTTTGTTGCTGGGCATAGCTTAGGTGAATATAGTGCTCTTGTAGCTGCGGGGGTTCTTTCCTTAGAGGATGCGGTAGCGATTGTTCGTGCGCGTGGTCATTATATGGAACAGGCCGTTCCTGGCGGCGAAGGTGCTATGGCAGCAGTACTAGGGGCTGATCGTGAGGCATTATCACAATTATGTGCCCAAGTTAGTGAGAGTGGACATATTGTTGAACTAGCCAATATTAATTGTCCTGGACAGATTGTTATTTCGGGTTCTCAGTTAGGTGTTACAGCTGTAAGCGAGCGGGTCAAGGAAGCGGGTGGCAAAAGGGCAATCGCGCTTGAAGTGAGCGGTCCTTTCCATTCATCGATGATGAAAGTAGCAGCGGAACAGCTTGCTGTTGAGTTGAATGCCGTTCCTTTCCATGAACCTAAAGTCCCAGTCGTAGCTAATGTAACAGCAGAGTTGGTTACTAGTGGGGATCGTATTCGTGAACTCTTAGTTGAACAAGTTTACTCACCTGTTCTATGGGAAGATAGTATTCGCTTTCTAATTGAGCAAGGGGTAGATACGTTTGTTGAAATTGGGCCAGGTAATGTATTGACAGGTCTAATTAAGAAAATCGATAAAACGGTGAAGTTAATTAACATCAATAGTCTAGAAAGTCTCGAAATGGTATTATAGAAGTTCTACAGTTTACAAATGTATACTTGGAGAAAGGAGGAACTTTGAAATGTCCAAACCTTTAAGCGGACAAGTTGCACTTGTAACGGGGGCTTCACGTGGTATAGGGCGTAGCATAGCTCTTAATCTAGCCAGTTTAGGTGCAAATGTCATAGTTAATTATTCAGGTAATGAGGTCGCTGCACAAGAAGTTGTTGCTGAGATTCATGCTTTGGGAGTAGAATCAGTAGCTCTGAAAGCGAATGTCGGTAATAGTGAACAGGCAGAGAATTTGATTAAAGAAACGATTAATGCCTTGGGACGTATTGACATTCTGGTGAATAATGCTGGTATTACTAGAGATAATCTAATTATGCGTATGAAAGAGGAAGAATTCGATTCTGTTATTGAAACGAACCTCAAAGGTGTGTTTAACTGTTTAAAAGCGGTGACCCGTCCCATGATGAAACAACGTTATGGTCGGATTATTAATATTTCATCCGTTGTAGGCGTTCTTGGTAATGCAGGTCAAGCCAATTATGTTGCAGCGAAAGCAGGTGTGATTGGGCTTACCAAATCATCTGCTCGTGAGCTTGCTTCGCGAGGGATAACCGTTAACTGTGTAGCTCCTGGTTTTATTGATACGGATATGACCAAGGAGTTGTCAGAAGACTTGCGGGGCAAGCTTATAGCTGATATCCCACTAGCACGCCTTGGACAGCCAGAGGAGATCGCCAAAGTGGTGGCTTTCTTGGCTTCTGATAGCGCGTCCTATATGACAGGCCAGACCTTACATGTGGATGGCGGAATGGTGATGTAGCATTTTGAAAAAAATTCTCGTATAATACCAAAGAGGAGGAGGTGAACCGGATGTCCGATGTATTGGAGCGTGTAAAACGCATCGTCGTCGATCGCTTAGGTGCTGACGAAGCCGAGGTTACATTAGAATCATCTTTTAAAGATGATCTTGGTGCTGATTCTCTTGACGTTGTTGAATTAGTTATGGAATTGGAAGATGAATTTGATATTGAAATCTCTGATGAAGATGCAGAGAAAATTACAAGCGTGGGAGAAGTTGTTAACTACATACAATCTCACACCTAAAATCCTTCATTGGTAAGTCCCGATCCTGCTTATAGGCGGGACTTCTCCATATCTTCGGGACGTTACTGATGTACAAGCGTTCTTAGTTCAAAGTTAAATAACGAAAATTATGCATATGCAGTCTATTATAGAGGTGAATGCGTTGAATCATAGAGTAGTGATAACCGGTATGGGCGTTGTGACTTCATTAGGTCAAGATTTAGATAGTCTATGGAGTAACCTCATGGCTGGCAAATCTGGAGTTTCTCAGATAGAGTCTTTTGATGTTAGTGATTACAGCACAAGAATTGCTTCTTCAGTGAAGGAATTTAATGCCGAAGACTACGTAGATCGTAAAGAAATGCGTAAGATGGATCGGTTCGTTCAGTTTGCGTCAGCAGCTGGAATGATGGCGGTACAGAACAGTGGTCTCGATATTGCTAATGATTCCGATCCGGAACGTGTCGGTGTAATTATTGGTTCTGGTATTGGGGGCTTAGGAACGTGGGAAGATCAACATAACATTTTGTTGGAGAAAGGTCCCAAACGTGTAAGTCCGTTCTTTATTCCTATGATGATCGGTAATATGGCGTCAGGTCATTTATCTATCTTACTAGGTGCTAAAGGGCCGAATCTAGCTTCTGTATCCGCTTGTGCATCAGGTTCACATGCCATTGGAGACTCTGTTAGATGGATCCAGAATGGTGAAGCCGATGTAATGATCTGTGGTGGTGCTGAAGCAACAATACGCCCCACGGGCGTAGCGGGATTCTGTGCTATGCGTGCGATGTCTACACGTAATGATGAACCCGAGAAAGCAAGTCGTCCTTTTGATACAAACCGTGATGGATTCGTCATGGGAGAAGGGGCTGGCGTGCTCGTCTTGGAATCGTTAGAGCATGCACAGAAGCGCGGTGCGAATATTATTGCAGAAGTTCTTGGTTATGGTCTGAGTGCAGATGCTCATCATATGACAGATCCAGATCCTAATGGTCCTGCTCGTTGTATGAAGATGGCGATGAGAACGGCGGGAATTCGTCCTGAAGACGTCGATTATATCAATGCTCATGGCACATCAACGGGTGTAGGCGATATATCAGAGACGAAAGCCATCAAGATGGCTCTTGGAGATCACGCATATAAGGTAGCGGTTAGTTCTACTAAATCCATGACAGGACATTTACTTGGTGCTGCGGGTGGTGTAGAAGCTGTCATATGTGCTCTCGCTTTGCGTAATCAAACGATACCTCCTACGATTAATTTGGATGAGCCTGATCCTCAATGTGATTTGGATTACGTTCCAAATGTTGCTAGACCAGCAGATTTAAATATTGTAATGTCCAACTCTTTTGGATTTGGTGGACACAATGCATCGATTATATTAAAAAAATATGAAGTTTAAGGGGACAGTTTGTTGAGCGGTGATCTGAAGCATTTACAGCAACAACTTCATGTCCAATTTCATAATAAACTTCTCTTGAAGCAAGCCTTTACTCACGCTTCTTATGTCAATGAGCACCGTTTCAGCCAGCATCATGATAATGAACGCCTAGAATTTCTAGGAGATGCTGTGCTGGAACTTACGGTATCCGAATTCTTGTACAACCTGTTTCCAACGAAACCGGAGGGTGAACTTACTAAACTTCGTGCAGCGATTGTATGTGAGCCATCTCTTGTTAAGTTCGCTGAAGCTTTGAGCTTTGGTCAATATGTATTGCTAGGTAAAGGTGAAGAACTAACAGGGGGACGTACGCGTCCAGCTTTACTTGCTGATGTTTTTGAAGCTTTTATCGGGGCATTATATTTGGATCAGGGAATTGAAGCAGCTCGCTTATTTTTGGAACGATATGTATTTCCGCAAGTATCTGAGAGCGGAAAGCTCCAAATGAGTGATTATAAGACTGAACTACAAGAATTCACCCAACATCACAATATGGGACAGTTAGAATATCGAATCGTTGAAGAACGAGGCCCGGCACACGAACGTGAATTTGTTTCTGAAGTTTATATGGGCAATGAACGTATCGGAAAAGGTAACGGTAGATCAAAGAAAGAAGCTGAGCAGCAAGCTGCGGCAGTTGCACTCAGTCAGTTGAAGCTAACCGAATCATAAGATTCGTAAGTTAGAACATTCATAACTTAAGAGCAAAGAGCAGTCGTGCAAGATGGGCAGATGTATGAGCCAAAGACTGCTTTTTGCTCTTTATTTAATGAAATGGTTGAAGTGGAATTAATAATGTTGGAGAATGAAGCCATGTTTAACTTTTGAAGTTAACCAAATGCTTTTTTTAGTAGTGTTTTCACTTGAAGAAGTTGTGGTATTATAAGGTTTAGAGGTGATTTAGGGAATATGTTTTTGAAACGGATTGAATTAGCAGGTTTCAAATCTTTTGCCGATAAAACAGAAATGGAATTCGTCAGAGGC
Source organism: Paenibacillus sp. Y301 (assembly GCF_059445505.1). NCBI lineage: Bacteria > Bacillati > Bacillota > Bacilli > Caryophanales > Paenibacillaceae > Paenibacillus > Paenibacillus sp. Y301. Next base: position 254,133 of record NZ_JCAIUL010000005.1, on the reverse strand, counting down.
ATAACGGCTGTAGTCGGCCCTAACGGTAGCGGTAAGAGTAACATTTCTGATGGTATTCGTTGGGTTTTGGGAGAGCAAAGTGCTAAATCACTACGTGGTGGCAAGATGGAAGATATCATATTTGCCGGTAGTGATTCACGTAAAGCTGTTAATTTTGGTGAGGTTTCACTGACGTTAGATAATGAGGACCACGTCCTGCCATTAGACTTCAACGAAGTAACGGTTACACGCCGAGTACATCGTAACGGAGACAGTGAATATCTAATTAATAAGCAATCATGCCGTCTCAAAGATATTACTGAATTGTTTATGGATACAGGGATAGGTAAAGAGGCTTATTCCATCATCGGACAAGGTCGTATTGAAGAAATTCTTAGTACACGCTCAGAGGATCGTCGGGGGATATTTGAAGAGGCTTCTGGGATCGTAAAGTATAAATCTCGCAAAAAAGATGCGATGCGTAAACTAGATGAGACGGAACAAAATTTGTTGCGTATTCATGACTTAGTGAGCGAATTGGAAGTCCAGATTGATCCTTTAAAAGAACAGTCGGAGAAAGCAGTACATTTCAAGCAACTTCGTGAACAATTGAAAAGTAAAGAAATTTCGATGTATGTTCATCAAATAGAACAAATCCATACGAATTGGACCGAAGCTACGAACAAGCTTACAGGCTTGCAGCAACAACAACTTGAACTATCTACTGTTGTATCTGCTCATGATGCGATGTTAGAAAGTGATCGTTCAAAACTTCGGAAGCTTGAGCAAGAAGTTGAGACATTACAAGATGAGTTGTTGCAATATAGTGAAGCTTATGAGAAGAGTGAAGGACAGGGTGAAGTTCTTAGGGAGCGAAAGCGAAATCTAGAAGGACATCGGGAACAGTTGGTGGAGACGTTATCGACTGGGGATGAGAGAGTCGAGGACAGACGAGCTGAATTGTCCCTCATGAAGAGTAAACTGGAAGCATTACAGGAAGAACTTAAGGAACTACGTCATCATTTGTCCGGTGAAGAAGCGAAGTTGGTTGGAGTCACAGGTGGAATTAGTCAACAACAAGAAGAGACTCTAAAAGGTTCACTACTTGAACTGATGAATGAAATGGCACAAGCCCGTAACGAAATCCGTTATGCAGACCAGCAGAAGGAAACACTTTCTCGTCGAATGAACCGTGCTGAAGAAGAGACGGGGAAATGGGAAGGTCAGAAGGAAGAGCTGTTGGAACGCAAACTGCATCTCGATAAGGCTATAGAGAAATTTGCAAATGAGATCAGAGAGCTACGTGGAGGATATATAACTGAGAGCGAACGTTATCAATCTGTACAGAAGCTCTTAGAAGAAACCCAAGGTACATTACGTAAATGGGAACAGAAACGTGAAGCACAGACTTCACGTCGTGATACCATGAAGGAAATGCAAGATGACTTCGATGGATTTATGTTGGGTGTAAAAGAAGTCCTGAAGGCTTCCCGTAAATCTCTACTTAGTGGTGTGCACGGAGCTGTCGCTGAACTTATTACCGTACCAGAGAAGTTAGAACTTGCCATGGAGACGGCGATGGGTGCATCTCTTCAACATGTTGTTATGGATAATGAATCTGTATCCCGTCAGGCCATTGCCTTTCTGAAACAGCGTCAACTTGGACGTGCGACTTTCTTGCCTTTGGATGTTATGAGAGCAAGAAATATCTCGGCAAGTGATCGCTCTATTATTGAAGGAGCGGGTGGGTTTGTAGGTATAGGAGCAGATTTGGTACAGTACGATGCAACCTATGCTTCAGTTGTAGGTAGTTTGCTTGGGAATGTTATTATTGCGGAAACGTTAGAAGACGCAAATAAAATCGCTTCCAGATGTCAATACAGATTCCGAGTAGTTACCCTTGAAGGTGATGTAGTCAATGCGGGCGGATCAATGACAGGTGGTAGTCAACATAAGAAGAATAACAACTTACTTAGTCGTAAACGTCAGTTAGATTCCCTGGATCAAGAGATTGCAGAGACAGAGAAACATTTAATTAAACTTCAAGAGAATATTCAACAACTTAAGAATCAATTAACCAAGACCCAGAAGAAGCTCGATGATCTTCGACAAGCTGGTGATGATAAGCGGATAGAAGAACAACAAGCTGCAGGAGACCTGAAGCAACTCCAGCATGAGTTACGTCATGTGATGGAACAGGTTGAAGTAGCAGGTCAAGAGAAGACTGGATTTACAGAAGAGAATAAAGTGCTAGACCAGAGTCGTGAACAGGCTGTGAAGAAACTTGCTGAATTAGAAGAACGGGAACAGTCTGCTCATCAGGCACTTCAAGCGGCAGAGTTCGCTCGTAAAGCCAGTGAATCTGCGAAAGACGAGCTTATGAGTCAGTTAACGCAGCTCAAAGTAAAAGAAGGAAAGCTTGATCAGGAATGTTTCTCACTGGAAGAACAACTTCTACGTTCGCAAACAGATTTCGATTCTCAGGACCGAGATTTACGTCAAACTAAAAATTTGTTAGCTTCTATTGAAGCGGACCTAGTTACGAATGCTAATGAAGCAGCCCAGCAAATTGAGAACATGAACCAGTACAAGCTGAAGAAGGAAGAGTCATCTCAACAACTTGATTTCAAACGAGCTTCCCGGATGCAGTTATCTAAAAAACTGGAATTACAAGAGAACGAAACGAAGGAACAACGGACACAACTTCGCACGGTAGATGAACAACTTCGTCAGACGGAGGTTGGCGTAAATCGACTGGATGTAGAGTTAGATAATATCCTTAAAAAGCTTAGTGAAGACTATGAACTGAGCTACGAATTGGCTAAGCAACGTTATCCTATACCAGACGATGTGCCTGCGGTTCAGAATGAAGTTCGAGATCTGAAACGTAGTATAGCATCTCTTGGTGAGGTGAATCTGGGAGCTATCGAGGAGTATCAACGCGTCAATGAACGCTACGAATTCTTGAGTGAGCAGAAGGAAGATCTCATAGGCGCCAAGACAACATTATATGAAGTGATCCGTGAAATGGATGACGAAATGTCCAAGAGGTTCAAAGCGACATTTGATGCGATCCGACGTGAATTCGGTACGGTGTTTATGAAGCTATTTGGGGGAGGTAGAGCAGATCTTGTTCTCCTTGATCCAGAACATATGTTGGATACTGGTATTGATATTGTAGCTCAACCACCAGGTAAAAAGCTTCAGAATCTACAACTCCTCTCTGGAGGGGAACGTGCTTTGACTGCTATGGCACTCTTGTTTGCTATTCTACAGGTTAAGCCGGTACCTTTCTGCGTATTGGATGAAGTAGAAGCTGCGTTGGATGAATCCAATGTCGTTCGGTTTGCACAATATTTGCGTGAATTCTCGGAACAGACCCAGTTCATTGTGGTTACCCACCGTAAAGGAACCATGGAAGAAGCCGACGTACTTTATGGCGTAACGATGGAAGAAGGCGGCGTGTCCAAGCTGGTATCTGTGAAGTTAGAGAATGATGAAGCTGAAATTGCTTAATTAGAGGTAGATATAGAGATGGAGGAAGCATATGAGTTTTTTTAAAAAACTGAAAGAAAATATTTCGAACAAAACAGAAGCTGTAACGAAGCAGTTTCGTGATGGGCTTGAGAAAACACGCAAGGGATTTGTAGAGAAGGTATCGGATCTAATGATTCGACGTAAGAAAATAGATGAAGAATTCTATGAAGAACTCGAAGAAATCCTGATTGGTGCAGACGTAGGAATTAACACAGTCATGACTTTGATCGATGAGTTACGTGCTGAAGTGAAGAAACAGAGAATCGAGAATGCTTTGGAACTACAGCCTATCTTGTCTCAAAAGTTGATGGAATTGCTCCGTGGGGATGATGATAATGCCCTAACAATGAATAAAGATGGTATAACTGTCATTCTATTTGTTGGCGTAAATGGCGTAGGGAAAACAACGACGATTGGAAAAATGGCTTATCGCTTTAAACAAGAAGGTAAAAAGGTGCTATTAGCAGCAGGGGATACCTTCCGTGCGGGAGCTATTGAGCAATTAGAAGTATGGGGTCAACGTGCAGGAGTAGATGTGATTAAACAGCAAGCGGGTTCAGATCCTGCAGCTGTTATGTATGATGCTGTTCAAGCGGCGAAGCAACGTCAGGTGGATGTGCTTATCTGTGATACAGCAGGACGCTTACAGAATAAATCTAATCTAATGGAAGAGCTGAACAAAATATTCCGTGTTATTCAGCGTGAGATTCCAGGTGCGCCTCATGAAGTCTTGATGGTATTGGATGCTACAACAGGACAGAATGCCCTGAGTCAAGCTAAGCTCTTTGGCGAGAAGAGTGGTGTGACGGGTCTTGTTCTTACGAAGTTAGATGGTACGGCTAAGGGTGGGATTGTTGTTGCCATTCGTCAGGAAATGAACATTCCAGTGAAGTTAGTAGGTCTAGGTGAGAAAATGGAAGACTTACAACCCTTTGATTCGCAGCAGTTCGTTCATGCCTTATTTGCAGGATTGATTCAAGAAGAAGAGGATGCAGATGAGTCTTCTCATCCGGAGGCATAACTACATGTTGTTATAATAGATAGGCATTTGCAGATTTCAGAGCTGCAGATGCCTTTTTAAATTGACATGTGTGATGTGGATTCTAATGTTTAGCAGGTGTATAATTAATATATAAGTATCTATTGAAAGGATCTTTCATTTATGGCTAATACGCATGTTTACACACGCCGTGAGGAAGTGGCTAATGCGATCACTCATGGCATTGGAACGGTTCTTAGTATTGTGGCACTTGTATTACTGATTGTGTTCTCAAGTTTGAAAGGGACGCCGTGGCATGTTGTAAGTTTCACCATCTACGGAGCATCCATGCTCATTTTGTATTTAAACTCGACACTAGTTCATAGCTTCAGGGAAGGTAAAGTAAAGGATCTGTTTGAAATCTTTGACCATTCGTCAATTTATCTTTATATAGCAGGTTCTTATACACCCTTTATGCTTGTTGCCATTCGAGGACCCTTGGGATGGTCTTTATTCGGAATTGTGTGGGGGTTTGCCATTCTAGGTTGTTTCTTCAAGGCATACTTTGTCAAAAGATTTCTATTCATGTCGACAATCTTCTATATCTTGATGGGTTGGATGATTGTGATCGCATGGGTTCCGTTAACAGCCGCTATACCTTCGGGAGGAATCATACTCCTAGCTCTTGGCGGAATCATGTTTACATTGGGAACGGTATTCTACGTATGGAGGGGATTTCCTTATCACCATGCCATATGGCATCTGTTCGTATTAGCTGGAAGTATACTTCATTTCTTCTCTGTGTTTCTGTATTTACTGCCCAATCAGTGAGCATTCTTAGGCAGTTGAAGTAGGGAAAACCTTTGGTGAGAGATGACAAGGATATTTGCTTGACATCTCTCTTTATTTTATGTATTATTAGGGACGTTGAGTGTAAAGTGTTTTTCCTTGACGAAGGGAGTGTTCTTAATGAGTCAGGATGATAGGCTCGAGAAGACAAACCGAATAAATCGGCTGTTTGATTTCTATGAACACCTGCTGACTGAGAAGCAGCAGACTTTCCTTAAGTATTACTTTCATGATGATTTTTCCCTTGGGGAAATTGCTGCTGAGTTTGAAATAAGCCGGCAGGCAGTCTATGAACACATTAAACGTGCAGAACAAGTTCTAGATATGTATGAAGAGAAATTAAGTCTTCTACAAAAGTATGAACAACGTAATTATGAACTAGAACAATTAAGACATCTACTTACTACGGTGGATGTTTCAACAGAAGATATGGATAAGATCGTTACAATATTAGATCGTTTGCAAGTATATGAATAGTTGTAGGGAGGTGGCAGCGAATGGCATTTGAAGGATTAACAGGTAGGCTGCAGAACGTGTTTAGTAAGCTTCGCGGCAAAGGCAAAGTGTCTGAGGACGATGTAAATGAAGCGATGCGTGAAGTACGTCTTGCTTTATTGGAAGCAGACGTTAATTTCAAAGTAGTCAAGGAATTCGTTGCCAAAGTGAAAGAAAAGTCCATTGGCAAAGAAGTTATGGACAGCTTTACTCCAGGCATGATTATAATTGACATTGTTAATAAAGAATTGACTGAACTAATGGGTGGAAGTCAGGCTAAGCTTGCGAAGTCCAATAAACCTCCTACTGTGATTATGATGGTTGGTTTACAGGGTGCAGGTAAGACAACAACCTCTGGTAAATTAGCTAAGTTGCTTCAGAAGCAGAATAGTCGTCCTTTACTTGTAGCTGGAGATATTTATCGACCTGCAGCCATTAAGCAGTTGGAAGTGTTGGGAGAACAAATCAAAGTTCCCGTATTTTCACTCGGAGACAAGGTTAGTCCTGTTGAGATTGCTAAACAAGCCTTGCAGCATGCTAAGGATCATGGACATGATTATCTGATTGTAGATACAGCCGGACGACTTCATATTGATGAAACCTTGATGGAAGAATTACGTCAGATTCATGCTGAAGTTAATCCAGATGAGGTCTTGCTTGTGGTAGATGCCATGACTGGACAGGATGCGGTAAACGTTGCGGATAACTTTAATAATCAACTTGCACTCACAGGGGTTGTACTCACCAAGTTAGATGGTGATACACGTGGGGGTGCTGCTCTCTCAGTCAAAGCAGTAACGGGTTGCCCGATTAAATTTGCTGCACTAGGTGAGAAAATTGATGCTTTGGAGCCTTTCCATCCAGAACGGATGGCTTCACGTATTCTAGGTATGGGAGATATGTTATCTCTAATTGAGAAAGCCCAGTCTAACATCGACGTTGAGAAAGCGAAGGAAATGGAACGTAAGATGCGTAATTCAGAATTTACGTTCGATGATTTCCTAGAGCAAATGGATCAAGTGAAGAAGTTAGGACCGCTTGACCAAATTATGGACATGATTCCTGGTATGGGCAAGATGAAGCAGGCTAAAGATATTAAAGTAGACGATAAACAAATGGGTCGTATTGAAGCCATTGTGTTCTCAATGACGAAACATGAAAAGCAACATCCTGAGATTATTGACCATAAACGACGTAAACGGATTGCAGTAGGTAGTGGAACCAATATTGCCGAAGTAAACCGACTGATCAAACAGTTTGATGAGATGCGCAAAATGATGAAACAATTCTCAGATATGATGGGACCTAAAGGTCCAAAAGGCAAAGCAATGAAGCAGTTAAAAGGATTAGCAGGCAAAGGCGGCATGAAGTTTCCTTTCCGTTAAAATACTAAATCATGAGTTTATTTTTTGAAGGAGGTGAATTTTGTGGCAGTACGTATTCGTCTTAAACGCATTGGTGCTCATAAAGCGCCGTTCTACCGTATCGTGGTTTCGGATTCCCGTTCCCCGCGTGATGGTCGTTTTATCGAAGAAATTGGTTACTACAATCCAGTTGAACAACCGGCGGTAGTTAAGATTGATGAAGATAAAGCTTTGGCATGGCTTCAAACAGGTGCACAAGCATCAGATACAGTTCGTAACTTGCTTAGTAAAGCAGGCGTTATGAAGAAATTCCATGAACTTAAGTTACAGAAATAATGACTGATCGTGAGGGGTATCTATGGAAGAATTAGTTAGTGTTATTGCTAAGGCTTTGGTGGATCATCCTGAAGATGTGACCGTGAAGACGGTGGAGAAGGATCATCTTGTTGTCTATGAATTGTCCGTTCATCCTGATGACGTGGGTAAGGTTATAGGTAAACAAGGTAGAATTGCCAAAGCCCTTCGCTCAGTAGTCACATCTGCAGCAGTCAAAATGGACAAACGCGTAACCGTGGATATCATATCTTAAAGATTTACGAAAGTGGGTTAGGATGCATGTCCTAGCCCTTTTTCGTACATGCTGAAGATGTAAGATTAAGCATGAACTAAAGTATTCTGCGCGTAAGAACGCTTTTTTTGTAGGAGGAGAATATGTCTGAGCAATTATTAACAGTTGGTAAATTGGTGAATACGCATGGAATTAAGGGTGAAATCAAAGTATTGCCGATCACAGATTTTCCAGAAGAACGTTTCGCAAAAGGGAAACGTTTATTCTTGATTCCTGGGGACGGAACACCATCATTCTGGATTACTGTAGAGTCCGCACGTTTCCATAAGAATATGTACGTTCTCAAGTTAGAAGGCTTTACAAACATAAATCAGGTTGAGAAATACAAAGGAAGTATGCTTAAAGTATCTCAGACTGATCTTGTTGAACTGCCAGACAATGAATACTATTATCATGAAATCATTGGATGCAGTGTGTTTACGGATGAGAATGAAGATAAGCCACTTGGCATAATTACTGAGATCATATCTCCTGGTGCAAATGATGTGTGGGTAGTTAAACCAGCTTCTGGTCCAGATATTCTAATTCCAGTGATCGACGATGTCGTGTTAGATGTGGATGTTAGTAATAAGAAGGTTAAGGTTTACCTCATGGAAGGATTGTTATAATTATGAAGGTAGATGTGCTTACCTTATTTCCTGAGATGTTTACAGGGGTATTCGAGAGTAGTATTTTAGGCAAAGCGAACGACAAAGGAATCGTGTCTTTGAATGCCATCAATTTCAGAGACTTCTCTTTAAGTAAACATCATACGGTCGATGATACTCCTTATGGTGGAGGAGGCGGTATGGTGTTGAAGCCGGAACCTATTTTTGCTGCTGTAGAACATGTTATGACTTCTAGCGATAAGCCGGCACGTGTGATCCTAATGTGTCCACAAGGAGAAACATTTACACAGAAAAAGGCTGAAGAATTATCACAAGAGGAACATCTCATCTTTATATGTGGACATTATGAAGGATACGATGAACGAATTCGTGAACATCTAGTCACGGATGAGTTGTCTGTAGGTGACTATGTTCTTACAGGTGGAGAGATTCCTGCTATGACTGTTATCGATGCTGTAGTACGATTGTTACCAGGTGTATTAGGTAATGAGATGTCAGCCGTGACAGATTCATTCAGCACAGGTCTTCTAGAGTATCCACACTACACAAGACCTGCTGAATTTCGTGGCTGGAAGGTTCCGGACATGCTGTTGAGTGGTCATCATGCTAATATAGATGTATGGCGTAGACAGCAAGCGTTGAAGCGAACTTTTACACGTCGTCCGGATCTACTTGATAAGCTTGAGCTTACAGCGCAAGATAAGAAGTATCTGAAGGAGCTCCATAATACTAATCATTTATAGAATGGAAGGGGAGGAACAAGATGGATTATAAAGTCTATTTTGAAAACCTAAGAGAACAACATTTAAATGAATTAAAAGAATGGTTATCCATACCGAGTATCTCTGCCCTATCTGAACATAAGTCAGATGTTATACGTGCGGCAGACTGGCTTGCAGATTCGTTAACGAAAGCAGGCCTTGAGAATGTAACCATTCATCAAACTGCGGGACATCCGATTGTAACGGCTGACCATTTACATGCTCCAGGTAAACCGACTGTACTTGTATATGGACATTATGATGTACAGCCAGTTGACCCGCTAAATCTGTGGGAGACACCTCCATTTGAACCAACGATTCGTGGAGATAAGATCTTTGCTCGCGGAGCAACAGATGATAAAGGTCAAGTATTTCTACATATCAAAGCCGTGGAAGCACTTCTTAAGCAAGAGAAAGAGCTTCCTGTAAATATTAAATTCTGTATCGAGGGTGAAGAGGAAGTAACAAGTCCGAACTTACCATCCTTCTTGGAAGAACGCAGTGCGGAATTGGCAGCAGATGTAGTGCTAATCTCGGATACATCGTTGCTTGAAAAAGGTAGACCTGCGATATGTGTCGGCTTACGTGGACTTTGTTCTCTAGATGTTCAGATCACAACAGCCAATACTGACCTACATTCGGGTACGTTCGGTGGAGGCGTTCCTAACGCACTACATGCGATTGTGACACTTCTAGCTACGCTTCATGATGATCAAGGTCGTGTGAACGTGGAAGGGTTCTATGAGGATGTACCTGAGTTGTCACCTGAGATGCGAGCTGAATTTGTAAAACAATCGATTGATGAGAATAAATTACAACAAGATCTAGGTCTAGATGCCCTTTATGGAGAGGAAGGATACTCCTTTGTGGAAAGAACAGGAGCTCGTCCAACTCTAGAGCTAAACGGCGTATATGGTGGATTCCAAGGTGAAGGATCGAAGACTGTTATTCCGAAGGAAGCACATGCGAAGATTACTTGCCGTCTTGTAGGATATCAGAAGCCACAAGATATTCTTGATAAAATCGAACGACATATTCATGCCAATGTACCTGTGGGTGCTAATGTGTCTGTTATTCAACGTGAAAAAGGAAATCCGTTTACGATGGATACGACTACACCTGTTCTACAAAAGGCTGCAGAAGCATTTAACGAGGTATATGGGGTTCGTCCCGTATTCACAAAAGATGGAGGTTCCATTCCAATTGTCGAAACATTTGGCCGTTTGTTAAACGTTCCTGTTGTATTGATGGGTTTTGGATTACCTGATGAGAATCTACATGCACCAAATGAACATTTCAATTTGGACAACTTCGATAAAGGTCTTCTGACCATTGTAGAATTTTTGAAACAGGTTTAAGAAGCAACATGTAAATAAAAAAGCCACCTTGATCTGATGTGCTACTAACATCATGTCTTCGGTGGCTTTTTTATATAATATGTATGATTAGGACAATTTGTCCTGATTAGTGGATTTCTCCTTGACTATGGATGTAAAGAATTCGTATTTATCTTGCTCGTTGTGAGGTTGTGGTTGTTTATGTGTCTCATAGAATTGATTAATCATCTCCAAGAATTGTTCGACTTCCTCTTTCGTCAGGTAGACGGTTTGATTGCTGATATGGGCTTTACTGTTATTATCGATACTAACCATGCTGAGAAATCGTTGTTTATTCTTTTCATATATGTCCCCAAGTAATTTCTGTGTTTCAGATAGAACATTGTGAGTAGGAGTATCGGTTTCACTACGTTTAACAGCAATCGTGCCCTGAAAAGCTTGATAATACTTCGCTGTAATACCGTTGATTTGCTGTGTATGGTCCAGTGTAAGTAGTCCAATACTCATTAGTTTTTTGGCGTGATAATATACCTTAGCAGGTACTTCACCCATAATATCTGCAATTTCCTTAACGGTGGCGGGTCGATTTAACCTCTGAAATTCATCGATGATATCCATTCTGTAAGGGTCTGAAAATATTCTGATTTCCTCAAGAGTTGTTAATGTTATTGTCTCCATCCACGTGCACCTCAATCATAAGATCCTGTATTTATGCAAGCTCTGCACTTACTCATTATAGTCTGCACGTGGATAAAGTTCAAAAAATTGAATTATACTTTCATGAAACTCTTCTGAGTCACTAAAAAGATAGCTGGAATCATCAGAAATCCACCTAATATGAGATATATGATATGCACGGGTATGAGTTCTGCAACTATTCCTGCTAATAGACTTCCTACAGGCATAGCACATGTGCAGACCACGTTGAATAAAGAACCAACTCTTCCAAGCATTTCTTTGGGTGTAACCTCCATTAAATAGGTTCCTGTAGGTGTGCTTACAAGAGGAGTGGCAATACCCATTCCAAAGCTAAAGAGTGCAGCTGAATAAAGGGAATAGGTAGGAAAAGCTACGGGTATGAATAATAATGCGTAATTTATGCCGAGTAGTATGAACCCACATACGATCAGAACGCTTTTTCTATAAGAGGAACCTTTAACACTTACCCATAGACCACTGGCAACCATACCCGTCATTAGCGCGATTCCAAGTATAGATAACCCAATAGGTCCTGCGTGAAGCAGTTCTTTTACATAGACAGTGTTCAGTACATTGAATGGAGCAAGGCAAAAGTTAACAAAGACGGCTACAAACATAATGATCAGTAGGAGTCTATGAGAAGCGATGAATGTAAATCCTTCTTTAAATTGTTGAAAGTAGGATGTAGGTTGTCTATTCGATGGACTCGAGGCAGTAGAAGGTTCAGAAGGTATAGCGATACAAGCGATTAGAATTGCTGAAACTATAAAGGTTAATCCATCGAGGATAATGGCTCCTGATATTCCCAACAGTCCAATGAGTGCTCCTGCAGTCGCGAGTCCAGCCAATTCAGCTATCCGTCCAGCAGAAGAACTGAGGGAATTGCCGCTGAGTAGAAGTGCTTTGGGAAGAATACGAGGAACAAGTGACATTTCTGCAGGAGAAGCAAAAGATTCAAACGTGGAGTTGATACATGTGAACAAGAATAAATGCCAAGGTTGTAAAAGGCCTGACCAGTATAGTAATCCCGTTACAATCACCATAGTACCTCGGCTTATATCAGCGATCATGATGATTATACGCGGATTCCATCGATCTACAAATACACCAGTGAAGATGCTGAAGAGAATCCCTGGTATGAAATTTATGGAAAATAAGGTGCCCATGAGAACTTTAGATCCCGTGAGTAAATAGACCATCCAACTATAAGCAATCGAATCAATGGAATCACCAAAGCGCGAAATGACTTTAGCTACAAGAAGAAGCATAAAAGGTCTGTTAACTTTTAATTCTTTTAGTCCTGGTTTTTTGGATAGGGCAATCTCAGCCATGTGAATCACTCCTACAAATTTTTGTGAACGTTATAATTATTTTGACGTTATATTTATTTTATTCAATATCCATGATTTGTCAATGGGTTTATCATTTTTTAGTTTAAAAATACAATAGTGAAAAAGTGTGAATCTTTATATGTTCATAGAATATAAAAAATCTTGCATGGAGATAGAAACCTATGCTATACTTAATCCTGTTGTGTATGAATACGGTGGTCCTCTGTCGATAATGAAAGAGAATGTTATTTCTTTGGAAGAGGCAAGAACACCTGTATGGAAGGAGGGAATTCTAATATGAATATCCTACAAGCGATTACTCAAGATCAACTTCGCACAGATTTGCCAAACTTTCGCCCTGGAGATACTTTGAAAGTACATGTAAAAGTTATCGAGGGAACACGTGAGCGTGTCCAATTGTTCGAAGGTGTTGTCATTCAGCGTCGTGGTGGCGGAATCGGAGAAACTTTTACAGTACGTAAAATTTCTTACGGTGTTGGTGTGGAAAGAACTTTCCCACTTAACTCGCCTAAACTCGAGAAAATTGAAGTGACTCGTCGTGGTAAAGTGCGTCGTGCTAAACTCTTCTATCTTCGCGATCTACGCGGTAAAGCAGCAAGAATTAAAGAAATTCGCCGTTAATAAACGGACAACGTTAAGGGGCTTGATTTCAAGTCCCTTTCGTTTTAGGATAAATATGGTATATGGTTAAATTATGCCTTTATTTATGAGGTAATTAAGCTCCTGCAAGGAGCTTTTCTTTTCGAGAATGTTAAAAAGACGTTTTCTATCCTTTTTCCAATTGCATTTCATTAGGTTTAGAGAGGGCGATGAATGATGCAGCAGGACTTGGAAGTTCAGCCAGATACAGCTGAATTGAAAGAGCATGATGATAAACCAGCGAAAAAAGGAAACAATGAAATAATGGAGTGGCTTAAGGCGATTATTATCGCTGTGATTCTGGTTGTACTTATTCGTTGGCTTCTTTTTAAACCATTTATTGTAGATGGACCTTCTATGAAGCCTAACTTTCACACGGGAGAACGTTTAATTGTGAATGAAATTCTGTTTGATATTCGAGATCCTAAGAAGGGCGAAGTTATCGTGTTTCATGTTCCCTCTGAAGGTAGAGATTTTATTAAACGAGTTATTGCCGTTGCTGGAGACACCGTTAAGGTGGTTGGGGATACCGTTTACGTGAATGGGGAACCTATTGATGAGCCCTACATACAGGATGAGATCGACAGCAGACACAAAGAAAACATGACATATAACAATAAAGATTTCCCTAACGAAAAGTTTCCGGATGGTACAGTGCCTGAAGGACATGTATTTGCGATGGGAGATAACCGATCAGATAGTACTGATAGTCGGATGATTGGATATGTTCCACTTGGTGATATTGTAGGCCGTGCGGATGTAATTTTCTGGCCAGTGAAAGATATGGAATGGATTAACCATTAACACCATGAGATTCATGGATTCGTTGTGGTAAAGAAGATGAGGTGATGACGGTGACGATTCAATGGTTCCCTGGTCATATGACTAGAGCCCGCCGCCAAATTCAAGAACAATTAAAGCTAATAGATGCGGTTATTGAACTGGTTGATGCACGACTTCCGCTATCAAGCCGCAATCCGATGATTGATGAAATACTTGGGGGGAAACCTCGACTTATTATTCTCAATAAAGCGGATTTAGCAGATGCGGAAGTAACAAGAGAATGGTTAGATTATTTCAAAAAAGAAGGACATCTAGCTTTCCCTGTTGATGCATCAACAGGTACAGGAATGAAAGAAATTCCAACACAACTTAAAGTATTGTTGAAAGCAAAGCTTGATAAGCAGATTTCTAAAGGCATGAATCCAAGAGCTATTCGTGCATTGATTGTAGGTATTCCTAACGTAGGTAAATCTACATTGATCAATAAGCTTGCGGGACGAAGTGTTGCTATAACAGGAGATCGTCCAGGTGTGACTAAAGGTCAACAATGGATTAAAGTGAGCAAGGAAATGGAATTACTGGATACACCAGGGATACTATGGCCTAAGTTTGAAGATATGAATGTAGGTTATCGCCTAGCGGTAACTGGAGCGATTAAAGAAGAAACCCTAAATGCAGAGGATGTAGCTTTTTTTGCAATTAAATATCTTGCGAAATACTATTGGGTTCCTTTCAAAGAACGGTTTGATCTTCAATGTGAACAACCAACGGATTACGAGAATCCTGACGAAATTGTTTCGATCATGGAGGAAATTGGTCGTAAACGTGGTTGTATTGTTAGCGGCGGAAGAGTGGACTTGGAGAAAGCTTGTCGTACGTTACTCCGGGAACTCCGTGCTGGTAAATTAGGCCGTTTTTCAATGGAAGCACCATATTAAAGACGAAGTTTGAAGCCTCCGATATCCTTCGGAGGTTTTTTTTTGGACGACATTACCATGTCATGAGTTATCGCAGTTCTAAATAGATATGGTAAGCTAAGTGAGAAATAGTATACAAGAATGTGTGAGATATGTAGAAAGGAACGTGTGAATCTAGTGAGTAAAACAGAAGGTGACAAGATTAACATGCTCCAATATGAGACAAATTACTGGGAACAATGCTATTCATATATTGCAGGCATCGATGAAGTTGGAAGAGGTTGTCTATTTGGTGATGTAGTCGCAGCAGCCGTTATTCTTCCACAAGGTCTGTTGATTGATGGCGTTAATGACTCTAAGAAACTAAGTGCGAAAAAACGTGATTATTTATACGATGTCATTATGGAGAAGGCTATTGCAGTAAGTGTTGGATATGCAGATGCAGCTACCATTGATCGAATTAATATTAAGCAGGCATCCAGATTAGCTATGAAAAAGGCCCTAGAAGGCTTATCAGTGACACCTAACTTTTTACTTGTGGATGCAGAAAAGGTGGATTCTGATATTCCACAGCTTTCCATCATTAAAGGAGATGCTAACAGCCAGTCCATAGCAGCAGCTTCTATTGTTGCAAAAGTGACGCGCGACAGACTGTGTGAAGGAGCTTGGGAAGCTATGTATCCCGAATACGGAATCGCGATCCATAAAGGGTATGCAACGAAACTACATAGAGGGCAAATTATGGATTTAGGAATAACACCGATGCATCGTCGTAGCTTTCTTAAGAACCTTGAGGCAGAGAAACAAACATTGTTTTAAAAAAGAAGTGCTTAAGCGAATTGGGTAAACGGCCGATATAGAGAGAAAGAGCGATTTGAAAACGGAGGAAGAACTGTGAATATCGGATCATTAATACGAGGTTTGTTGGGTGACAGCAAACCGGGGGATATGAAACAATTAGATGTAAAGACGGGACAAGTAGTTCGTGGCGTAGTTCTAAACGTCTCTGAGGATGGTACAGAAGCAGATATCCAAATTCAGGGTGTGAAAGTTCATGCTAAGGTAGAAACACCCCTACAACAAGGACAGGCTACATTATTGCAAGTCCAACCTCCAGCAGAGGATGGAGCGATGGTATTAAAGCCTTTAAGTGATTCTCCTTATACATCAATCTCTGCCAAGTCTATGGGCGAGGTATTAACGGCGGTAGGTCTAACTGATACAAAAGCTAATCGTGAAATGATTCAGACGCTTCAAGCCAGTGGTGTACCTCTTACGAAGGATAATGTAACACTATTTAAAGGTATTATGATGGAGAAGCCACCAGGGGTATCTTCAGAGCAATGGCTTCAATCCGCCGCTATCGCTTTTCAACGAGGACTTCCCATGAGTGGGGAAAGTGTGAGAGGGTTGCAACAGGCTGTCTTTGGTCCTCCACTACACCAACTGTTATCCGGTCTAAGTGAACAGCTTACCTTGCTAGTTGCTAATTTAGGCGAGGCAGCTCAACCCAATGGAAAAGCAGAACTTCAATCATCCTTAGGAGCAACACCATTGCCTGGAACGTTAGGGAATCAGGATGCGACTGGGAAGTCAGGGAATCTAGTAGGGGCTCAGACCGCCCAAGGAACGCAGACGCAAACTGTCGGTGATGCCGGGCAGAGGAACACTACGGCAGCGACAACCTTGGGAACAGCGGTATCGAATAGCACCGCTGTTGCAACACCGTTGCAGCCACTTCTAGCGAAGCTGCAGGATGTGTTACAGCAGCTTCGCTCGTCGCCGCAGGGCACAGCAGCGGCGACGACACAACCCGCCACGGCTACGCCAAGTGGCGGCGGTGTAGTGCCGCCAGCTACGCAGTCGGCGGCGCTACAGCCCGCGCCTACCCAAGGCGAAGCCCCTTGGGTAGGGCGCATGTTGAAGTTGCTCGGTGCGGAGCACGAGCAACAGGCTGTGCGCAGCGGCACGACGTCGCCGCAAGCGCAAGCCCCGCAGGGGCCAGCCGCGGCGGGGAGTGCGCCGCTAGGCACTACGGCTGCAGCGCTTCAATCGAACGCTGCTACACCAACAGCTAACGCACCGTTAGCTGCTCAAACACAAGTAACTCAGGCTGCAAACGATGCGAACCTAGCCCAACTGGCTAAAAATATGCCAGAAGCGGTGCTTCGCGGAGTTAACTCTATGCCTACTGTAGCTGGACAGGGGGTAAGAACAGAGATAGCCGGTCTGAATCAGGACTCATTAAAGGGTCTTCTTCTACAATTGGTGGATCGTACAGATCTTCCTCCTGCATTGAAGGAAGCTGCTCAACAGCTTGTTCAGCATATGACCGGTCAGCAGTTGTTGTTAAATACAGACCGCACAGCTCCATTTGCACAAGTCACGATGTTTATTCCTCTGAATGGACAGGATGGTCAGGAGACAGCGTCTGTTCATATTCAGGCTCGTCGGGGTAAAAAAGGAGAACTAGATGCATCTAATTGTCGTTTATGGTTTGATCTAGATATGAAACATCTAGGTAGTACGCTTGTAGATGTCCAAGTGGTCGACAAAATCGTTAGTCTGAAAATCCATAATGATCATGAATGGATGACATCCCTTATCGAAGATCGTCGTGAAGAAATATCTCAAGCTATGCACTCCATTGGCTACCAGTTACTTAGCCTCAAAGCGGAACCGTTGCCTATACCTAAAGTATCTGAAATAGATAGTAAACAGGGTAGCGTGACGTCGGAGTATATTCCTCCTACCTATAAAGGAGTGGATATGCGGATATGAGTGAAATGTCTAAGGAAGAAGTTGCGCTCTCTAAGAAAAGAGCAGTTGCACTGAAATATGTACCTGGCGAATCCGAAGCTCCTATTGTTGTAGCCAAAGGGAGTGGTAGACTAGCAGAGACTATTCTTGAGAAGGCGAAAGAGCATGGTGTTCCTGTACAAGAAGACGCAGCTTTAGTAGAAGTCTTATCTCAACTAGATCTTGATCAACAGATTCCTGCTGAATTATATCAACTTGTGGCTGAAGTACTCTCGTATGTCTATCGAACAGATAGCTTAGCCAAAGAAGGAAGGCACCGCCATGGACGTTGATCATGGACGTACAAAAGATAAACGTAAGGAAAAAGGTGCTGTCGCGGAAGAACAAGCTGCTAGTTACTTACTAGAACAAGGATATGAAATAATAGATCGCAATTGGCGATGCCGAAGTGGTGAGTTAGATATTGTGGCTCGCAAAGATAATTTCTTAATTTTTATAGAGGTAAGAAGCCGTAGTGGAAATTCAAGGTATGGTACACCGGCAGAGTCTGTGAATGTGCACAAAATTAATCAAGTGCGTAAAACAGCTGAAGTCTACCTATTGTATAAACAAGCTGATTTAGTTACTACAATGATACGTTTTGATGTGATCGCCGTTCTGTTACATGCTGATATGACTGTAGCTAACTTGGAGCATATTACAGAAGCTTTTTAATATTCAATGCATACATACAATGCTACACATGGGTTTGTTGGTCCAACAGAAAGGCTCGTAAGCCTGCAATCCCTACTGTGTTAGGAGTTCCTGCTTCATAACGATCTGGACGAAGAGTTAGCTGTTCTTTCTCTTCAGACTGACTTCCAGTCCCGTCATGAACTAGCGGTTCCAGGTCCACATTTCTGACATCTTCTTTGAAGTGTGTTATCAATATTAGACATGTGACAGTAGCAGTAGAATATACAACAGAAATCCCCGTACTGAATACATATTCAGTACGGGGATTTCTTGCTTTAGTCTTACCAAGTAAACATCTTACACCATTATATACGAATACTATTCGTTTATTTCAATTTGAGAATAGTTAATAAGGCAATGTAAGTAAGGTGAAAAGGAGTGAATAGTATGAATCAATTATGCATTGGTATATATATAACCCATCAGGACGCCTCTATAGCGGTGGAAGCCCTAAAAAAAGAAGGGATTAACGAGAAAAAAGACATATCTTTCCTTTCAAGAGATATTAGAGATTTGGAATGGTAAGCAAAGATAGCGGGGTGAAGAAGCCAGAAGCCGGTGCAGGCAATTCAGGTATTTGTGGTTATGTGAAAGGTTTGGTCTCACAATTAGATGTTACTCCTGAAGAAATTGCTGTCTCGGGACCAGCAGTGTACATCGAACATGAGATTCATTTGTCAACCAAGGAATAGGTCACACTTCCTCACCCGAATTCTGTTGGCGATCCAAATTCCGATATTGAATAGCCTCTGCAACATGTGAGGCCGAGATTGTGTCTTTGGCATCCAGGTCTGCAATCGTTCTGGCTAACTTCAGAATTCTGTCATACGCTCTCATACTGAGACCCAATGCTTCTAATGTATCTTGCAGCATGGAGGCTGTATCTGACGATAGCGCAGCAAAATGCCGAAGATGTCTTCCTGCTAATTCACTGTTATAGGAGAATGGTAAATGCCGATACCGTCGTTGTTGTATACTATGGGCTTGTAATACTTGCTCTTTCATTTCTTCAGAAGATAAGCTTGAGCTCTCCTTTGTCCATTCTTTAGGGCGAGGAACATCTACTTGAAGATCGATTCTATCCAGTAATGGACCTGAAATTTTGGCTCGATAATTAGCGGTACGTGTGTCGCTGCATGTACAGCGATTCTCAGGATGATCAGACCCAAGATAGCCGCACGGACATGGATTCATGGAAGCAGCTAGCATGAAGTGAGCTGGGAATGTATGAACTGCTCTCGCCCGGCTAATCGTTACAGCTCGATCTTCTAAGGGTTGGCGTAACACTTCTAACACATTTCGTGAGAATTCAGGAAGCTCATCGAGGAACAAGATTCCTCGATGGGCAAGACTGACTTCTCCTGGTTTAGGGATTGTACCTCCGCCAATGAGTCCCCCAGCTGAGATCGTATGGTGAGGTGAGCGGAAAGGTCGTCGCTTCAGTAAGCCCGCGGAAGGTTCTTTTAGTTTACCGGCCGCGCTAAAGATCTTGGTTGTCTCTAGAGCTTCTTGTTCAGATAAAGAAGGTAGTATAGTAGGTAGACGTTTAATTAGCATTGTTTTTCCAGTTCCTGGAGGGCCGATTAGCAGAATGTTATGCATGCCTGCAGCTGCAATCGTAAGAGCTCGCTTCACATGTTGTTGTCCCAGAACATCGCTATAATCTTCATAATTGGCAACATGGAAGTCGGAAGCTGACGTTATAGGAATTGAGGTAGAGGGCTTGTAAAGGAAATCCAATGATTCAAGGATGACAGGAGGATCGGTGTCCTTTCTACCTGTCTTCGCCTGAATGCCGCTCGGATACAATAGTTCTCTTAGGTGTCCAAGACTAAAAACATGCATATCTTTGATTAGAATAGCCTCCGCACCATTCTCTTCTGGCAATAGAACCGCATTGAAACCTTCTTGTTTTGCACGATCTACCATAGAGAGAACACCGGACACGGGTCGTAATGTGCCATCTAATGCAAGCTCACCGATCATTAGTAATCGGATGTCTGAAGGAAGAACAATCTGACCACTAGTTACTAGAATACCTAATGCTATCGCTAGGTCGAATGCAGAACCTTCCTTTCTGAGATCAGCTGGGGCTAAGTTAATCGTAACTCTTTGCATTGGGAATCGAAATCCGCAGTTCTTAATGGCAGCTCGAACACGTTCAACAGCTTCACGAATTGCAGAGTCAGGAAGACCAATAATAGCAGTCTGTGGTAACCCATTAGATATATCCACTTCCACTTGAATTATTACGCCATCAATACCATATAAACACGCACTATGCATTTTTCCATACATAAATAAAACACCTCTCTTCTATATAATGGATACGTGATTAACTCGTATTTCTCATTAGAAAAAGGTGCTTCCTTTTTTACAAATATATAATTATTACATAAATCTTAGATTGAATAAGTTGATTTGTCAATTAAGAAGCACTTCAATCTGAATTACTAAAGAATCAATTTGCTATATATTCCCAATTATTCGCAATAAGGGATGAAATCGATATCAAAAGAGTGTCTATTCCATATGGGTATATTAAGGTAAGCGTTTTAAAAACGTGATACAATGAGTTGGGCTTATATTTATTTCCAATTTAAATGTAAGGAGTATCCATTTATAATGGTATATAACCTTATATTTCTTGCAGAAAGGGACTTTCTTTTCTCTAAAGAAGAGTTAGTCACTTCTACTTGGGAGTCTCGACTTGTTGCAGTCATGTTGATAGGAGGATCCATTAATGAATATCCATGAATATCAAGGAAAGCAAGTTTTGAAACAGTATGGTGTTTCCGTTCCTAACGGAAAAGTTGCCTATACCGTTGAAGAAGCGGTAGAAGCTGCAAAGTCTTTGGGAAGTCCGGTAACGGTCGTAAAGGCCCAAATTCATGCAGGAGGCCGTGGGAAAGCTGGCGGTGTCAAAGTTGCTAAAAATTTGGATGAAGTACGTACTTACGCAGAAGAAATTCTTGGTAAAGTATTAGTAACTCATCAGACTGGGCCTGCAGGTAAAGAGGTTAAGCGCCTCTTAATTGAAGAAGGCTGTGATATTAAGAAAGAATATTACGTAGGTGTTGTTGTTGACCGTGCAACAGGGCGTGTTGTGATGATGGTGTCAGAAGAAGGCGGTACTGAGATTGAAGAAGTAGCTGCTGAAACACCAGAGAAGATTTTTAAAGAAGTCATTGATCCAGCGATTGGCTTACAAATGTTCCAAGCTCGCAAATTGGCGTATGCTATTCATATTCCGAATGGACAAGTGAACAAGGTTGCTAAATTCATGATGGCGTTATATAGCGCTTTTGTGGATAAAGATTGTTCTATTGCTGAGATCAACCCTCT
Organism: Paenibacillus sp. Y301; assembly: GCF_059445505.1. NCBI lineage: Bacteria > Bacillati > Bacillota > Bacilli > Caryophanales > Paenibacillaceae > Paenibacillus > Paenibacillus sp. Y301. Next base: position 232,366 of record NZ_JCAIUL010000005.1, on the reverse strand, counting down.
TGTAATTACAGGTGGCGGGGATGTTATTGCACTGGATGCGAAACTAAATTTTGATTCTAATGCATTATTCCGTCATAAAGACATTCAAGAGCTACGTGATTTAGATGAAGAAGATATGAAGGAAATCGAAGCCTCTAAATACGACCTAAGCTATATTGCATTAGATGGTAATATTGGTTGCATGGTTAATGGAGCAGGTCTTGCGATGGCGACGATGGATATCATTAAGTATTATGGTGGAGACCCGGCTAACTTCCTCGATGTAGGGGGCGGTGCAACGAAGGAGAAAGTGACAGAAGCCTTCAAAATTATTTTATCTGATGAGCAAGTAAAAGGAATATTTATTAATATATTTGGTGGAATTATGCGTTGTGACGTTATCGCTGATGGTGTCGTTGAGGCAGCTAAACAGCTTGGACTAACTCGTCCACTGGTTGTGCGATTAGAAGGAACGAATGTTGAACTTGGTAAGAAAATATTAGCCGAGTCGGGACTTAACATCGTATCTGCGGATTCCATGGCTGATGGTGCACAAAAAATTGTTTCGCTCGTAAAATAGTTACTTTTTAGAGGTTGTTCAAAAAGACGTCTATTGATCACGAAGTAACGTCTATAGAATATTCGGCATCAAATCTTATTTCATTCCTCGAAGTCCGTTGCTCATGTAGGTTACCTACACTCCGCTACTCCTTCTTCGGTCTGAACTAACCTTTTCGGTGCTGAATAGCCGACTTTTTGAACAGTTACTTTTAAATCGATAGGGGATGTGAAGTAATCGTGAGCATTTTAGTCGATAAACATACAAAAGTCATTACCCAAGGTATTACGGGTGCGACAGGTCTTTTCCATACCAAAGGGGCCTTGGATTATGGTACCCAAATGGTGGGTGGTGTTACTCCAGGTAAAGGGGGTACTAATGTAGATATTACATTAGAAGATGGCCAGGTTGTTAGCTTACCCGTGTTCAACACGGTTGTAGAAGCGAAACAATCAACCGGTGCGACAGCAAGTGTAATCTATGTCCCACCTGCTTTTGCTGCAGATTCGATCCTTGAAGCCGTGGATGCGGAATTAGATCTTGTTATTTGTATTACTGAAGGAATACCTGTATTGGATATGATCAAGGTATCGCGGTATCTGGAAGGTAAGAAGACTGTTCTAATTGGACCGAACTGTCCCGGAGTGATCACGCCTGGGGAATGTAAAATTGGGATTATGCCAGGTTACATCCACCGTGCAGGACATGTTGGGGTTGTTTCCAGAAGTGGAACCTTAACTTATGAAGCTGTCCATCAATTGACGACGCGTGGAATAGGCCAATCTTCTGCAGTAGGGATCGGTGGAGACCCTGTTAAGGGATCCGAATTCATTGATATTCTGAATCTTTTTAATGAAGATCCTGATACGTATGCAGTTATCATGATTGGTGAGATTGGTGGAACGGCAGAAGAAGAAGCTGCTGAGTGGATTCGTGAGCATATGACTAAACCTGTCGTTGGGTTTATTGGCGGGGTAACTGCCCCTCCTGGCAAACGGATGGGACACGCAGGTGCAATCATCTCCGGAGGTAAGGGAACTGCTGCTGAGAAAATTGCCAAGCTTGAGGAGTGTGGCATCAAGGTAGCACCTACACCATCAGAAATGGGATCTACATTGGTGAGTGTTCTTGAATCACGTGGTATGTTAGATAAATGCATGACACAGTAATATTTCTTCATGTATAATGAGCTTACTAGGTAAGCAACCTTTTATTCCCCTTGGGGTATGAAAGGTTGCTTTTTTTTGCGTTATTTTTGCTGAGATCCGTTAAAGGGTAGGTCTCACGCACCAATTAAAGGAGGAGAATATGAGTATGATTAGTGAAGAGCAATCGCTACTTGTAGCACTGCATGAGTTAGATGGGATTGGATGGAAAAGTATTGAACGGATATTGAATCAAGGTTCTCTCTCGCATGAAATGTTGAAGTATAGCAATCAGGATTGGGAAAATGCCGGATTAACGAAAGATAAGGCAGAATCTGTCGTAAGACAATTGTCGAAAGAACGGATGGAGATCCGATCGGAACAACTGTTCAAACGAGGCATTGAAGTGATTACTATTTTAGATGAGCAGTATCCTAAATTGTTAAAAGAAACCCATCAGCCACCATGGGTATTATACTGTCTCGGTCAACGTGAGCTTCTTAACACGCTTGCTATAGCTATGGTAGGGACACGTATCCCTACAGCTTACGGACGAAAGGTAGGATCCATGCTAGCTGAACAATTCTGTGATGCTGGTTTGACCGTTGTAAGTGGTATGGCCAAAGGAGTGGATAGTATTTGTCATGAAGCTGCATTGAACTGTAGCGGGAATACAATTGCGGTTATGGGAACAGGAATGGACATGATTTACCCTGCAGAAAATCGTTCTTTATTTGAGAGAATTGCCAAAAGAGGGTTAATTGTGACAGAATATCCATTAGGTACCCCATCACATCCCGGTCTCTTCCCACAACGAAATCGAATCATAGCAGGGTTGAGTGTAGGAACTTTGGTTGTTGAGGCAGATGTACGAAGTGGATCACTAATTACGGCAGATGCCGCAATGGAAGCAGGGCGCGATGTCTACGCTGTTCCAGGACCTGTAACTTCACCTAAGAGCAAGGGTACTCTTGAATTGATCAAACAGGGAGCAAAAATGGTAACGTGTGGGAAAGATGTGCTGGAAGAGTATGAATCTCTTCTATATAAAGCAAGCAAAGTAGGGACCATAGGAGAGGAAAAAAGTTTTTGTTCATTATATAAGGATTTGACAACTGATGAGGTTGAACTATACCATATACTCGAGCAGGGACCTTTTACATTGGATCAATTGCTATGCTTAAGCCACTGGGATTTTGGACATTTGCATTCAGTTCTGTTATCTTTAATCATAAAAAAGCAAATTACCCAATTAACTGGTGCTAAATATAAGATCATATAATGTGGTGTTTGAGATCGAAGGTTTTATTGTTGGAGAGGAGATGAGTCAATGGCAGCAGATTCACTAGTCATCGTAGAGTCGCCTGCTAAGGCGAAGACGATTGGCAAATATCTAGGAAGTAAATATATTGTTAAAGCCTCCATGGGTCATATACGGGATTTACCCAAAAGCCAGATTGGCGTAGAGGTTGAGAATGACTTTAATCCTAAATATATTACGATTCGTGGAAAAGGTTCTATTTTAAAGGAATTAAAAGATGCTAGTAAAAAAGTTAAACATGTCTATCTCGCAGCTGACCCTGACCGCGAAGGAGAAGCTATTGCATGGCATTTGGCACATGCACTTGATGTTGATGTGACAGAGAATTGTCGTGTTGTGTTTAATGAAATTACAAAGCAAGCCGTGAAGGATGCTTTTAAAACACCACGTAAAATTAACATGGACCTGGTGAATGCACAACAAGCTCGAAGAATTCTAGATCGATTAGTAGGGTACAAGATTAGCCCTCTATTATGGAAGAAAGTCAAAAAGGGATTGTCTGCAGGACGTGTTCAATCCGTAGCTGTTAAGATTATTATGGATCGTGAGAATGAGATCGACGCCTTTGTACCTGAGGAATATTGGAGCATTACAGCACAGTTGGCCAAGGGTGATACCTCTTTTGAAGCGAAGTTTCACCGTCTTCATGGGGTAAAGAAAGAATTGTCTAGTGCCGCTGATGTGCAGGAAGTAATGGATGAGATCGAGGGAGCATCATATACAGTTAGTGATGTCAAAGAGAAGGAACGCCAAAGACATCCGTCTGCACCGTTCACGACTAGTTCATTGCAGCAAGAAGCAGCAAGAAAGCTTAACTTTCGCGCAGCCAAAACGATGTCTGTTGCTCAGCAACTTTATGAAGGTGTCGAATTAGGTAAAGAGGGTACTGTGGGTCTTATCACTTATATGCGTACAGATTCCACTCGAATTGCGACGTCCGCAGCGGAAGAAATTAAAGAACTGATCGGAAGCAAATATGGAGAAGATTTTGTTCCAGAAACGCCAAGACAATTCTCTAAGAAATCTGCCAATGCGCAAGAAGCGCATGAAGCTGTTCGTCCAACATCAATTCTAAGAGAACCTGAGAGTGTTAAAGCCTATTTAAGTCGCGATCAATTACGACTATATAAGCTAGTCTGGGAACGCGCTGTTGCTAGTCAGATGGCATCTGCCATACTGGATACGCTTTCTGTGGATATCACGGTAGGTAAGGCAACTTTTCGAGCTGTAGGTTCTAAGGTGAGATTTCCTGGCTTCATGAAGGTATATGTCGAAGGTAATGATGATGGAACAACGGATGATGATAAATTCTTGCCAGCTCTTGAACCTGGTAATCAGTTGGTCAAAAAAGATGTTGAACCTAAACAGCATTTTACACAACCTCCTCCAAGATATACGGAAGCTCGGCTCGTTAAGACATTAGAAGAACTAGGTATAGGACGTCCAAGTACATATGCCCCAACGCTTGAGACGATACAAAAACGTGGTTATATCGCGATGGAAGAAAAAAAATTCATGCCAACGGAGTTGGGTGAATTAATTATTGAACAGATGGAACAATTTTTTCCTGAGATTCTAAATGTGGAATTTACGGCTCATATGGAAGACGATCTGGATCATGTTGGTGATGGCTCACAAGATTGGGTGAAAGTTCTAGCGCAATTTTATGAATCATTTGAGAAACGTCTAGCAGTCGCTGAGGAAGAAATGAAGGAAATCGAAATTGAAGATGAAGTATCTGATGAAATCTGCGAGAAATGTGGCAAACACCTCGTATATAAATTAGGTAGATTCGGTAAATTTTTAGCATGTTCAGGGTTCCCTGACTGTCGGAATACGAAACCTATTATCAAAGATATAGGTGTTACTTGCCCTACATGTAAAGAAGGACACGTCGTAGAGAGACGTAGCAAGAAAGGACGGATTTTCTTTGGATGTGATCGTTATCCTGAATGTGATTTCGTATCATGGGATCGTCCATCACTGAAGCCATGTCCAATATGTAATGCTCTAATGGTAGAGAAACGTAATAAACAAGGAAATAAACTGAAGTGTACAGCTTGTGACCATGTTGAATTGGTTGAAGACAACGATGATAACGCAGAATGAAGAATCGCAGGGGGTAATGAAGTTGACAGAACCACAAAGAGTAACCGTAATTGGTGCAGGACTTGCCGGTAGTGAAGCCGCATGGCAAATTGCTAGTCGAGGTGTTCCTGTAAGGTTGTATGAAATGCGTCCAGTAGTTAAGACACCGGCACATCATACAGATCAATTTGCTGAATTAGTATGTAGTAACTCTTTACGTGCTAATGGATTAACGAATGCAGTAGGTGTTTTGAAAGAAGAAATGAGAATGTTGAATTCTCTAGTTCTTGGAGCGGCGGATCGAAATGCAGTGCCAGCTGGTGGGGCACTCGCAGTAGATCGAGATGGTTTTTCAGGAGAGATTACGCAGACACTTCATAATCATCCTTTAATAGAAGTCATTAATGAAGAATTTACACATATACCTGATTCTGAGATCGTTGTTATGGCGACGGGGCCACTCACATCTCCTGCGTTGTCAGCACAGATTCGCGAATTGATGGGTGAGGAGTACTTCTATTTCTATGATGCAGCAGCCCCAATTATCGAAAAAGATTCCATTGATATGGATAAAGTATATCTGGCATCTCGTTATGATAAGGGTGAGGCGGCATATTTAAACTGTCCTATGAATGAAGAAGAGTTTAATGCATTCTATGACGCTTTGATTGCTGCAGAGGTAGCTGAACTTAAAGAATTTGAGAAGGAAGTATATTTCGAAGGTTGTATGCCTATAGAAGTCATGATGAAACGTGGTAAACAAACGGCTCTGTTTGGCCCAATGAAACCCGTAGGTTTGGTGAATCCACACACAGGTGAACTTCCGTTTGCAGTTGTACAGCTTCGTCAGGATAACGCTGCAGGAACACTTTATAATCTGGTTGGGTTTCAGACTCACCTTAAATGGGGTGAACAGAAGCGTGTGTTTGGTATGATTCCTGGCTTAGCAAATGCTGAAATCGTCCGTTATGGCGTAATGCATCGGAATACTTTCATCAATTCTCCTAGACTTCTTAGACCAACCTACCAAACCAAGGGAAATGAGAAGCTGTATTTTGCTGGACAGATGACTGGGGTGGAAGGTTATGTTGAATCTGCTGCTTCGGGCCTTATAGCCGGCATTAATGCAGCCAGAATGGCACTTGGTGAAGAATGTCTAGTGTTCCCACAGTTGAGTACATTGGGCAGTATGGCGCATTATATTACGACAGCAGACCCAGAGCATTTTCAACCCATGAATGCGAACTTTGGTTTGTTGCCTAATCTTGAGAAGAGAATGCGGAGCAAGAAAGATAAGAATGAAGCACTTGCTGCGAGAGCTATAGAGAGTATCCAATCCTTCAAAGAGCAAACAGGCTTAGCAAAAGAATAAAAATGCATTCATTGATGTTATTTTTTAAAATATGTTGGTTAGGCTCAATACTTTTTAGGAGGCCATAGAAATGGATCTAACATTTCATGCGACAACGATCTGTGCAGTACGGCATGATGGTAAAGCGGCCATAGCAGGAGATGGTCAAGTTACCTTTGGTGAGAGCGTCATTATGAAGACAACGGCTAAAAAGGTTCGTCGACTTTATCGTGGTCAAGTTATTGCTGGCTTTGCAGGTTCTGTGGCTGATGCCATTACCTTGTTTGAGAAATTCGAAGGTAAACTGGAGGAGCATCATGGTAATTTACAACGTGCAGCTGTCGAATTAGCAAAAGATTGGCGTCAAGATCGTATTTTACGCAAATTAGAAGCTCTTATGATCGTTATGAACAAAGATGGAATGCTACTTATATCCGGTGGTGGAGAAATCATTGAGCCTGATGATGACGTTATTGCGATAGGATCAGGCGGTAATTTTGCGTTGTCAGCAGGTAGAGCTCTTAAGAGACATGCGCCTCAACTTGAAGCTAAAGAAATTGCTAGGGAAGCACTACAGATTGCTTCGGAGATATGTGTATATACGAATGGGAATATTGTGGTGGAGGAATTGTAAGTTTGTGAGTGATATTACCCAATAGGGTGGAGGAAACCATAATGGACAATCAATCTTTGACGCCCAGACAGATTGTAGCGGAATTAGATAAATATATTGTTGGACAAAAACAAGCAAAGAAATCTGTTGCAGTAGCTCTTCGTAACCGATATAGACGTAATAAGCTTCCTGAACATGTACGAGATGAGATTGTTCCTAAGAACATCCTCATGATCGGCCCTACAGGTGTGGGGAAGACCGAAATCGCAAGAAGACTTGCAAAACTAGTAAACGCTCCTTTTGTGAAGGTAGAAGCAACTAAATTTACTGAGGTTGGTTATGTTGGCCGTGACGTGGAGTCTATGGTGCGAGATTTAGTCGAAACTTCTATTCGCATGGTTAAGTTGGAACGGACGGAGAAAGTCCATGAACAAGCCGTAGAATTGGCTAACGAACGCATCGTAGAAATTATAGTACCTTCAAGTTCAAATCATAAGAGTCAGAAGAACCCTTTCGAAATGTTTTTTGGAGGGAATAACAATCAGCAGACTCCACCGGAAGAGAAAGATAACGATGGTAGTGTGACAGAGCGTAGAAGAAAAGTGAAATTTAATTTACTCTCAGGAAATTTAGAGAACGATACAATCGAAATTGATGTTGAAGATAGTAGTTCATCTATGATGGATCTATTTGCGGGTCAAGGCAATGAACAAATGGGCATGAACATGCAAGAGATGTTTGGAAACTTGATGCCACGCAAGACGAAGAAACGCAAGCTCCCAATTAAAGAGGCACGAGAGGTTCTCATTCAAGAAGAGGCAACCAAGCTTATAGATATGGATGAAGTTATAACAGAATCAGTGTATCGTGCGGAGCAGTCTGGTATTATTTTCATCGATGAGATCGATAAGGTTGCTAGTCAAGGAAAAGGTTCTGGACCTGATGTGTCACGAGAAGGAGTTCAACGTGATATTCTTCCGATCGTGGAAGGATCGACTATTATGACAAAGTATGGTCCAGTGAAGACCGACTTTGTTCTCTTTATTGCAGCTGGAGCTTTCCATATCGCTAAACCTTCAGATCTAATACCTGAATTGCAGGGACGTTTTCCAATTCGTGTAGAACTGAGTAGTTTGTCACTGGAAGACTTTATTTCTATTCTGACTGAGCCGGAGAATGCACTAACGAAACAATATGTTAATTTGCTAAGAACAGAGGATATAGAACTTGAGTTTGATCCAGCAGCTATCCGTGTCATTGCAGAAATGGCAGCTTCAGTGAACCAGAATACAGAAAACATCGGTGCAAGAAGACTTCATACGATTCTAGAGAAATTATTGGAAGATTTGTCCTTTGAGGCTCCTGAATTAACTCTTGAAAGTCTAACGATCACTGCGGAGTATGTGCGTGAGAAACTTGGCGATATCGCTCAAGATCGAGACCTGAGTCAATATATATTGTAAATGTCGAAGTATGTATAAATTATGGTTTTTGTGGGCAAATAGTCCTCGTTTTTCACCAGTGCGCACTGTTTTTTAGCGAAAATAATACAAATTTCGACATAATTTAGTTAAAAAATTTGCTGTGTGAGACCGATTCACCCCATCACTGACCTATTGTGAAACTAAAATAAATTATGACATGTGTAACTATGAATAAAGCCCTCTCTTTTTGTAAAAAGATAGGGCTTTTTTCTTATTGTAATAAACCCTAATCTCTAAGAAACTTAGGTTATACGAAAAACGCGGTTTTTTTTCACTCAAGTACCAGCTTTTTCTACTTTATTTTTATTTTTGTCGAAAAAAAGAGGGTTTTAGCTTTTGATGTAGAATTTAATGTTCTGCAGTTGTAAAAATTCAAGCATATATTTGGAAAATTCAGAAAAGAGGGGATCAGGTTTGGAATTGTTGAATGGAGCAGCCTTTTATAAATTACAAGGTGCTTTGGATGCCGCAAATACAAGACAGCAAGTTATTTCAAATAATATTGCTAATAATGACACGCCTTATTTTAAACGTTCTGAAGTATCGTTTGAAAGCTTGCTTCAACAAGAGATGAACGGAGATTTTCCGGCTCTCAGAGGAAATAGGACTGATGCGCGTCATTTCACTATTGGATTTAACTCATCAGTACCTAAATCTGTTGTTTCTCAGGATAATTCGACAGTTATGAACAACAATCTTAACAATGTCGATATTGATCAGGAAATGTCATTATTAGCAGATAACCAACTCCGCTATAATTCTTATATTTCACTGGTGAACGAGAAGATCGAAATGATGCGAACAGCTGCGAAAGGGTGATAGATAACAATGACGATCAGTAATAGTTTTGGTATTAATGCATCAGCTTTATCGGCACAACGACTTAGAATGGATGTTATATCATCTAATATTGCTAACGCAGAAACAACAAGAGCAAGTGTAGTGAATGGTAAAGTAGTACCTTATCGCCGCAAATTAGTTGAATTAACACCAGACCAAACTAGTTTTTCTAGTATGCTTCAGTCTCAGATGAGTGTAGATTCTTCAAAAGGTACAGGTACAGGAGTTAGAGTGAAGGCGATTACAGAAGATAGCTCAGATTTCAAGCTTGTGTATAATCCAACACATCCAGATGCTAATGTTGAAGGATATGTATCTATGCCTAATGTTGATATGGCGAAAGAAATGGTTGATATGATTTCGGCATCACGTTCTTATGAAGCTAACATAACAGCAATTAACGCGTCTAAATCAATGGTCATGAAGGCTTTAGAGATTGGTAGATAAATTGAACTCTTTTGTAAATTGAGATAAGGAGGGGAATTAATGATACAAAACACAATGTTTAACACTCAGACGATTAAACCGCTTGAATTACAAAGTATCAGTGAGAAACAAGTTGCTAGTACACCTTCAGAGTCACTCAGTGATTTTGGTTCGTTTTTAGAAGAGGCTATTCAAAAAGTATCTGATCAAGAAAAAGACGCTAATACTATGAGTGAGAAATTGTTACTTGGACAAGTGAATGTAGATCAAGCTATGATTGCTTCCGAACAAGCTTTACTAAGCTTACAACTTACAACGCAAGTTCGAAACAAAGTGATAGAAGCATATCAAGAGATTATGCGAACACAACTATAATTGTAACTAGCTAAGCTTCGGGTGGGGTGACAATGTGAACGAAAGAATTTCCCAATACAAGGATAAGGGTATCCAATATTGGCATCAATTTAGTAAAAAACAAAAAATCATATTTATATCTACAATAGCATTAATCATTATTGCTATAGTCATTGTAACTATGATGTTCTCTAAGACAGAATATGAAGTCGCATTTACAGAATTGGACTCAAATGATGCAGCAGGGATTATGACCTATCTGGATGGAAGTAACATTCCATATAAATTGAGTTCGGATGGAACAAGTATTTCAGTACCAAGTGCCGAGGCTTCTCGTGCTAAGGTAGATATTGGATCTCAGGGTATTATCGAGAACGGATCTATCGGATATAAAATCTTTGAACAAAGCTCATCTGCGATTGGTATGACAGATAGCGAGTTTAATGTTAAGTATAACAATGCAATAAATGGTGAAGTTGAACAGCTCTTGAAGAGAATGAATGGTATTCAAGATGCTAAGGTGCTTATCAACTTACCAGAAGAAAGTGTCTTTGCTGGTACTGAGGATCAGGATAAGGCTTCTGCTTCTGCGGTACTGAAGTTTAAAGTGGGTTATCGTCCTACGCAAGAAGCAATTGACGGTTACTACAATCTTATGAAAACAGCCATACCAAACTTGCCTATAGAGAATATTACAATTTCGAATGATGAAGTTGAACTTGTATCTACAGCTAAGGGTGGAGAAGGTGTCATGGCGACAGCCATTGAGGCTAACTTTGCACTACAAAAGAGATTTGAAAATGATGTTCGTCAAAATGTAAAACAATTCTTAACTAAATTAATGGGTGAGAATAAAGTAGAAGTTCTTGTAGCTTCAAAGCTTAATTTCGATAAAATCCAAAGTAATGAAAATGTAGTCACTCCTGTCAATGAAGAAGACATGAAGGGTATCGAAATCAGCGTACAAAAGATATCTAAAAATTATTCCGGTACAGGTGCTCCAGATACAGGTGTCCCAGGAACTGGTGAAGAAGAAATTCCTGGATATCCAAGTAGTACTAATTCAGGTGACACCAATTCTGAAGAGTTATCTGAAACAGTGAACTATGAAGTAAATAGAATTACAAGAGATATTATATCTAGTCCTTATTCTGTTAAAGATTTAACCATTAATGTAGCGGTTGAACCACCTACAGGACAAACTACTCTAGATGATGACACAAATAAAGCGATTATGAATATTTTAAAGAATATCGTTAGAGCATCTGTTGCAGATTCTGGTATTACATATACAGACGCTGAATTGACCAATAAAGTTTCGGTCTATTCCAAAAATATTAATGGTAAAGATTCCGCGACCTCAGGATTCAAGTTCTCCACAAGTAGTTTTTGGGGTATTGGGTTAGCTGCATTAGCTATATTAGCAATAGGTGGATATCTAATTTATCGTCGTCTTAAACGAAAAGAAGAGTTTGAAGAGGATGTTCCTTTTCAAGTTCAAACAGAGTTTCCTTCGATTAGCTTGGAAAGTATGACCAATGAAAGTCAAGTGCGTAAACAGCTCGAAACTCTGGCGAAAAAGAAACCAGACGAATTCGTCAACTTACTGCGTACATGGCTGGCTGACGAATAGAGGTGAGTGTATTGGCAAAGTCAACTAGTACAGGGTTGAGTGGTCGTCAGAAAGCGGCGATCCTACTCATCACCTTGGGACCAGAAGTTTCTGCACAAATATTTAAACATTTACGTGATGAAGAGATTGAACAACTTACACTTGAAATTGCGAATGTTCGTAAAGTGGAGAGTTTAGATAAAGACAATATTATGGGTGAATTTCATCAGATTTGTCTTGCTCAAGAATATATTTCTCAAGGCGGGATTAACTACGCTAAAGAAATTTTGGAGAAAGCTCTTGGACCACAAAGGGCGCTGGAGATTATTAATCGTTTGACTGCTACTCTTCAGGTTCGTCCGTTTGATTTTGCCCGGAAGGCTGATCCAAATCAGATTATTAACTTTATTCAAAATGAAAGCCCTCAAACTATAGCGTTGATACTTTCATATCTACAATTTGAACAGTCATCGATTATTCTTTCTTCCTTACCACAAGAGAAGCAAGCAGATGTGGCTAGAAGAATCGCGACGATGGATAGTACCTCTCCTGAAGTCTTGTATCAAGTTGAGAAGGTCTTGGAACAAAAACTCTCTTCGACAGTTACGCAGGATTACACAAATGCGGGTGGTCTAGAGTCCATAGTTCAAATATTGAATGGGGTTGACCGTGGTACAGAACGTACTATACTCGATTCATTAGAGATACAGGATCCAGAATTGGCAGAAGATATCAAGAAACGTATGTTTGTATTTGAGGATATCGTTAATATCGATAATAGATCCATTCAACGAATCATTAGAGATATTGAGAGCTCGGATCTTCAACTTGCACTTAAAGTGGCTAGTGAAGAAGTTCGGGATGTTATTTTCCGAAATATGTCAAAACGCATGGTGGAAACTTTCAAAGAAGAAATGGAATACATGGGTCCTGTGCGATTACGTGATGTTGAAGAAGCACAAACTCGTATCGTAGGAACCATCCGTAGATTGGAAGAAGCCGGTGAAATTATTATTGCACGCGGTGGAGGGGATGACATCATTGTCTAATTTGATTAAGCATTCCCGGTACGTGTCTGTGGAAGTGCTCAAGGAATTGGATTTGGCTAAACAGTACAACTCCTTAGTAGAAGAACCTTCATCTGATGAAGAAATACTTGAGCAAGAAGAGGTAGTTATCAAAGTAGATGAAGAAACAAAGCGATTAAAGGACGAAATGTTACAAGACGCTAAGGAATTTGCAGAACGACTAGTTCGTGAATCATCTGAAGCGGCTGAACGTACATTGTTAGAGTCAACTGAAACCATCGATCTTTGGTGGAAGGAGCGTCGAGAGCAAGACGAACATTTAGTTGATGCACTCAAGTCCGAAGGATATGAACAAGGATACAATGAAGGTCGTGTAAAGGCAGAAGAGGAACTTCAGATTAGAGTAGAACAAATGATGGCTGAAGCTCAAAAGGTTTTGGAAGAGGCCTATCATGCGAAAGAACAAATCATTCAAGAAGCAGAACCATTCTTAGTTGAACTAAGTACTGCAATTGCTGAAAAAGTCATTGATAAGCAACTGACATTAGAAAGTGATTATGTGATTGATTTGATCAGAAGCAATTTAACTCGAAAAAGAGAACAAGGGACTATTATTCTTTGTGTAGCTGTGTCCCAGTATGCCTTTGTTCAAGCAGCACGCGAAGAACTTAGTCTTGCCATTGATTCTCAGGCTGAACTCAAGATATTGCCAGATGCGACTGTGAAAGATCGTGGATGTGTGATTCGCTCATCATTTGGAAGTGTAGATGCACGAATTGATACGCAGCTAACTGAGATTAAGAAAGAGCTGATTCGTATCGCACTAGACAATGAGGATCGGAGAAACCATGATGAAGGTGCTTGATAGTCAGCGGTATATGGATCATCTAGATCAATTAGATCCTGTTAGAGTCAATGGAAAAGTGACACAGGTCATTGGATTGATGGTTGAGTCTGAAGGTCCTGATGCAAACATTGGGGATGTCTGTTATATCTATCCTAGTAAAACGACTAAGCCGCTACAAGCTGAAGTTGTAGGTTTTAGAGATAATAAGGTGCTATTGATGCCATTGGGTGATCTTCAGTCCATTGGACCTGGATGTGATGTAGTCGGAACAGGAAAACCTCTAACTGTACAAGTTGGTTCGGAATTATTAGGCAAAGTGTTGGATGGATTAGGTCAACCTCTTGATGGATCGTTAATTCCAACAAGAATGGCCTATAGTTCAACATTTAGACCTCCTTCAAATCCATTGAACCGTCCTAGAGTGCTAGAACCAATTAGTATTGGTGTAAGAGCTATTGATGGATTACTTTCTATTGGTAAAGGACAACGTGTCGGTATATTCGCTGGTTCTGGTGTTGGTAAGAGTACATTGATGGGAATGATAGCTCGAAATACCTCTGCTGATGTTAACGTTATAGCTTTAATTGGAGAACGTGGACGAGAAGTATTGGATTTCATCGAACGGGATCTTGGTCCTGAAGGATTAAAACGGTCTGTGGTCATCGTAGCCACATCTGATCAACCTGCTTTAATTCGTATTAAGGGTGCTCTTATCGCAACTACCATCGCTGAATATTTCCGTGATCGTGGTATGAATGTCATGTTAATGATGGATTCGGTAACTCGATATGCTATGGCACAACGCGAGGTTGGTCTAGCAATAGGTGAACCTCCAGCGATGAGAGGGTATACTCCATCTGTTTTTGCTAATCTACCTAAACTGTTGGAAAGAGCTGGGACGGGCCCTACAGGTTCTATTACAGCCTTTTATACCGTGTTGGTAGATGGTGATGACATGAATGAACCTATCGCAGATGCTGTTCGCGGTATTCTTGATGGTCATATCGTTCTAAATCGAAATATTGCGAATAAGGGACATTTTCCAGCGATTGATATTTTAGCAAGCATCAGCCGTGTTATGAAGGATATTTCATCGGATGAACACACAGAAGCTGCTGAGAATTTAAAACGATTACTCGCAGTATATACAGAATCCGAGGATTTAATTAACATCGGTGCATATCAACGTGGGTCTAATGAAAGCATTGATGAATCTATTGATTTTATCCAGAAGATCTGGGATTTTAGTAGACAAAAAGTAGACGAGAAAGTCACGTTGGATGAAGTACAAGAACGTTTGATTTCTGAATTTTCAAGGAGTTGACTACTAAAGCATGAGATTTCATTATGCGTTTCAGAATATTGTGAATCTGAAGGGGAATGAGAAGACCCAAGCAGAATGGTTGTTATCGAATGCAATCGCTAAACTTCAAGAAGAAGAGAAGTCATTACATGAATATCAGAGTATTCGTAAAGATATGACGGACCAACTCCAAATTGAGGTTGAGAATGCTGCTTCAGTTGCTAAAATTCAAGAAATTCAGAGTTTTGTTGAACATCTAGATCAGTGTATCATCAATAAAAATATGGATGTTCGCAAAGCAAACGTTGTAGTTCGTAAGAGTCAGAGTCATTTGACTGATAAAATGCTAGATGAAAAAGTATGGATGAAATCGCGTGAGAAAGCAAAAGACAAGTTTCAACATGAAACGCTCCTCCGGGAACAAAACGAACTTGATGAAATAGCAACCGTAAGATTTGCTATGAATGTTCGCTAGATATACATTCGGAGGGTGTCTAAATGTATTGCCCCTTAGGGAGGAATAATAGTGGCTCGTAATTATAATGAATTTAAAGTTGAAAAAGAATCTGTAGGGGGTTTTGAACGATTCCTAGTGTTAATGATCCCTATAGTTTTCACAATTGTTCTCATAGGCGTATTACTAGTTTTATTTAATGTGAATATGCGTAACTCTTTTCTTGAATTGGCTAACAAAATTCCCATTGTACAGAATTGGGTACCTGCTCCCAATCTGGATCCGGAACAAACAAAACTAGAAAAGAGTAAAAATGAGATAAAAAGTGCAGAAGCTACTATTAAGGAACTTAAAAGTAAGCTGAGTGCTCAAGAAATGGAACTGAAACAAGTAACAGAAGGCAAAACAAAACAAGAAACTGTAATGAAAGATTTACAGGAGCAGATAAAAACCTTAGAGAATGAAGGTACTCTGGCTGAAAATCCAGAAGAAACTGTTGATGTCTACCAAAAAGAAATCAATGGGTTAGCTAAAATGTACGGAAATATGAGTCCAAGTAAAGCTGCACCGATTATACAGAACCTGGAGAAGGAAGAGATGGTTCTGGTATTTAAATCGATGAAGATGGATAAGCAAACATCCATTATCGAGAAAATGAATCCCAAAGTTGCAGCAGAAGTAACCATGATGATGAAGGATAATAAGTCTGCAGATGAACTACGAGCTGCCGCTCTAGAAGCTCGAAAGAAGAAAGATACCGAAGCTGAAGTTTTAGAAATAAAAATTAAGAATAAGAGTGAGTTAAAGCAGACATTTGCAAATATGACACCCAAATATGCTGCGGATCTTTTGTTCGAGACATACAAGATTAGCCCTGACAAGGCGTTAAAGATTTTGAAAGATATCGATGATAAGACACGTTCAGCCATTCTCGATAAGATGTCATCTGATGATTCCATCACGACAGCTAAGATTCTCAATAAGCTTATGACAAAGTAGGAACTGTCATCAACGCTAGGAAGGAGGTGAAAAATAAAATGACATTACTTTCTCGAAATGTGGCAGTGAATTCTTCTAGTACGAGCAAAGCTGGAACGACAACTGGAAAAGCAACTAATAATGCTTCTGTAAATGAAACCGGAAAGTCTGGATCTGTAGTCGATCAATCGTTCTCTAAACTATTGGGTGAAGAGACATTGACGACACAAGAGAGTACTTCTCAGTCAGATGCAGCTAGGTTATTGGAAAAGTTACTACAGGATGCTTCTCTAAAAGAGACCCCAGTAGCAGATGCATTGGCACTACTCCTTCAGGGACTTACTGAAGACATGGATAAACTTGATGAAGCTATAACAGAAGACCCTGCACTTATGGTGATGCTTCAAGGGTGGCTTCAACAAGTGAATGCATTGTTAAACTCTAATGAAGTGGGATCACAGAATGTTGGCCAGGAAGGGTCCACAGCGTTATCTGGACTTGCAGAAAACGCTGCAACGATAAGATTTGCGTTGCAAGATGGACTGGGTCAATTAGTAGCTTTGTTACAGAATAAAGCGAGTTCTGCGAATAATGCATCTCAGGCTCTTCAATTGTTGGCATCTTTCCAAAATGTATTGCAAGAAGCAGGCGTTGTCGATAAACAGAGCATATCTGCTCAGAATCGAGAGCAAGTCTTGAATGCTGCCACACCGACTACATCAGTGTTAGTAAATGCTTCTGCCAAAACAGTACAAGGAGTGTCACTAACTCAAAGTAACCAAATGAATACGACCTTAGTAGAAGAGGATCCTTCTGTTAGTCAGGATGATTCACTAAGCCCAAGTCAAGGGACATTTACTGCTGGAGAACTCCTTATGAGAGAAGGCATAAAGAATCCTTTGAAAGCAGCTGCAGCTTCGGTGCCTGTTGAACAATTTGCAAAAGAAATGACTAGTTTTGTAGTGAATAAGCTAGATATTGTGAAGCAAAATGGCATGACTGAAGCGAAGATATCACTTTATCCAGAGCATTTAGGACAAGTTGACATCAAAATTACAATGTTGAATGGGCAATTGGTAGCTACTTTTATGACAGAGCGTTCAGGAGCAAAAGAATTGCTAGAACAGCAAATGTCACAACTTCGGATTGCTTTGCAATCTCAAGGATTGCAAGTCGAGAAGTTAGTAGTGACGCAGAACCAATCGCTTGAATCACATATGTACCAAGATGGACGCCAATCTAATGCAGGTCAACAACAATCCAATCGGAGAGCTAAGGAACGTGATGCTCAATCTGATGATTCATTAGTTGTTGCGGAGCTTACAGAGGAATGGAACGATTGGTTATCTGAACGAATTGAACTTGATAAGGGTAGTACGTTTACAGCGAAAGCTTAAAAATAGGAGGTGAAACAATATGGCTTCAAATAATATATCAACAACTAATATTTGGCCTAATTATTCTGCTAGTAATGTAGCGACAGCTAGTAAAAAAGATAATACAACGATGGGCAAGGATCAGTTTCTAAAGATCATGATGGAACAACTTAAGAATCAAGATCCGATGCAACCTATGGAAGATAAAGAATTTATTGCACAGATGGCGCAATTTACTTCTGTTGAGCAATTGATGAACATCTCTGGTCAATTAACGACATTAAACCAATCACTTGGTAGTGTATCCGGACTTATTGGTAAAGATATTAGTTGGATTGATGCAACACCTGGAAGTACCTCGGAGATAAAAACAGGTACGGTTGGTTCAATCGTTATTAAAGATGGGATACAGTATGCAACAGTAGGAAAAGAAGCTATTCCAGTTAATCTAATACTTGAAATAGCAGCTCCAAATACAAATGCAAACGTAAGTGGAGCAACTGGGACAGTAATATGAGTGATCGTATGATTATTGGACAGTTATATCCTGCCAAAATATATCCCACTTCAACTCCCAGTAGGGGCAATAACCGTCACTCGAATGTAGAAACAGCTAGTGTTTCCTTTGATCAGATATTACAGCAAAATATGCTTAAGTTCAGCAACCATGCTGTAAAGCGTTTAGAACAACGAGGAATTGAGATTCCTAGTGAGCAGTTGTCACGCATATCGGATGCAATCGATCAAGCGGCAGCAAAAGGTAGTAAAGAATCACTGATATTAATGAATGATATGGCATTGATTGTAAATGTAAGAAATCGTACGGTTGTAACGGCGATGGATGGCGGATCAATGAAGAATAACGTGTTCACCAAGATTGATAGTGCCGTAATCATTTCATAACTGGCTGGCCCGAACTGGAAGCCAGTGGACCGTTGATCGATTGATATGGTCCATGTACTTAATAAGGGGGAATAATAGAATGTTAAGATCTATGTATTCAGGGGTTTCTGGGATGAAAGGCTTTCAAACCAAATTGGACGTTATTGGTAACAATATCGCCAATGTTAATACGATTGGATTTAAATCTGGCCGTGTTATGTTCAAAGATGTCATGAGCCAAACGGTTTCAGGCGTAACACCACCCTCGGATACTCAAGGTGGAGTCAATGCGAAACAAATCGGTCTAGGCGTATCTATTGGATCAATAGATACATTGCATTTAGCAGGAAGTGCAATGACAACGAACAATCCAACGGATGTACGTCTTGATGGCGATGGATTTTTTCTAGTATCCATGGATCCTACGGCGCAAGAAACACCGTTTCTGACACGTGCGGGAGACTTCCATATTGATGCAGCACGTAATCTAGTAACATCAGATGGATTGTTTGTGGTCGGTGAGGATGGGGGAATTATCACTATAGGTGAGGAAACGACGTCTTTCTCCATTGCACAAGATGGTAGCATTGTTGAAAAGTTATCAACTGGAGATACACAATCACTACTTAAACTTGGTGTAACGAAAGTGGTTAACCCCGAAGGTCTTGAGAAAATTGGTGGTAACTTATATCGCATCACTTTGAATGCGGAACCAGATGGTGATTTAACCATAATGACAGCAAATGATGCTACCTTAGGAACAGGAGCCATCATCTCTGGTCAATTGGAAATGTCTAACGTAGATCTAACCAATGAGTTTACTGAAATGATTGTTGCACAACGTGGATTCCAAGCCAATTCTCGAATTATTACGACATCAGATGAGATCCTTCAAGAAGTGGTTAATCTGAAACGATAATAATTTAGTGGGAGGGGAGGATAACTCCTCTCCTAAATTTTCATAGGAGGCATACAATGATCTCTGTCACAAGGATAAACGGTTCAAAAATGTGGTTGAACGCTCTTTTGATTGAAATGGTAGAAGAGACACCAGATACTTACATTACTTTAGTCACCGGAAAAAGATTAATTGTACTTGAAAAGGCTTCTGAAGTGATCTCTCTCGTGAAGAATTACAGCCAAGAGATTGGTCTGAATAATGCGACTATTAAAGTACAACAAACGGAGGAAACCCCATGAAAAAGATGATGCCTTGGTTGATTACAATTCTATTAGCCATTACTTTGATAGTGCTAGCAGCCTTCTTGCTTATGGCAAATTTGTTTGATGACGACAAGGATGAAGTCTCTTCGACTGTAAATTCCGTTGAAACTAAACATTTGTCAGCAGATCAAATTGTAGAAAGGACTTCTGAAATAAAAGATATCAAAACAAACCTTTCGGATCCCGATTACATCGTATTGATGAATTTTGCGTTTCAATTGGATACCAAGAAGTCTAAGGAAGAGTTTGACAAGATCAAAGATATTAAAATCAAGCCGATCATCCTCAAAACGCTGGCTGATTCGAAACCTGAGGACTTAGAAGAGGCGTATGGTAAAGATCAATTAAGCGCAAAATTGATCAATTTGATTAATAAAACCTTAACCAAAGGGAAATTGACTCAAATCGAGATCACTGATTTCTATTTACACCATAATATTTGAAACATTGGGAAAATCCTGTAAGGGGGTGAGATGATTGGTAGATGTATTATCACAAAACGAAATTGACGCCCTGCTCGCTGCACTATCTTCTGGTGAAATGGACGCTGAAGAGCTCAAAAAGGAAGACACACAGAAAAAGGTCCGTTCGTATGATTTTAAGAGAGCGGTACGATTCTCTAAAGACCACATACGTAGCTTAACTCGTATCCATGAAAATTTTGCTAGGTATCTTACAACTTACTTTTCAGCGCAGTTAAGAACTTTTGTGCAAATAAACGTTGTACAGGTAGAACAGCTTCCGTACGATGAATTTATCCGATCTATACCAAAGATGACGATTCTCAATATATTTGAGGCTGAGCCACTTAAAGGTAGAATGGTCATGGAAGTTCATCCGAATGTAGCTTACGCTATGTTGGATCGGTTACTTGGAGGTGTGGGAAATGCGCCTTCCAAAATTAATTCACTCACAGAAATAGAAACAACTATTATGGAGCGAATATTTGGTAGAGCTTTCGAAAGTTTGCAAGAAGCTTGGAAGACGGTATTAGACATCACTCCTCGTTTGGAAACTATGGAGACTAATCCGCAGTTTATGCAAATCGTATCTCCGAATGAAACGATAGCTCTAATATCACTAAGCACCAAAATTGGAGATACCACGGGAATGATCAACCTTTGTATACCACACGTTGTTCTAGAACCGATAATGTCCAAACTATCGGCGCATCAGTGGTTTGTATCAGAGAAGAAAGTAAGTGAAGCAGCAGAAGTAGAATCATTAAAGCAAAATGTGAGACTAACGAAGTTGAATGTTGTAGCAGAACTTGGAGAATCAAAATTATCGATTTCTGAATTTTTAGGGTTATCTATAGGAGATGTCATCAGTTTGAATAAACCGCTTCACTCAGGGTTATCGATCAAAGTCGGAGATAAACTGAAGTTTATTGGTAGTCCTGGGACATTGAAGGATCGTATTGCAGTACAAATCGATGAAATTGTCAGTGAAGGAGTTGAAGAACATGACGAGTAAGGATTATTTATCTCAAGAAGAAATAGATGCTCTACTTAGCCAATCTGATTCTGATAGTTCAGAAGAACCTATTACAGTAGATGATTATCTGATACCGCTTGAACAAGATGCATTGGGCGAAATTGGAAATATTACATTTGGTAGCGCTGCAACAGCGCTGTCTACATTGTTAGGAAAAAAAGTAGAGATTACGACACCTGCAGTGTCTATTATTACTAGATCACAATTTGAAGATGAGTTCCCTAAACCCCACGTTGCTGTTCATGTGACTTATGTGGCTGGATTTGAAGGAATTAATTCACTTGTAATCAAAACTAAAGACGCGCAAGTTATTGCTGACTTGATGCTTGGAGGGGATGGTAATCCCACTAATGAAGAATTAAATGATATTCATATTAGTGCTGTTCAAGAAGCTATGAATCAAATGATGGGTTCATCAGCAACATCCATGTCAACTCTCTTTAATCGATTTGTAAATATTTCACCTCCATGTATAAATATTTTAGATATGGCAAGTGGTGAAGGCGTCGCAGGTCTTCCACCTGAAGAAACACTCATTAAAATTTCTTTCCGATTGACGATTGGAGATATAATCGATTCGACTATTAGACAACTCCTTCCAGTGGATTTTGCAAAAGACATGGTGAGTTTATTAATGCAAGGTAATGAGGAACATGCACGGGTTGAAGTGTCAGCATTAGAGGTCCCAGTACAAGCGGAAGTGAATCATGTGGCACCGAATTCATCAGTTGGATACGGGCAACAATCTTCCATTCCAAATCAAGAAAGACCTTATCAAAGCACAACAGGAGGCGTGCCTACAGTGGATCCGAACATGCAAATGCCTTATGGAACACCATCACCACAGTATTATGGATCACCCAATCGCAATGTGAGTGTTCAGCCTGTACAATTTTCGAATTTGCAGTCTGTTCCAAATAATCCGGTTGATCATAACAATTTAGATTTATTAATGGATATTCCTCTTAAGGTCACCGTAGAATTAGGGAGAACCCAAAAGCAGATTAAGGATATTCTTGAACTATCCCAAGGATCTATCTTCGAACTAGATAAGCTTGCAGGCGAACCAGTTGATATTTTAGTGAATAACAAATTGATCGCCAAAGGTGAAGTTGTTGTTATCGATGAGAACTTTGGTGTGCGTGTGATAGATATCGTTAGCCAGTGGGACCGTCTACAAAAATTACAATAAGCATAGTTTAGGGAGGATTTTTACCAAATGGCAAATCGAATTCTTATCGTGGATGACGCAGCTTTTATGAGAATGATGATCCGTGATATTTTAACAAAAAATGGTTTTGAAGTAGTTGGAGAAGCAGAAGATGGTAATCAAGCAATTGAGAAATTTAAGGAAGTCCGTCCTGACTTGATCATGATGGATATTACAATGCCAGAAATGGATGGTATTGTTGCACTAAAAGAAATTAAGAAAATTGATCCAAGTGCAAAAATTATTATGTGTTCTGCAATGGGTCAGCAGACTATGGTTATTGATGCTATTCAAGCTGGTGCCAAAGACTTTATCGTTAAGCCATTTCAAACTGACCGTGTTATCGATGCGATTAATAAAACACTAGGAATTTAGGAATATATATGCCTAATAGTGGGAATTCTGGGTTGAATATTGTATATGTAATTATTGTATTGGCCGTTATCATTGGACTCATAATTTTGTTGATTCGTTTCTTAGGCACTAAAAACAAATCTTGGTTCAGTAATCCAACAATACGAATTATTGGTGGTGTTGGACTCGGGCCAAACAAAACATTACAAGTGATTGAAGTGGGAAATAGTGTGTATTTAATCGGCGTAGGTGAAAATATTAACCTTGTTGATAAAATTTCCGATCCAGATGAGGTTACATCTATATTGGCTTCACTACAGGATGAAGCAGCTATGAGGGGCAATGGGCTGTCTGTGTTCTTGAGTAAATTAGTCAGTAAATTGCGTAGGGAACAACCTTCGCAAGAGATTGAACTGGAAGATGGAACTTCCTTTCACGAAGTGTTTGACTCCAAGGTGCGTCGGATGTCTAACCGAAAAGACAAAATGGAAGAACTGCTCCGAGAAGATAATAATACAGATCGGTTGAGGGATCCATGAAAAAAAAGCTTATATTAGTATGTTTATTATTGGGAATTATCAGCATATTTTCTGTTACGGCGGCGTTTGCTGATCCTATTCCTAATATTGATATTCAGATCGGGAACGCTGCTGATGGCAAACCAGCTACAAGTACATTATCGATAATACTCCTAACTACAGTGATCAGTATTGCTCCGGCGGTACTGGTACTAATGACGAGTTTTACTCGTATCGTAATTGTCCTTGGTTTTGTTAGAACGTCCCTTGGGACACAGCAGATGCCCCCGAATCAGGTATTAGTCGGATTAGCGCTGTTCATAACACTATTTGTCATGTCACCAACGTTATCAACGATGAATGAAGTCGCCCTTCAGCCTTATATGAAGGGAGAAATTACACAGACACAGGCGTTAACAAAAGCTTCTGAACCGATTAAAAAGTTCATGTTTTCTCATACACGCGAGAAAGATCTGTTATTGTTCATGAACTATACCAAAATGGAGAAGCCAGCTACATACAATGATATTCCGCTTACGGTGTTGGTACCTTCATTTGCGATAAGTGAACTTAAGACAGCATTTCAAATGGGATTTATGATTTTTATTCCATTTCTAATTATTGATATTGTTGTTGCAAGTACATTAATGGCAATGGGGATGATGATGTTACCACCCGTCATGATATCACTCCCATTTAAGATTCTATTATTTGTACTCGTAGATGGATGGTATTTAGTTGTCAAATCACTTCTATTAAGTTTTAACACATAGCGCATAGTATGACGTATATGTGGTGAGGGAGATCAGTCATGAACTCGGATTTTATTATTGGACTGGCTGGACAAGCAATTTTCACAGCACTTAAAATAAGTGCACCGATGTTACTATTGGGACTAGTAGTTGGTTTGATTATTAGTATATTTCAAGCAACCACCCAGATTCAGGAGCAAACACTTGCTTTTGTTCCAAAAATAATTGCTGTATTGTTAGCGTTATTGTTGTTTGGTCCTTGGATTTTAACGACACTCGTAGACTTTACCTTTAATATATTAGACAATTTGTATAAATATATAGGTTAGGCTGAATGTCAATGGAATTAATAATGCAGAGTTTTCCGGTTTTTTTACTTGTTTTTTGTCGAATTAC
Source organism: Paenibacillus sp. Y301 (assembly GCF_059445505.1). Lineage (NCBI taxonomy): Bacteria > Bacillati > Bacillota > Bacilli > Caryophanales > Paenibacillaceae > Paenibacillus > Paenibacillus sp. Y301. Next base: position 207,775 of record NZ_JCAIUL010000005.1, on the reverse strand, counting down.
ATCTTTTTTTGTCGTAGCTCCAGTGTTTTCATCGAAAGGTGTGCCTACACAATTTAAGGTAGGGATATCATTTTTTATCAGTATGATTATTTTTCTGACTTATGGTGTTAATCAGTCTGTTCCACAAGATCTGACCTATGTTCTACTTATTATTAGTGAAATCTTAGTGGGGTTACTACTTGGATTTGTGGGGTATCTGTTGATTACTGCAATTCAGACAGCTGGGGCATTCATAGATATACAGATTGGCTTTGGGATTGCAAATGTATTAGATCCTATGTCCGGTGCTTCTATACCTATGCTAGGGAATTTTAAGTATATGATCGCTATGCTGCTATTTTTAAGTATGAATGGTCATCTGCACTTAATTGACGCTATCGTTCACAGTTATGAATGGATTCCATTATCCAACGATGTCTTTATGAAAATGAATGATGGTAGCATTTCTGAGTTTTTAATTAGAACCTTTAGTCAATCCTTTGTGTTAGCTTTTCAAATGTCAGCCCCGTTAGTTGTAGCATTATTCTTAACTGATGTCGGGCTGGGCTTCTTAGCGAGAACAGCACCTCAATTTAACATCTTTGTCATTGGTGTTCCGCTGAAAATTTTCTTAGGCTTAGCAATGTTATTGTTGCTAGTCCCCAGCTTTTCTTATGTATTCGGCAATTTGTTTGAAGTATTGTTCGATTCTATGAATAACCTGCTAGGGATCATTGGGAATCAGCCAAATTGAGCAGGATGGAGGAAAGGATCGTGTCTTTTAGGTATCCTTTGGACTTACAGTTATTTGCTCAAGAGAAAACAGAGAAGGCATCTCCTAAAAAACGCCAAGATACACGCAAAAAGGGACAGGTTGCGAAAAGTATGGAAGTATCGGGTTCTGTAACGCTTCTTTCTGCTTTTCTATGCCTCCTTATATTTAGTGGATACTTCAAAGAGAGACTTACTCATTTGTATACTGATGTTTTTATGAATAGAATGTTGACAGAAGTTACTATAAGTAATGTCATGATGATGTTCCGAGCCTATGGTATTCAAGTGTTGTTGATGATGGCCCCCATTTTTTTAACGGTGGTCGTCATGGCACTAATAGCAAATCTTATGCAGGTAGGTTTCCTATTAACTGGTGAACATTTAAAAATGAAAATGAGTAAACTTGATCCTATCAAAGGATTCAAAAACATATTTTCAATGAGATCATTAGTAGAATTTGCTAAGTCAATCATCAAACTTACGGTTATAGGTTATCTGGTTTACAGTACATTGTGGGGTAAAAAGGTAGAAATCGCATCACTGTCTGAAATAAACATGGATAATATATTATTGTTTATTGCTAGAATGACTATGAATTTAGGACTTAAAATTGCAATTGCATTATTTATTCTAGCTGTCTTGGATTATATGTATCAGCGTTATGAATATGAAAAAGGGATACGAATGTCAAAACAAGATTTGAAAGATGAATACAAAAAAATGGAAGGCGACCCGCTCATAAAAGGGAAAATAAGAGAACGTCAACGAAGGATGGCCATGCAGCGAATGATGCAAGAAATTCCAAAGGCAGACGTAATCATTACGAACCCGACACACTTTGCGATCGCTTTGCAATATGATGGAACCACTATGGAAGCACCAACCATAATTGCTAAAGGTCAAGATTATATGGCTTTACGAATTAAAGAAATAGCCAAGGAGCATGGCATCATTACTATGGAAAATAAGCCTCTAGCCCGCGCATTGTTTCAAAGGGCAGAAATCGGGGATTCGATTCCTGCCGATTTGTTTCAGGCGGTGGCTGAAGTACTGGCCTATGTATATAAACTCAAAGGTAAGACTCAATAATTGAGGGATTGGAGGCAAAGATTTTCGTGAAAATTAAAGATATCACTGTCCTGACAGGAATCATCGGTATAGTTCTAATGATGATTCTTCCAATCCCGTCGTGGCTTCTAGATATTTTACTCGTTATTAACATTTCACTAGCGCTCATGATTTTATTGGTATCTATGAATACCAAGGAAGCATTACAGTTTTCTATTTTCCCATCACTTCTTCTTATTACGACGTTATTTCGCCTTGCACTGAACATTTCAACAACAAAGTTGATTCTATCAGATGGTGATGCGGGTACAGTTGTAGCAACATTCGGTAGCTGGATTGCAGGCGGTCAAATTGCAATAGGATTTGTAGTATTCTTAATTCTAGTAGTTGTGCAATTTATCGTTATCACCAAAGGATCTGAGCGTGTTGCTGAAGTAGGTGCTCGATTCACATTGGACGCAATGCCTGGTAAACAAATGAGTATCGATGCGGATTTGAATGCTGGTTTGATTAATGAGAAACAAGCTAAAGAAAGACGAAGTAAAATTGAACGCGAAGCAGACTTCTATGGTGCTATGGACGGTGCCAGTAAATTTGTTAAAGGTGATGCAATTGCAAGTATCATTATCTTGATCATTAATTTGGTTGGCGGATTTATAATTGGAATGACGATTCATGGTATGTCATTCGGAGATGCAATTTCTACATATTCAATCCTTACTATAGGTGATGGATTAGTTAGTCAGATTCCAGCCTTACTAATTTCAACTGCCTCTGGGTTGATCGTAACGCGTGCTTCATCCGAAGGTAACCTTGCAGAGGATTTAACAAGTCAATTGTTTGCTTACCCTAAGTTAATTTACATTGTGGGTGGGACCATTGCCATGCTTGGTTTCTTCACACCGATTCATGTTATCACAACGTTACCATTAGCATTTCTATTAATTTTCTCGGCAAGAAAAATGCAACAGAATTTAGATAAGAGACAATTAGCTGATGAACAGATGGAAGTTGAGCAAGAAATTGAAGAGGTTCGAAGTCCAGAAAGTGTTATTAACTTACTTCAAGTAGATCCAATTGAATTTGAATTCGGGTATGGTCTTATCCCCCTAGCAGATACACAACAGGGTGGTGATTTATTAGACCGGATTATCATGATTCGTCGACAATGCGCACTTGAACTAGGACTTGTGGTACCTGTTATTCGTATTCGCGACAATATTCAACTAAAACCGAATGAATATGTCATAAAAATTAAAGGAAATACAGTCGGTGGTGGTGAATTGTTACTTAATCACTATCTGGCTATGAGTCCTGGTTATGACGATGAGTCCATATCTGGGATTGAGACTTTGGAACCTGCATTTAGTCTTCCAGCACTGTGGATTGATGAAAGTACTAAGGAGCGTGCTGAATTATCTGGGTACACCGTAGTAGATCCACCTTCTGTGGTAGCAACGCACTTGACAGAACTTATTAAGAAGCATGCTCATGAGTTAATCGGACGCCAAGAGACGAAGACACTTATCGACAATTTAAGAGAAAATTACCCAGTTCTTGTCGACGAATTAATTCCTTCAGTGTTATCTGTAGGTGATGTTCAAAAAGTGTTAGCTAAATTACTTCGCGAGAAAATCTCTATACGTGATTTGGTGACGATTTTCGAGACTCTTGCAGACAGTGGGACCTATTCGAAAGATCCTGATGTTCTAACAGAGTATGTGAGACAGTCACTATCGAGACAGATTACTCAGCAATATTCTCGAGAAGGAGAGACATTGAAAGTAATAACTGTTGGACCTACGTTAGAAAAGAAAATCTCAGATAGTGTACAACAGTCTGATCAGGGAAGTTATCTTGCTTTGGATCCGATGTCTACACAGACGGTATATCAGAAGTTGAATGAACAAATCAATCGATTGTTACAATCAGGACAACAGCCTATTTTCTTAACTTCTCCAACCATTCGTATGTATTTACGACAAGTTATTGAACGTACTATGCAAGATATACCGGTTCTTTCTTATAGTGAATTAGAACCTAATGTAGAAATTCAAAGTGTCGGAGTGGTGAACTTATGAGAGTGAAGCGGTACATAGTTGAGAATATGCCGGATGCTATGCAACGAATCCGCAGCGAACTAGGTAGAGATGCTGTCATTCTTAGTACTAAAGAAATAAAAATAGGCGGTTTTCTTGGTATGTTCCAACAGAAGAAGATTGAAGTAGTCGCTGCTGTGGAGAATGATTCATCAGTGAAAGCAAAGCAAAAGCGCTCAAAGAGACCACAGGAAGAGTATGTTGGGGAAAATAGGGATGATTATTCCCTAAAAAGTACTCAAGATGTAGTAGTTCCGACGATGAATGTGCCTAAAAAGGCGGTGCCGGAAGCTTATAAACGTACGAATGATGTTCTTAAAGCAGGAATGAATGGGCCTAACCTACAGCATGGGAACGATATTGACTTGGTGTCTAAAGCTGCTGTTGCAGCAACGTCAGAAGAAATAGAAGAGATTCAGGTCAATAATAGTCTGAATATGGATGTGGTTGAAGGGCGCACGCTAGCGTCTCTATCTCAGACATCTTCAGATGATTCAATTCTTCAGGAAATGAAAGAAATGAAATTGTGGATGGCTAAAATGGCTAAGCAATCTATGATGAATCAAGAATTTCCCGAACCACTACAGAAATTGCAGGAACAACTGATTCAGCAAGAAGTAGATGTGAATTTGAGAGAAGAGTGGATAGAGGGTGCTTTGGAAGAATGGGAGGAGAGTGGGAAATCACTAACAGATGACCAACTCCAACAATATATTTATGACAAAGCCGCTTCCTTACTTTCGGATCGATTTGGTGGTGGAATTAATAGTGGCACTAGAATTGTATACGTCGCAGGACCAACTGGCGTAGGTAAAACAACAACCATTGCAAAACTAGCAGCAGAGCAGTTGTTTAAGTACCAGCGTAAGGTGGGGTTTATAACTTCTGACACATATCGTATATCAGCTGTAGAACAACTTCGGACATATGCTTCTATATTGAATATACCGTTAGAGGTAGTACAATCATCTGGCGATATGCAACGCGCTATGCAGCATCTTGATTACTGTGATCTAATAATCATGGATACGGCTGGTAGAAATTATCGGAATGAATTACTGGTTTCAGAGCTTCAGAGCTTGTTCGCACATGCTGGAGAAAGTGAAACCTATCTGGTATTAAGCTTGGCATCAAAGACTCAAGACATGATGAAGATAACGGAGCACTTCAGTAAGTATGATCTAGATAAGATCATCTTCACTAAACAAGATGAGACTGGAAGTTATGGAGCTATATTTAATTTGATTCATTCCTTTCCACTTCATCTCTCTTATATGACAAATGGGCAAAATGTTCCTGATGATTTGATGTTACCTGATCAAAAAATGCTATGTGACCTCTTATTAGGGGAGAGAGAAGTGGAGTCATGAATGATCAAGCACACTCCTTGAGAAAGCTCGTATCGATCCGTGAGAAATTCCGTTCTCTAGATCAACAGAAGGTTCAAGGTTCGCGCTTAGCTAAATTCATTACTGTTTCCAGTGGTAAGGGCGGTGTAGGGAAATCTAATTTTTCCCTGAACTTTGCTCTTTCTTTACAATCAATGGGGAAGAAAGTTTTGATCTTCGATGCTGATATTGGGATGGCTAATATTGATGTTCTTATGGGAACTTCTTCTCAGTATAACCTTCATCATTTGTTACAACGTGAGAAAAGCATTCAAGAGATTGTCGCCAAAGGCCCTAATGGTCTGTCTTACATTTCAGGAGGATCTGGTATGACTAATCTTATATCACTGTCTGAGCATGATATACAGTACTTTACTGCTCAGATTGAACTGTTAGCAAGTCAAATGGATTATATTATTTTTGATACTGGTGCAGGATTATCCAAAGAAAATATACAGTTCATTACTTCTGCTGATGAATGTATTGTTGTAACGACACCAGAGCCAACAGCAATTACAGATGCTTATGCATTGATAAAGGTTATTCATGGAGTCGATCAAGATGTAGCATTTCAATTGGTTGTAAATCGAGCGAATGATGAAAAAGAAGCGATATTTACCGCCAACAAAATCAGACTCGCAGCTCAAAATTTTCTGAATGTTAACATCCCAATGCTTGGATATATAAGTGATGATTCGCATGTGGTTCAAGCGGTAAAAAGACAAGTTCCTTTTTCAATGGTCTTTCCTAATAGCGTGGCTTCTAAAGATATTCAACGACTTGCAAAGCGTTATGCAATAGTCCCTTCCGGTTTAGAAAGAGAAACTTTGACAGGAATCAAAGGATTTGTGCATAAGTGGCTACAACGTTCAAAATGATTCTTCTGTAAAGAGAAATAGGGAGGTATGAAACATAATGCATTATAAGGTTGTTGTCGTGGATGACTCTCCTTTTATGCGGAAGATCATTTCTGATCTAATTGAAAAGGATCCCTCCTTTCAAGTGGTTGGAACTGCAGTTAATGGTTGGGAAGCATTAATGAAAATAACGGAACTAAAACCTGACATTGTTACCATGGATGTGGAAATGCCAGAAATGAATGGTTTAGAAGCTTTAAAAGCCATCATGAGGGACAATCCTTTGCCTGTGATTATGTTATCTGGAATTAATGAGCAAGGTATGAGAGAGACCATTCTTGCATTGGAGTCAGGAGCATTTGACTTCATACGAAAACCTTCTGTAAACGTCTCAAATGATATTAATCAAGTTAGTGAGCTACTCCTTGGAAAAATGAAGGTCGCCATGCATGCTAAAGAAAGAAGAGCAGCCTGGCAAGCGGAAGAGCTTATAAGATCTGAAAAAACAAAAGAACATAGTAATAAACGAGAAATAGAAAAAGCGGCGTCAAATCATATTCTCCCTGAGAAACCTACGATTGACCGATCTAAGTTATTAAAATCAGTCACAGAAGACATAAATACTGTGAAAGGAAACACAAAACGTACAACCGAATCTCCCAAGCAAGAAAAACAAACAAACGACCATAGGACACAGACAGTATCTAAACCGCCTTTGGATCAGAAAACGGTAGTTCATAAAATTGCAGTTCATAAAATTGCAGATACAACTAAAGGGATTAAGCAAGCTAACTTGAGAGATGCTTCGGGTACTTCATTTCAACATCTTGTTGCTATTGGTTGTTCAACCGGTGGGCCCAGAGCATTAAAGGAATTGTTAGAACGGATTCCAGAGGGATTCCCAGCCCCTATAGTGATCGTGCAGCATATGCCGCCCAAATTCACTAAATCTTTAGCACAAAGACTAAACACTTTCAGTACCCTCGAAGTTGTAGAAGGTGAGAATGGTATGGTCTTACATAAAAGATACGCTTATATTGCACCAGGTGGATTCCATATGAAGATTGTACGGGCGTCCGATGGCCGTTATGAGATTTCTTTAACAGAGGAAGAGCCACGTAATGGGCATCGGCCTTCCGTTGATACATTGTTTGAGTCATTGATCTCATTCGAAAAGCTAAATCGTCATATTGTTCTGCTGACTGGCATGGGAAGTGATGGGGCCAAAGCAATGAAGCATTTATATGACTCAGGTGTAAAAGACACGTATGCTGAAAGTGAAGAAACTTGTATTGTGTATGGTATGCCTCGTTCTGCTGTGGAACTTCATTGCGTGAGTCATATTTTGCCTCTTCAAGAGATTCCAAGCAAACTTGTTCGAATGATGAAATAATGTAAAGTGATTACATAAGGGGGTGCATCTCAATGGACATGAGTCAATATTTATCAATGTTTATTGATGAGTCGAATGATCATCTGCAATCGCTAAACGAAAAAATGCTTGAATTGGAGACCAACCCAACGGATTTAAGTGTTGTACAAGTCATATTTAGATCAGCACATACGCTTAAAGGTATGGCTGCAACAATGGGATATGAAGACCTTGCATCATTAACGCATCAAATGGAGAATGTACTTGATTTGGTACGTAATGAAAAGCTTACAATGCATGATTTTATCTTTGATACGTTATTTAGAAGTTTGGATGCCCTTGAATCTATGGTTGAGGATATTACAAATGGGGGCACAGGAAAAGCGGATGTCACAGTCATTGTAACGTCATTACAGGCGATTGTACGTGGTGAGTCAATATCCTCTCCCAATGAAAGTGAGATTGAGGATCAATCTGGAAATAGTATGAATCAATCGATACAGTTGGATGAATTTCAATATTCAGTTTTAGATCAATCCATTTTAGAGGGGCAACGTGTACTTTATGTGGAAGTATTCATTCGTGAAGATTGTCACTTGAAAGCTGTTCGTTCCTATATGGTATTTGATTTGTTAGAAAGATCTGGAGAGGTCATTAAGTCTTATCCTTCAGTTGAAGATATTGAGCAAGAGAAATTTGATCATAGTTTCACCTTATATTTCATAACACAAAAAAGTGTGGAGGAAATGGAACGTTTGATCATGAACTTATCGGAAATCGATAAGGTTAGTATCGTGGAACTGGATCACGAATCTTTAAAGTTAATGGGTGAAATTAATAACGTAGTTCGAGAAGTTGCTGTTACTGCAGAGTTAACAAAACCAATGGTAACAAACGTGAACTCTACGCAAACAACCAATCAAGTTTCGAAAAAAACGCCAAAAGAAAAAACTAAAATAGTAACGGGTACACCTTCACGTACCATTCGGGTTGATATTGAAAGACTGGATGTCTTAATGAATCTTTTTAGTGAACTATTAATTGATCGAGTTCGTTTGGAACAGTTGGCAAGTGAAGCTCGCAATCATGATTTGACAGAAACAGTAGAGCATATGAGTCGTGTAAGCTCTGATCTGCAGAATATTGTATTGAAGCTGAGAATGGTTCCAGTAGATACGGTATTTAATCGATTCCCACGAATGATACGCGATTTAGCTAAGTCATTAGACAAGAAGATTGATTTATTTATTACAGGATCTGAGACAGAGTTGGATCGTACCGTTATTGATGAAATTGGTGATCCCCTTGTACATTTACTGCGAAATGCTGTGGATCATGGTATTGAATCTGTTGCAGAGCGTGTGGCTGCAGGGAAACCAGAAACAGGAACAGTGAATTTGAGAGCTTTTCATAGTGGTAATCATGTGTTTATTGAGATTGAAGAAGATGGGCGTGGGATTAACCGTCAGAATGTTTTAAACACAGCTGTCAAAAAGGGTGTTGTGACTGAAGCGCAAGGAGCAGCAATGACAGATGAAGAAGTTCATCAACTTCTTTTTGCAGCTGGATTCAGTACGGCTGCAGTAATCTCAGATGTGTCTGGGCGAGGCGTTGGTTTGGACGTCGTGAAAGCGAAGATTACAGCTCTTGGTGGGCACGTCTCAATTATTTCTTCACCTGGAAAAGGAACGAATTTCTCAGTTCAATTACCTCTAACGTTATCTATTATTTCTGCTATGTTAGTTCAATTGGGCTCAGAAAAGTATGCAATTCCACTAACCTCTATTGTGGAGACAGGTGTCATTAAGCAAGATCAGATTCGTACAGTTCACGGTAATAAGATAATAGAATTCCGTGGGACTCATATTCCTTTGATTTCTCTGAGTAAATTATTCAGCATACCTGATTTCGATGAGAGTAAAGAGGAAGAAACAGAGATCATTGTTATTCGAAAAGGTGATCGTATGACTGCTTTAGCTATTGAAGACTTTATTGGTCAAAGTGAAATCGTTCTGAAGAGTTTAGGAAAATATCTACCTCAAATTAAAGGTGTGTCTGGAGCAACTATACTTGGAGATGGACAGGTCGCGTTGATCCTGGATCCAAATGCATTTATCAAATAACTATTTTGATGAAAAAGATATAGACATCAGAAAATTATTAGGAGGTTGTTTTAATGGGAGAAGATATTAAGGTCATCGTGTTTAAACTAGGAAACGAAGAGTATGGTATCGAAGTCGATAAGGTTCAGACTATTGAACGTATGACGTCTATCACACGTGTTCCAAAGACATACACTTTTGTGAAAGGTGTAATTAATCTACGTGGTGTTGTTATTCCTATCATTGATTTGCGAGGGCGATTTAACCTTCCAACGATAGAGTATACCGAGAATACTCGTATTATTATTGTCGCTGTGAATGACTTAGAGGTAGGATTTATCGTAGATTCCGCTAATGATGTTATCGACCTTAATACGGATAAAATTGAGAATCCGCCTGAGGTTGTTGGTGGAATAAAGGCGAAATATCTGCAGGGAGTTGCCAAGCTTGATGAAGAACGCCTTCTCATTATGCTCAATCTATCCGAAGTATTAAATAAGAAAGAGATTATTCAATTGGAAAGTATAGAGGATTAATCATAGATGGGAGTCTTTAAGAATTTTAAAGATTTTAAAATGGACGTACTAAAGGAAGTAGGTAACATTGGTGCTGGGAATGCGGCTACTGCCCTTTCTCGGCTTCTAAATAAACCTATAGATATGTCAGTTCCTAAAGTGCAGATTCTTCACTTTGAAGAGGTATCCGATAAGGTAGGTGGAGCAGAGCAAGTTGTTGTGGCTATATTTTTAAGGGTCAAAGGTGAAGCACCAGGCAATTTGTTTTTCATTTTAAGCCCTGAATCCGCTAAGAGGCTACTGAAATATCTAGTAGGAAATGATATGGATAACGATGATGCTTTTAATGATATGGAGATTTCAGCTCTGAATGAAATTGGAAACATACTATCAGGTTCATATCTTTCATCACTAGCTGATTTGACCAAGTTATCCATGACCCCTACAGTTCCTTCGTTAGCTATTGATATGGCGGGAGCAATATTAAGTTATGGACTTCTTCAGTACGGACAAATGGGAGACAATGTACTTCTCATTGACACCACATTTTTAGAGGGGAATCATGATGTGGAAGGTCAATTTCTCCTTATACCTGACCCAGAATCTCTTTCTAAAATATTCGAATCTTTAGGAGTGCCTCTCGAGAATGATTGAGCAAGATATTGTGAAAGTAGCCATGGCTGACCTGAATGTTATTAAACAAAGTGGGTTAATCCGTACTTCTGGATTAGGTTCTTGCGTAGGACTTACAATGTATGATCCAATTCTTCAAATAGCGGGCATGGCACATGTTATGTTGCCCTCCTCCGAAATTGCACGAGAAGGTGAGCTGAATATTGCTAAATACGCAGATACAGCCATACCAGCATTGTTAGAGAAACTTATGAAATTGGGCTCTTTGAAGACTAATCTTGTAGCTAAAATGGCGGGTGGATCGCAAATGTTTGCTCTTGGAGGACATAACGATACCATGCGAATTGGCCCTAGAAATACGGAGTCATGTAAAGCAATACTACACGAGCTAGGGATTCTACTTGTTGGGGAAGACACGGGCGGGCATTATGGACGTACCATTGAACTTGATTGCAAGACAGGCATACTATTTATCCGGAGTGTACAAATGGGCGTAAAGGAATTGTAGCGAATATGAAAAATATACGATTTAATCTACTGATTGCTGGGTTTGGATTTGTACTTACTTTCATTACTTCATCATTAAATAATCTATATACAACAAGTTTAATAAGAGCGGTGTTTGCTTTTGTAATCTTGTTTGTACTCGCTTTTGTTTTTAGATGGATATTGGGAGGTGTGACTGCACAAGCAGTTGGAAAGGCTGAGGGAGATAGTGAAGTAGGTCAAGATATTACTCAAAAGGGTGCACGGTTTGACTTAAGATTACCAAATGACAATGAAGAATTTAATGACCTGTTAAAACCAAAGCCTGAATCATCTACTGGAGACGACACCGGATTTACGCCGTTAAATCTACCCAAATTGGTTTCCGCGCAAGATCCTGAGCATTTGGCTAAGGCCGTTCGTCACCTGACAGAAAAATAAGGAGGGTGAAAGCATTTGAACGAGCAGAAAGTTTCTAATTTGAATCATACAGACTTGTGGGAATTATGGAAAGAGCATGGCGACATTGAAGCTAAAAAAAAGCTCATAGAGAGTTATTTGCATATCGTTGACTACGTATCTAGTAGATTGGCTATAGGCCTTCCAAAGAATGTTTCTAAAGATGATTTGGCTAGTAACGGTGTAATGGGCCTGATTGATGCTATCGATAAATTTGATTATAAACGAGGCTTCCAGTTTGAAACTTATGGTTCGTGGCGTGTTCGGGGCGCCATCCTTGATTCATTACGTCAGGGTGATTGGGTTCCAAGATCTGTTCGTGAAAAAGCGAAGAAAATTGAAGATGCTTTTCAATATTTGGAGCAAAATTATCTACGTACGGTAACTGATTCAGAAATGAGCCAATATTTAGAGGTTTCTGAAAAAGAATATCAAAGTATGTTACAAGAAGTAGCTGTGATGACATTATGTTCGTTAGAGGATCCCATTCGAGAAGAAGAATCGGAGACTCGGTTGAGTATGATGGTTGATGAAAAGGCAAAGAATCCTGATTATAAGATTAATGAATTTTATATGAAGGAATCTTTATTAAGAGGTATTGAAAAACTTACAGATAAAGAACGAACTGTTGTATCACTTCTATATTATGAAGATCTTTCTTTAAGTGAAATCGCAGAAGTCATGTCTCTTTCTCCATCGCGCATTTCGCAACTTCATTCCAAAGCTATTTTTAGATTAAGAGGAACATTACAGAAAAATAGAGGGTTGCTAATGGAAAGCGATTAATGAGTGCTAAATATAAGCCAAGGATATACAAGAGTTAATAAGGAGGGGTAAGCATGACTGATCACTTTTCGCTTAAATCTAATTTGATAATAAGTATTTCTGATGACAAAACTGAGGCATACCTCCAGTTCTCTAAGCGAGACGAAAAATTCAGTTGTACCTTGGAAGAGCTTGAGAAATTCCTTCATAGTCAGCACGTTAAGCATGGAGTTGAACGTAATGCTCTTCAACAGATTGTGGACAAACCTGAGGATTACTTCTCAGCAAAGACACCTATAGCATTTGGAGAAGCTCCAGTACACGGTGAAGATGGACGAATTGAGATGCTTATGAAAGTAGCGGATAATACAAACCATAGTCCATTGGAGTCGGGAAATGGAAAGGTAGATCATAAGGAAGTAAATAACCTAAGCAATGTTCGCAAAGGTCAGATCATCGCTAAGCGTATTCCACCGATTCCCGGCAAACCAGGAATATCAGTTTCGAACGAAGTCATACCCTTTAAAGCAGGGAAAGATGCAAATTTTAAAGTAGGAAAAAATGTCGTTCTTGATTCAGAGAAAGCAGCTATGTATGCAACCATTGATGGAATGATAACTATCGTAGATCAGAGTAGAATCAATGTATTTCCAATATACGAAGTAAATGGGGATGTAGATTATAGTATTGGGAATATTGATTTTGTTGGATCGGTTATTATTCGAGGTAATGTGCTAACTGGTTTTAGAATTAAGGCAGCTGGAGATATTCGTGTAATCGGAGGCGTTGAAGGAGCCGAACTTGACGCAGAAGGTTCTATTGAGATAACAGGCGGAATTATTGGGTACAATAAGGGCCATGTAAAAGCAGGTCGTAGTGTGAAAAGCTCCTTCGTACAAGAAGGTAACGTGATCGCTGCAGAGGAAGTGGTTGTTTCCCAAAGTATAATGCATTCTAATATAAGGGCAGGCAGAAATGTTATATGTAGGGGTACCAAGGGCTTAATCGTTGGTGGGAGTATTCAGGCCGGTGAGAGAGTTATTGCAAGGACTATAGGGAATACGATGTCTACCGTTACAACAATTGAGGTAGGTATAGTTCCTGACCTAAGAAATGAACTATCTGATCTGCGTACTCAACTTAAGTTACAAACAGATAGCTTACTGAAAACAGAAAAAGCTTTGAATTTGTTGAATCAATTAGCTTCTTCTGGTCAATTGACAGCTGATAAATTGGCTTTACGACTTAAACTGAATGTCACTCTTAAATATCATCTTAAAGAACAAACTCGAATCAAAGAACGTATCTTAGATATTGAGAAGATGCTTGAAGAGACGAACAAAGCAAGAATTGATATTATCAAAACGATTTATGTGGGTTCTAAAATTGTCATTGGCAGGAATACACGATTTGTGAAGGATACATCGGAACGGGTTTCCTTTTATTATTCAGATGGTGATATATCTATGGTCGCTTACATATAAACCTATTAAATTAATTTATTCGAGAGTGAGGTGGATATCGTGAGTATGAAATCGGTAGAACTACAAATTGCTGTACCGAGAACCCAAGAAATAGGGAAAATACAAAACGAACTTCATCAGAGAAGCGCTCAAGAACAAACATTATTAATGAATCAAGAAGTAAAAGATAGCCGTGAGCTACGACATCGTAGCTCGGGTATTGATGAAACAAAGAATTCTTCTATTCGAGAAGAGGGAAAGCAACAACATTCTTCTCAAAGTGATGGACGACAAGATAACAATCAACAAGAACAAACGTCAGAGAAACATGCAGCTGAGCACCCGTATAAGGGACATCATATCGATCTGTCTCTATAAATATCATGTTGAACAGATCAAAGGAGACTAGAATCTTTTGGAACCATGGATTATTATCATCATGTTAGGGGCCGCGGCCTTGATATATGCTGTGATGTTGCCTAGAAAACAAGAAGGAAAAATTTCTTCAGAGCAAATGGTCAAAGAAGTGGAGGCCACTTTGGAGCAGTATATGGCTGATATAGAAGAAGAAAATGATACATTGGTAGATTTAGTTGGACAGATGAAGAATGATACTACGGCTAAGCAGGTAGCCATGGAAGAGCAAATGAGAGAAATGCATCAGAGATTACTTCAGGTTGAACATCAATCGGAACAACAAGCTGCTCTTATAATGGAAGCAGAACAAGAAAGACGTCTTCATGTTTCCGCTTTAGCGGAGTTGAGCAGTGTTAAAGCAGGTGTGATTGATACACACGAAGATGAACAGTCTATTAAGATGGCTGTACTTGAGAATTCCATTAAACACCGTTATGTAGAACTGTTTGAACTGTACGATCAAGGTAAGTCTATTGATCTAATCGGAAAATCAGTGGGACTTCAGCGTGGTGAAGTTCAGCTTATTCTTCAATTAGCGAAACAGGAGGAGTCACTGTGATGAAGAATCGTTCATTTATGAGCGGCTTAGGCATGGGACTCATAATAGGTGCAGTTTTGCTTCAGCTAATGATCATTGGTGAGGGGCAATTGTCTTCAAGTAAAGAAGAAACTACAAGTAACTTGACTAGGGAACAGATTGAAGAGCAAGCTAAAGCGTTAGATTTAAAAGTAACAGAATCATCGCAACAATTATTGACAGTTGAAGAATGGAAACAGCAAATGATTGAAGAGAGTTCCCAACCACAGGGTGAGACTACAAAGGCTCCTGTAAAGGCTACAAAAGCTGCAGAACCCAACCAACCTTCAATTCCGGACAAACCTGTAGAGAAGGCCGATAGCACGACAACTAATATTCAGAAGACGGTTCCCGTGAAGACACCCGTAGCACCTTCGAAGAATGAAGTCACTAAGTCAATAGCGTATAAGCTAAAGAGTGGAAGTAATTTAACCGATGTTGCGGAAGACCTTATGAAAATAGGTGTGATTACTAACAAGGACCAATTTATTAAGGATGCCGTGGCTAAAA
This sequence comes from Paenibacillus sp. Y301, assembly GCF_059445505.1. Lineage (NCBI taxonomy): Bacteria > Bacillati > Bacillota > Bacilli > Caryophanales > Paenibacillaceae > Paenibacillus > Paenibacillus sp. Y301. The sequence continues at coordinate 192,311 of NZ_JCAIUL010000005.1, read as the reverse complement.
AGATAAACAGAAAGATTCGTGCTGGAAGTTATACCTTTATAAAAGGTGAAAGTAATGAATCCGTTATATCTAAAATTCAAATGCAATCATCTCGCTAATGACATTTTTAGCAGATGGTTGTATTTTCTTTAAGTTCAAAATATTCCAAATCAAAATTCAAGCCTATTTCGACATGAAAAAGTATTGCATCAGTATATAACTTGTGGTATATTAATTGTCGGTGTTAAAAACACACGCCAAGTGATCCCTGTAAGGGTGCTTTCTTTTGAAGAAAGTCTTTAAGGGAGATGACGGTTGGCGGAGGACACAAAAAACCAATTTATAGGAGGCGCTTAAAATGGGAGTAATATCCATGAAGCAACTTTTGGAAGCAGGCGTACATTTCGGTCACCAAACTCGCCGCTGGAATCCAAAAATGGATCGTTATATTTTCACAGAAAGAAACGGAATCTACATCATTGACTTGCAAAAAACAGTTAAAAAGGTAGAGGAAGCTTATAACTTCGTGAAAAGTGTTTCTGAAGAAAACGGAACAATCCTTTTCGTAGGAACAAAAAAACAAGCACAAGATTCAGTTAAAGAAGAAGCTGAACGTTGTGGAATGTTCTACATTAACCAACGTTGGTTGGGTGGAACTCTAACTAACTTCGAAACGATTCAAAAACGTATTTTCCGCTTGAAAGAGCTTGAAAAATGGGAAGAAGATGGAACATTCGCTGTTCTACCTAAAAAAGAAGTTATCATTCTTCGCAAAGAGAAAGATCGTCTTGAAAAATTCCTAGGCGGAATCAAGAACATGAAGGGCCTTCCAAGTGCCTTGTTCATCATTGATCCTCGTAAAGAACGCATCGCGGTTGCAGAAGCTCGCAAATTGGGTATTCCAATCGTAGGTATCGTAGATACTAACTGTGATCCAGACGAAATTGACTACGTTATTCCTGGTAATGACGATGCAATTCGTGCTGTTAAACTCTTGACTGGTAAAATGGCTGATGCCATTGTTGAAGCTCATCAAGGTGAAGAAACAACAGCCTAATATCCGATTAGGTAATTCATATATGAATGAATTAAAATGAAAAGGGTGGTTGGCAGGTGGATAACCTCTCACTGCCCTTTTTTTAAAATATTACGAAAATATAGGTTATACCCATACTTTCGTAATATTGATCGCGGAATTAGGTATTGGCTCTTCTGAGCGATTATTAAATGGATGAACAAAGTGAAAAAAACAATATCATTTTTGGAGGGAATAACCAATGGCAGTTAATGCTAGTGCAGTAAAAGAGCTTCGTGAAAGAACGGGCGCAGGAATGTTGGATTGTAAAAAGGCTCTTGATGAAACTAATGGTGATGTATCTAAAGCGATCGAGTTTCTTCGTGAAAAAGGATTGGCAGCAGCAGCTAATAAGGCTGGACGTACAGCTACTGAAGGTACTGTAGAATCTTACATTCACGCTGGAGGAAAAATTGGTGTGCTTGTAGAAATTAACTGTGAAACTGACTTCGTTGGTAAAACAGATCAATTCAAAGAATTTGCTCGTGACATCGCGATGCAAATTGCAGCAGCTAACCCACGTTATGTTCGTCGTGAAGAAGTGCCACAAGAAGAAGTTGAGAAAGAAAAAGAAATCTTGAAAGCACAAGCACTAAATGAAGGAAAACCTGAAAAAATCGTTGAAAAAATGGTTGAAGGTCGAATCAGCAAGTACTATGAAGAGTTCTGCTTGATGGAACAATCCTTCATTAAAGATCCTGACAAAACCATTTCTATGATGTTGAATGAAAAAATCAGCAAAATTGGTGAAAACATCACAATTCGTCGCTTTGTTCGTTTCGAACTTGGTGAAGGCTTAGAGAAAAAAGTAGATAACTTCGTTGAAGAAGTAATGGCGCAAGTTAATAACTAAATCTTACTTAAATGGCGTTATAATCATAGACATAAAGAAGAGTGGAACACAATGTGTTCCTTCTTTTTTAACATAAAAGAAGTATAAGTTGAAGAATAGTTGCTTTTATTTCTTGAAACGGATATAAAAACTGGCGCGGACTTATTAGCGCCTTCTCAAAGTGGAGGGTTAACATGGAACAGCCAGTATTTAAAAGAGTGGTCTTAAAAGTAAGTGGTGAATCTCTCTCAGGTCAAAATGGTTACGGCATTGACGCGGACACTATAGCTTCTATAGCAGACCAAGTTAAAGAAGTAGTGGAACTTGGTGTTGAAGTGGCTATCGTATGTGGCGGTGGTAACATATGGCGTGGAATCGCTGGTAGTGCGAATGGATTTGATCGTGCTACTGCTGATTATATGGGTATGCTAGCAACAGTCATGAACTCGTTAGCGTTGCAGGATGCATTAGAACAGATTGGTGTTCCTACTAGAGTTCAGACATCTATTGCAATGCAGCAGATTGCTGAACCTTATATCCGACGTAGAGCTATTCGTCATTTGGAAAAAGGTCGCGTTGTTATTTTTGCTGCAGGAACAGGAAATCCGTTCTTCTCAACAGATACAACTGCTGCTTTACGTGCTGCTGAAATCGAAGCTGAAGTGATCTTGATGGCGAAGAACAAAGTGGACGGTGTATATTCGGCAGATCCTTTCAAAGATGAAACGGCTGAGAAGTTTGAACAGTTGACCTATATGGACATGCTTAACAAAAATTTAGGTGTTATGGACTCCACTGCATCGTCCTTATGTATGGATAATAATATCCCACTTATCGTATTTGCAATCACGGAACAGGGAAACATTAAACGTGTTGTACTAGGTGAGAAAATAGGAACCATTGTTAAAGGGAGTGTAGACTGATGCCACAAACTATTAAAAAAAGTGCTGAAGAGCGCATGGAAAAAGCAATTCTTGCTTTAAAACGTGATTTAGCTTCATTGCGTGCAGGTCGTGCAGCACCATCTTTGCTTGATCGAATTCAAGTGGATTATTATGGTTCGCCGACACCAATTAGTCAATTAGCCAACATTAATACTCCGGATTCTCGTACGTTGATGATTCAACCTTGGGATAAATCTTCGTTATCTGAAATCGAACGAGCAATTTCAAAGTCTGATATTGGAATTACACCTTCCAATGACGGAACGATGATTCGTTTGACTATACCAGCTCTAACTGAAGAACGTCGGATTGAATTGGTTAAGACAACCAAAAAATTTGGTGAGGAAGCCAAAGTGGCTGTACGTAACATAAGACGTGATGCAAACGATGATATTAAGAAACTTGAAAAGACTGATATTACCGAAGATGAATCCCACAGACATCAAGAAGATATTCAAAAGATGACGGATAAATATAGTGCCGAAGTCGACAAGGTTCTCTTGGTGAAAGAAAAAGAGATCATGGACGTATAAGAGACTTATGGCCCCTCCTATTATGGTGGGGTTTGTCTCTTTTTTTACAGTAGTAACTTATTGATAATTATATGTGCGTTATATCAGTTTCAACTTGCAGAAAGTGGCTTGGAGGAAATGGAATGATCAAACGAATCCGATCATGGTGGATGCATAAAGATAGTCCGAAACCGATGGAAATTACGGCGGATAATATTCCTGAACACGTTGCTATCATTATGGATGGGAATGGAAGATGGGCTAAACGGCTTGGGTTACCACGTGTTGTTGGACATCATAACGGCATGAAAGCTGTTAAACGTGCTACTATCGCGGCAGATGATCTTGGCATTAAATATTTAACAATGTACGCTTTCTCGACTGAGAACTGGAAACGACCTAAAGATGAAGTTGATTTTCTAATGCGGCTTCCCCAAGAATTTCTCGCAATTGAATTGGACGAATTAATAGAAAGAAACGTACAGATTCGGATGATGGGCGATAAGGATGGATTACCTAGCCATACTTTGAAAGCTATGGATGATGCAGTAAATCGGACGGCGAATAATGACGGTCTTGTACTTAATTTTGCCCTGAACTATGGTGCTCGTAAGGAATTAACAGATTCAATGATTGAGCTTGGACGTGAGATCGAAGCAGGTAGATTAAAAGCGGATGCTATCACTGCTGAATCCATAGGAGTCCATTTGAAAACGAATGGTATGCCTGATCCGGATTTATTGATTCGTACAAGTGGTGAAATGAGAATAAGTAATTTTATGCTATGGCAGTTAGCTTATAGTGAATTATGGTTCACCGATATTTACTGGCCTGAGTTCAATAAGGAGCATTTACATCATGCTGTTGCTGAGTATCAGCGGAGAACTAGGCGTTACGGTGGACTGTCATAACTCAAGAAGAGGATGAAAACCGTTGAAACAACGACTTATTACCGGAATTTTTGCGGGTGCTATTTTTCTAGGGGTTTGTGTGATCGGTGACTTATCATTTCATTTGCTTATTCTTGCTATGTCTTTAATAGGATATTATGAATTTGTGAAGATGATTAAAGTACGCCCTTTTAGTTCAGTAGCATTTATGGGGTTTCTTGGTGTACTAATGATCATGTTCCCTTGGAAGCTACTAAATATCACTTATTCCCCTGGTGGAGAGATGGTATGGATCCTTCTCTTTTTGTTGATGTTAATGACGGTCTTTACTAAAAATCGCATAAATATTCAACAAGTATCCTTACTACTATTAGGTGTGTTATATATAGGAGTCGGATTTTATTTTATCGCGGAATCTAGGCACGCTCCGGATGGACATGGGCTATTCTGGACTTTCCTGTTACTTTCTTGTATTTGGGCAAGTGACGCGGGTGCATACTTTGTTGGTAAACAATGGGGACGTCATAAGCTTTGGCCTGCCATTAGTCCCAATAAGACCATTGAGGGTGCGCTCGGCGGTGTAGTGATAGCAATGCTGGTTGCCATTGTATTCTCAATGCTTTCTGGAGACATACTTGGTTTAGGAAGAGCGTGCCTTATCGGTGTCGCTTGTGCTGTAGTAGGACAACTAGGTGATTTAATGCAGTCCGCTTACAAGCGAGTGTACAATATTAAAGATTCAGGTAAGCTATTACCAGGTCATGGCGGGATATTAGATCGTTGTGATAGTTGGATTATTGTTTTCCCTTTTGTACATATCGTGATGCTATTGCCTTACTAACACGAGAGAAGGTGCATTATGAAAAAAATAAGTATCTTAGGTTCTACGGGATCCATAGGGACGCAGACGTTGGATGTGGTGTCCACGCATAGAGATCAATTTCAAGTCGAAGGGCTTGCTGCTGGGACAAACACTGAATTATTAATTCGCCAGGTGAATGAGTTCCAACCAAAGAAAGTATCCGTGGCTACGAAGGAATTAGCTGAGAAAGTTAAACCACATTTACCTGCTACTACTCAAGTTTATTATGGAGACGAAGGTCTTGTAGAAGTGGCGGCGTGCACGGATGCGGAGATGGTGGTTACGGCTGTTATGGGTAGTGTAGGATTACAATCTACATTGGCTGCAATTGAAGCTGGTAAACATATTGGATTGGCAAACAAAGAAACCTTGGTAACTGCGGGTCACTTGGTGACTTCACTTGCTGTCGAAAAAGGTGTGAAGTTGTTCCCGATCGACAGTGAACATAGTGCAATTTTTCAATGCATGAATGGAGAAAATAGAGCAGATGTTGCTGGGATTACGATCACTGCTTCTGGTGGATCATTTCGAGATTTAACTCGTGAAGAACTAAAAGGTGTTACGGTTGAAGATGCGTTAAAGCATCCAAACTGGTCTATGGGTTCCAAAATTACAATTGATTCAGCAACGATGGTGAATAAGGGACTGGAAGTTATAGAGGCCCATTGGCTATTTGACTTACCCTATGATCAAATTAACGTACTTCTACATCCAGAGAGTATTATCCATTCTTTTGTGGAATTCTGTGATAGCAGTATTATTGCTCAATTAGGTAATCCAGATATGAGAGTCCCTATTCAATATGCGCTTACCTATCCCGAACGCTGGACATCTTCAACACGCAGTTTGTCTCTTGCAGAAGTGGGTAGTCTCCATTTTAAAGAGTTGGATTTTGTTAGATTCCCGTGTCTACGGCTTGCGTATGAGTGTGGCCGAATGGGTGGTACAGCAACAACTGCGTTCAATGCTGCTAATGAAGTTGCTGTTGCGCGGTTTTTACAACGAGAAATATCGTTCCTGCATATCGAAGAGATTATTGAACAAGTGCTTGAACAACACGATAATATCTCTCTACCTGATTTAGGTTCCATTCAAGAGTGTGATCAACGTTCGAGGGAACTCGCTCTTAGAATTTAAATCTTACAATCTTCTCCTTTCAAAAAAAATGCTTCAAAAGTGATTCTCTTGTGTTGGATCGGAGAATAATGATAATCTATAAGGACATACTTCGATCTTAGACAATGAAAGGGGATGAGATGCTTTGGAAATGGTTCAGATTGTTTTTCTGACAGTGTTAATGTTTTTTGTTATTGTAACGGTACATGAGTGGGGACATTACTATTTCGCTAAGCGTGCGGGTATATTGGTTCGTGAATTCGCTATCGGTTTCGGCCCGAAACTGTTCTCCTATAGACGTAATGAAACTCTATTTACGCTTCGCTTGCTACCATTTGGTGGTTACGCACGTATGGCCGGTGAAGATCCAGAACTTGTGGAAATACAGGTCGGACAGACGATTGCTGTTCGTATAGTGAACGACGAAGTGAAAAAGATCTATCTAGATCAGTTGGATAACCGTAAGAATGTGATACGGGGTGAAGTAGAGTCTATTGATTTAGACCAAGCTCTAACTATCAAACTTAATGTAGACGAAGATGTACAACAATATCGAGTTCATCCTCAAGCCATGATGGTTACCAAAGGGCAAGAGACGCAAATCGCTCCAAGAAATCGCCAATTCGGTAGCAAGACTGTAGGGCAACGTGCTCTATCCATCTTTGCAGGTCCTGTGATGAACTTTATTCTTGCATTTATATTGTTCGCCATACATATCCAGATGGCGGGTATACCTTTGGAAAATCCAACGTATGTCCAGATCGGTAATGTATCAGATGGCATGCCAGCCTCTGAAGCGAATTTGAAAAAGGGAGATATTGTTGATTCCATCAATGGTACGCCGATTGGTGCAGATTATCAGAAGATGATCGCGTTAACGGCAGAATCTCAAGATAAACCTATGGAGTGGACTATTCGCCGTGGCAGTGAAACTTTTAATGTAACACTTGTTCCACGCACGATGGAAGGACAAGAAGGCGGTAAGGTAGGTATTACACCAGAACTTCCTTCTCGTAAGGCGACTTTCGGTGAGACGATTTCCAATTCAGGTAAAACTATGGTGAGTACGACTGAAGTGATCTTCCAAGGGTTCAGTCAGTTAATTAACCAATTCTCCATGGATGATCTAGGAGGACCTGTAAGAACGTTTGAGGTTACGGGTCAGATTGCGAAGCAAGGAATTGAGCAACTTACGTATTGGGCAGCTATATTAAGTCTGTATTTAGGGATTTTCAACCTACTTCCAATTCCAGCACTTGATGGTAGTCGACTTGTGTTCCTTGGTGTTGAATGGGTACGTGGTAAACCACTTGATCCGAATCGTGAAGGAATGGTTCATTTTATTGGGTTCGCCATGCTATTCCTACTGATGATCGCTGTTACCTATAATGATATATTAAGATTGATTAATGGATAACAAAGTTCCAACTCCAGCATATACAGCTACGATATCGGATTGTCCTTACGATCGCTGTTGCCATCCGATTTCTTGATTATATACCGCTCTTAGCGGTAGAAATCCGATGGCAAAGCCGAGCGCTTAAGCTTCTTCAGGACAATTCCGCTCCCTTTGCTAAGTATATGCATGAGTGGACCTTCTCGAAGGTTCGAAAGAAGTAACAACAAAAACTTAGATTATGCTTCCGATGTGAATTTTTCAGAAGCATAACAAGTAGTAGCACAGAAAAATTTTAGGAGGACATTCATCCTTATGTCAAAAGATAAGCAGTTCGTGACGGAAATTACACCGCAAGGAGAAGATTTCTCCCGGTGGTATATAGATGTAATTAAGAAAGCGGAGTTAATGGATTATTCACCGGTTCGTGGGTGTATTGTGTTCCGTCCAGACGGTTATGAAATTTGGGAACATATTCAGACTGAAATGGATCGTCGTTTTAAAGAAACGGGACATCGTAATGCGTATTTCCCTCTATTTATCCCAGAGAGCTTCTTCCAAAAGGAGAAAGATCATATCGAAGGATTTAATCCGGAATTACCATGGGTAACGGAAGCTGCTGGAGAGAAGCTGGAAGAACGTCTTGCGATTCGTCCAACTTCTGAAACGATGTTTGGGCATATGTATTCCAAATGGATTCAATCTTATCGTGACTTGCCTGTTTTGATTAATCAATGGGCGAACGTCGTTCGTTGGGAAAAGCGGACATTGCCTTTCATTAGAACTAGTGAATTCTTGTGGCAAGAAGGTCACACTGCTCATGAGACAGAAGAAGAAGCGCGCGAAGAAACAATGAAAATGCTTGAAGTATATCGTACCTTTGTAGAGGAATTCCTTGCGATCCCCGTTATTACGGGTCAAAAGACGCCATCGGAGCGATTTGCAGGGGCAGTGGATACCTTCTCTATTGAAGCGATGATGAAAGATGGGAAAGCGGTACAAGCCGGTACATCTCATTATCTAGGAACGAAATTTGCGGAAGCATTTGAAATACAATATTTAAGTCGTGATAATACACAAGAATTTGTGCATACGACATCATGGGGTACAAGTACAAGACTGATTGGATCATTAATTATGGTTCATGGAGACGACCGTGGGCTTGCGCTACCTCCAAAAGTAGCACCTACTCAGGTTATCATGATTCCTATTGGACCTGCTAAGACACGTGATGCAGTAGTCGGACGTACAGATGAATTGTTCAGTGAATTGAAGAAAGCAGGCGTGCGCGTTAAGGTCGATGACCGTAGTGATGTGACTCCAGGCTGGAAGTTTAATGAATATGAGATGCGTGGTGTTCCTGTTCGTTTAGAACTTGGTCCTCGTGACATGGAGAACGGTGTCTGCGTGTTAGTATCTCGTATCACGGGTGAGAAGAAGATTGTTCAACAAGATAATCTAGCTGAAGAAGTTAAAGCTATGCTTGAACAAGTGCATCAGGAAATGTTTGACCGTGCGAAGCAATTCATGACGGACCACTTCTACTCCGTGGATAATCTTGAGGAAATGAAGATGAGAATGGAAGAATCTCGTGGCTTCACATTAGCTGGATGGTGCGGTACAGTAGAATGTGAGAGTAAGGTTAAAGAAGAAACGGGAGCAACAAGCCGCAACATTCCATTTGATCCTGCTGAAGTGAAAGAAACATGTATCGCATGTGGACAACCGTCTAAGCATACAGTTGTATTTGCTAGAGCGTATTAAGAGATCTTAGAATAGGTCTATATCTAGAACTAATAGAGCCATGGTGGAGAGCTTCTGGCAGAAATGAGTCGGTGGGTAAGAGATCGAGAACATTTTTGTATACAGAAGCTTTTCCCATTTTAACTGTTATTGCAAGGTGGTCAAGGGGGAGGAAAAATGAGCAACTTGGAAGATAAAAGAACACGATTTGAGCTTTTGATGAAACAAGGTGCAGTTCCACCTGCTCTAATCGATCCCCACTTTTTGGATGGCTATATAGAACAGGTGGAAATTAGCCGTAGTAGCCAAGAATGGGCAATTCAAATTGTGAAGGATACGATAGTCCCTGGTGAAGTGTATCGAGCCTTTTGTCTTAGAATTCAAGAAAAGATGCAACATATTGCTAAGATATCATTTGTTTTCAAATATACGGATCGTGTATCAGTCGAAGATATAGTGAATGCGTATTGGGCTTTGTTCACAGAGTGGGTACATCGGGAAATTCCTTCTGTAAATGGTTGGATGGCGAGAGCATCCCATGAGCTAGAAGGTGATCAGTTACTTTTAAGACTTACAGATGCCACTTCACTAGAACTAGCTAAGAAGAAACAAATCGATCAAGCGATCACACGTTTCTATGCTCACTATTTTGCTCTTCCCCTTCGCGTTAAATTGGGCGTTGGAGATAACGGGCAAGAGGCTATTAAGGAGTTTGAAAAGAAGAAGATCGAAGAAGAGCGTGAAGTTGTTCAGAACATGATGAGTAGCATTGAGGCAGAAAGTAATTTCGACGAAGATGCTGGAGATGTTCGTCTTCATATGGGATACGATATCAAGGAACAGCCAGTACCAATCCAAGATATTCAGGATGAAGAGAAGAAGATTACGATTCAGGGAGCTGTGTTTGGTCTTGATAGCAAAGAACTACGAAATGGTATGACGTTGTTTACATTTAACGTAACTGATTTTGGGGATTCGATGCAAATGAAGATGTTTGCTAAAACAAAAGATGACGTTAAAGTACTAAGCCAATTGGAAAATGGAAAATGGATTAAAGTACGTGGTCGGGTAGAATACGATCGGTTTATGCAAACGCCTGAACTGGTTATGATGCCATCGGATTTAAATGAGGTACAAGCACCTCCTGAACGCAAAGATAATGCACCGGTGAAACGAGTAGAATTTCATTTGCACTCGACGATGAGTACAATGGATGCCATCACACCTATCGATAAGTATATTAAGACAGCGGCAAGATGGGGACATACTGCTATTGCCATTAGCGATCATGGGGGTGTTCAAAGCTATCCTGAAGCAGCTAAAGCGGCCAAAAAGAATGGATTAAAGATGATCTATGGCGTTGAGGCTAATGTTGTGAATGACTCTATTCCTATCGTACTCCAACCTCAATCGATTGAACTGAGTAGTGCTACTTACATTGTATTTGATATAGAAACTACAGGCCTATCAGTTACGGCTAATAATATTACAGAGCTTGCAGCGGTGAAAGTGAAAGATGGTAAAGAAATTGATCGCTATGCCACTTTTGTTAATCCACACGAGAAAATCCCTTATCATATTCAGCAACTTACGAATATAACGGATGAAATGGTGAAAGATGCACCAGATCTGGAACCTGTTTTACATGAGTTTTTGAAATTTGCTGGAGACGGCATTCTTGTAGCTCACAACGCAAGATTTGATGTTGGATTTATCCAAGCTTCGTTAAAAGAATACGGTTTACCTGAGATGCCTAATCCAGTGCTTGATACCCTTGAGTTAGCACGGTTACTTTATCCTGGGATGAAGAATCATAGACTTAATACGATGGCTGCTAAGTATAAAGTATTGTTAGAGAGTCATCACCGAGCGATTGATGATACGATTGCATTGGTAGGGATCTTGAGTGGACTTCTAACCGATGCTGATAAAATGAAGGGTATAACGATGTTAGATCGTCTTAATGACTATGTCGGTCAAGATTTGTCTAATACGCGCCCATTTCATTGTGGAATATATGCGTTGAATTTGGTTGGGAAGAAGAACTTATTTAAGTTAATATCATTGTCCAATACGGAATATTTCAAGAAAGTGCCTTGTATTCCGAAATCTAAGCTCGTGGAGATGCGTGAAGGATTACTTGTGATTTCGGGTTGTGAAAAAGGAGAATTCTTTGAAGCCGTATTGAATAAGTCCGTTGAAGAGGCGGAGGAGATTGCACAGTTTTACGATGTGTTAGAAATTCAACCATTGACGATGTATATGCATTTGGTTGATAAAGGTTTTGTGGCTAGCCCGATTGAGTTAAAGACGGCATTGAAACGGGTCTGCGAAATTGGTGAGAAATTGAGTAAACCCGTTATTGCAACCGGGAATGTTCATTATCTAGAACCTCGCGAGAAGTTATTCCGTGATATTGCCATTAATGGGATTACTGGATTTAGTCCATTGAAGGATATCCGCAAACCAGATGCACATTTTCGTACGACAGACGAGATGCTGGAGGAATTTGATTTCTTAGGTAAAGAGAAAGCAACAGAAGTAGTGATTACCAATACCGTTGAACTTGCAGATCGTTTCGAAGACTATCCATTATTCCCTTCTAAGCTGTATACACCGATCATGGAAGGTGCTGACGAAGAGATTCGGAAGACTTGTTATGATACGGCTATGGGTTTATATGGGGAAGACTTGCCTGATGTCGTGATAAAACGGCTTGAGAAAGAGTTAGAGCCTATTATCAAGTATGGATTCTCAGCTAACTATTTAATATCTGAACGTCTTGTTAAGAAATCCAACAGAGATGGTTATCTAGTTGGGTCACGGGGATCTGTTGGGTCATCTGTAGTAGCTACCTTTTTAGGGATATCAGAAGTTAATCCGTTACCTGCTCATTACGTATGTAAGAATTCGGACTGCAAATATAATGAATGGTTTCTGGATGGTAGTATTCCGAGCGGATTTGACCTTCCAGAGAAAATTTGTCCACATTGCGGTGGAATGCTGAAAGGGGAGGGACAAGATATCCCGTTTGAGACTTTCCTTGGATTCAAAGGAGATAAAGTTCCGGATATTGACCTTAACTTTTCAGGGGAATATCAGTCGGTCGCGCATAACTTTACTAAAGAGATTTTTGGTGAGAAATGTGTATTCCGTGCCGGCACGATAGGTACAATTGCGGAGAAAACGGCTTTTGGTTATACCAAAAAGTACGAAGAAGAACATGATAAGAAATGGCGTGGAGCTGAGGTAAGTCGTCTTGCTGCTGGATTTACAGGTGTCAAAAGAGGTACGGGTCAGCATCCAGGGGGAATTGTGGTAGTACCGGATTATATGGATGTAGAAGATATCACACCGGTTCAATACCCTGCAGATGATACTGGAGCTGAGTGGAAGACAACGCACTTTGATTATCATGCTTTTGAGTCTAACTTACTTAAACTTGATATTCTGGGTCACGATGATCCAACGATGATGCGAATGCTGCAGGATTTAACAGGAGTAGACCCTACATCGATACCTATGAATGATCCTAAAGTGATGAGCTTATTTAGTTCTACAGAGGCACTAGGGGTTACACCTCAACAAATTAGAACGCCTGTTGCTACATATGGTGTACCCGAGATGGGAACTAAATTTGTACGACAAATGTTAATTGAGTCATTGCCAACGTCCTTTGCCGATTTACTTCAAATTTCTGGATTGTCTCATGGAACGGGGGTATGGCTTGGAAATGCGCAGGATCTCATCAAGAATGGGACATGTAATATCAAGACAGTTATTGGTTGTCGTGATGATATTATGCTCTATCTGATCTATAAAGCTGGGATGGATGCGGGGTTGGCTTTTACCATTACGGAAAGTGTTCGTAAAGGTAAGGGGCTAACACCTGAATGGATTGAAGAGATGAAGAAATGTAAAGTACCTGCTTGGTATATTGATTCCTGTCTCAAAATTCAATACATGTTTCCAAAGGCACATGCTGCAGCATATGTTATATCTGCCGTGCGTACTGCTTATTTCAAATTGTATTATCCAATTGCGTATTATGCGACTTATTTTACGGTTCGGGCCGAGGATTTCGATATTGAACTCTGTTGTCAAGGTTATGAAGCCATAGGTCATCAAATTGTGGAAATTGAGCAGAAGGGTTTCCAAGCAACGACCAAGGAGAAGGGCATGTTAGCTATTCTTGAAATGGCGTTGGAAATGACTGCACGTGGATTTACTTTCAAAAGCATTGATCTATACCGTTCAGATGCTACGAAGTTTACAGTAGATGGAGATTCCTTAATCCCACCGTTCTCAGCGATGCAGGGGATTGGTGACAACGCTGCCCGTAATATTGCAGCAGCACGTGAAGCGGGAGAATATTTATCGATTGAAGACTTCCAGCAGAAATCAAAGGCAAGTAAGACCATAGTTGAATTACTCACACAGATGGGGTGCTTCCGAGGGTTACCAGAAAGCAATCAACTTTCCCTATTCTAAAAGAGGAATGACACTCGATAATCCCTTCATATCTCGTGTAGACGCAAGGGTAGTCAAGGACTGATACTTGTCAGTGTTGCCAGACTATGTTATAATTTTTTGTAGTAATCATGGAGATAAAACCGTTGTGTAAAGAGTGGGGCAACCCACTCTTTACTCTTTGGTATATAGGATAATGAAAGTCTTGGAGGTTATAGTCTTTGAGCACACCTAAGATAAAAAGTATCGTAGAAGAAATGGTCCAACCTTATTTGGATGAACATAACTTCGAACTAGTTGATGTGGAATACGTGAAAGAAGGAAGTAGCTGGTTCTTACGTATTTATGTTGACAAAGAAGGCGGTATTGATATTGATGACTGCGGCTTGATTAGTGAATATTTGAGCCAGCAGCTGGATCTGAATGATCCAATTACTGATGTTTACTTCCTGGAAGTATCGTCTCCCGGTGCGGAGAGACCATTAAAGAAAAGCACAGATATTACTAAGGCCGTTGGTAAGGATGTGTTTGTTACTGTATACGAAGCACTGGACGGTCTCAAAGAATTTGAAGGCCGGCTTCTTTCGTTTGAGGACGATATTCTTGTCATTGTTATAGGTAAGAAGCAGTACAGTATTCCGTATGCTAAGGTTGCGAGCGCGAGATTAACGATCATTTTTTAAAGAACTGGATAAAGAGAGGGGGAATTGAATTCCAATGAGTATGGATTTTATTGAAGCAATGAATGAATTGGAACGAGAAAAAGGGATCAGTAAAGAAATTATTTTTGAAGCTATTGAGGCAGCACTAATCTCAAGCTACAAACGTAATTTCAATACAGCCCAAAATGTACGAGTAGACATGAACCGCAATACGGGGGTTATTAAAGTATATGCCCGTAAATTAATTGTTGAAGAAGTGTTGGACCCTAGAATGGAGATTTCACTTCCCGCAGCACGAGAAATAAATCCTCATTTCCAATTGGAGGATATTGCAGAGATTGAAGTTACTCCTCGTGACTTTGGTCGTATTGCTGCACAGACAGCAAAACAAGTCGTTACACAACGTATTCGTGAAGCAGAGCGTGGTCTAATCTATAACGCCTTTGTGGACAAAGAGGAAGATATTGTAACGGGAACGGTTCAACGCCAGGACCCTCGTAATGTTTATATTGACTTAGGTAAAGTTGAAGCGTTACTTCCTTTGAACGAATTAATGCCGAATGAGAAATTTAAACATGGCGAACGAACAAAAGCTTACATTACAAAGGTTGAGAACACGACAAAAGGTCCACAAATTATGTTGTCACGTACTCATCCCGGCTTGCTTAAACGTCTGTTTGAACTGGAAGTGCCTGAAATATTTGACGGGGTTGTTGAGATTCGTTCCGTTGCACGTGAAGCAGGTTTCCGTTCCAAAATAGCCGTTTATTCTCGCAATGATGAGGTGGATCCAGTAGGTTCTTGTGTTGGACCTAAGGGTGTCCGTGTTCAGACTATTGTTGGTGAACTGCGCGGAGAGAAAATTGATATCGTGCGTTATTCCGATAAAGTTGAAGAATATGTTGCAAATGCACTTAGTCCTTCCAAAGTACTGGAAGTTGAAGTGTTTGAGAATGAGAAGATGGCACGTGTCGTTGTGCCAGATTATCAATTGTCTCTTGCTATCGGTATTAAAGGACAGAATGCAAGACTTGCAGCAAAATTAACGGGTTGGAAAATTGATATCAAAAGTGAGACTCAAGCGGAACAGGAATTCGGTAGACCAAAAACATTCTCTGATGAGATGCCTCAAGATTCTGTCTCCGTCGATTAATTTTCTAATTAGGACGGAGGGTGCAGTATGAAGACAAGGAAAGTGCCAATGCGTAAATGCGTGGCATGTCAGGAAATGATGTCGAAGAAACAGTTAATACGTATTGTGAAGACGCCAGAAGATGAGGTACTTATTGATCTCTCAGGTAAGAAGTCTGGTCGCGGAGCTTATCTGTGCGGTAAAGTTGCCTGTTTCAAACTAGCTCAAAAGAATAAGTCATTGGATCGTGCCTTGAAACATCATGTAAAGTCAGAAATTTATGAACAATTGGCAGATGATTTTGTTGCTGCGGAAGATGAATTTCTAGACATGAAGGAGAAGTCCAATGATGAATAAGACGCTTTCTCGTCTGGGTCTTGCGATGCGTGCAGGAAAAGTAGTTACAGGTGACGAAGTCGTGCTCAAAACTATTCGTTCTTCAGAAGCTAAGCTGGTTATTTTAGCTGGCGATGCCTCACCAAATACACAAAAGAAGTTTCGTGATAAATGCGGAACATACAAAATCCCTCTGGTGATCGGATATGACCGGGAAAGTCTGGGCACAAGTATTGGGAAACCACATCGTGTTGTGCTGGCAATTACGGATCAAGGATTCGCGGAAATGATCTCCAAATCAATGGAGACAATGTCGGAGGTGGAGTATATTGACTAAACAAGAAAGTAATAAGGAAAAATTGCGCGTATATGAGTATGCTAAATCGCTAAACATGAGTAGTAAAGAAATTATTACGATTCTTAAGCGTTTGGATTTACCTGTTAATAACCACATGAGTGTAATGGAGAATGATTCTGTCACTAAAGTGGAGCAATTTTTTAAGAATATTAAGTCCAATGCAGCCGCTAAACGAGATAGCGGAGATAGCCCAGCAGTGGCAGCAACGTCATCTGTTAAGAAGGATGTCGATGTGATTAAACCAACGGAAGAGTCTCTTCCTCGTCAAGAGAATAGTTCCGTAACGGTGCAAGATGAAACCAAAAAACAACAGGAAAAGCAGGTAGGTATGAATAATAATACGAATAATAACAATGGTACAGGTACAGTAACTTCAAGACCTCAAAGTAGTAGTAATGGATCACAAAGTAGACCACAGAATAGTACAGGTTCTCAAAGACCTCAAAGTACTGGAGGTACTACAAGACCATCTTCATCTCAGGGTAGCCAAAGACCAAGCGGTCAGTCTCAAGGCGGAGGACAACGTCCAAGTAGTCCAACAGCACGTCCACAGACTCAGAACCGCGGGACAGGAGCTCCAACACGTGATGCGTCACGTAGTGAAGGTGCTGGCCAAGGTGGAGCTAACAAGAATAGATCTAACAACAATGGATCTAGACGTTTCGACGACAACAAGGGTGGTAACTACAGAAATAACCGTGGTGGCAAGAACAATAGAGGTAAAGCTCAATACCAAGCTCGTGAAAAAATTGACAATACCCCTAAGAAAATTATTGTTCGTGGTGTAACTACAGTCGGTGAATCTGCTAAATTACTTCATAAAGATGCTTCGGAAGTTATTAAAAAGCTGATTACGATGGGTGTTATGGCAACGATCAATCAGGAATTAGATGTTGAAACAGTACTCCTTCTTGCCGCTGAATTTGGTGTGGAAGTTGAAGTGAAGATCGCTGTAGAAGACGATCGCTTCGAGACTCTTGAAGAGGTCGATGAAGAAACAGATTTGAAACCGCGTCCTCCAGTAGTAACGATTATGGGTCACGTTGACCATGGTAAAACTACGTTACTTGATGCTATTCGCTCTACGAATGTTACGGGTGGCGAAGCAGGCGGAATTACGCAGCATATTGGTGCTTATCAGGTTGAAATTAACAATAAGAAAATTACGTTCCTTGATACACCAGGTCACGAAGCTTTCACAGCTATGCGTGCACGTGGAGCTCAAGTAACAGATATTACGATTATTGTCGTTGCTGCAGATGATGGTGTAATGCCACAGACTGTGGAAGCAATCAGCCATGCTAAAGCTGCTGAACTACCCATTATCGTTGCTGTTAACAAGATCGATAAACCGGGTTCAGATCCTGATAAAGTGAAGCAAGAGTTAACAGAATATGGTCTGGTTCCTGAAGAATGGGGCGGAGATACAATATTCGTTAATGTATCTGCTAAACAAAGAACAGGACTTGAAGATTTGCTTGAAATGATTCTGCTAGTAGCAGAAATGAACGAATATAAAGCTAACCCTGATAAACGTGCACGTGCGACAGTTATCGAAGCTGAGCTAGATAAAGGCCGTGGTCCAGTAGCACGAGTATTAGTACAACACGGAACACTTCGTGTAGGGGATGCATTTGTTGCAGGTAACTGCTTCGGACGTATTCGCGCAATGGTTAACGATAAGGGACGTCGTTTAAAAGAAGCAGGCCCATCAACACCTATAGAAATTACAGGTTTGACTGAAGTGCCAAAAGCGGGAGATCCGTTTATGGTGTTTGAAGATGAACGTAAAGCTCGTTCTATTGCAGATAAACGTGCTATCACTCAGCGTCAGTCTGAAATGGGTAGCAACGTTCGTGTAACTTTGGACGATCTATTCCAACACATTAAAGATGGTGAAATTAAAGGACTTAACGTCATCATCAAGGGTGATGTTCAGGGTACAGTTGAAGCTCTTAAGAGTTCACTTGAGAAGATTGAAGTAGAAGGCGTTCGCGTTAAAATACTTCACAGTGGTGCGGGTGCGATTACAGAATCCGATATTATTTTGGCTGCTGCTTCAAGTGCAATTGTTATCGGATACAACGTTCGTCCTGATCATCAGGCTGCTCTAACTGCAGAACAAGAGAAAGTAGATATTCGTCTACATCGTGTTATTTATAATGTTATTGAAGAAATTGAGCAAGCTATGAAGGGCATGCTCGACCCAATTTATAAAGAAACCATTATCGGCCATGCTGAAGTCCGTAATGTATTCACAATCACGAAAGTGGGTACTGTTTCAGGATGTATGGTTACTTCAGGAAAAATTACGCGTAATGCGGAAATTCGCTTAATTCGTAACAGCATTGTCATTCATGAAGGCAAGATTGATTCATTGAAGAGATTTAAAGATGATGCCAAAGAAGTTGCTCAAGGTTATGAATGTGGGATTACTTTGGAAAACTATAATGACGTTAAAGAATTTGACGTTATTGAAGCGTTCATCATGGAAACAGTTGAACGTAAGTAGAGAGGTGAAATAAACATGGCTAAAATTCGCACAGGACGTGTTTCAGAACAGATCAAGAAGGAATTGAGTGTTCTCATCCAAAGTGAACTCAAAGATCCTCGGATAGGCTTCGTAACCGTAACAGGGGTCGAAGTTCCAAATGATTTTGCACAAGCAAAGGTGTATCTCAGTGTGCTTGGCGACGAAGAACAAAAGAAAAACACGCTTATTGCTCTCGATAAAGCTAACGGTTTTCTTCGTTCGGAGCTCGGCAAAAGAATTCGTTTTCGGCATACGCCGGAACTTATATTTAAGTTTGACGAATCTATTGCATACGGGAGTCATATTGAAAAGTTGTTAAGCGAGATTGATAAGAATCAATGATCAGGTTTTCATAAAGGAGACGGCTATGCAGACCTACGAACAATGTCTTGATGAAGCAAAGGGATATTTGCTCAAGCATGATGATTTTCTTGTAGTGTCGCATGTTCAGCCAGACGGAGATGCAGTCAGTTCCACGGTAGCCGTGGGCTGGCTTCTCTCATGTCTAGGGAAGAAATTCACACTGCTTAATGAAGGTCCCATTCCACAACGTATGCATTTTCTAACGCTGTCAGATACGATTCTTAATATGGAGATTAATCCTCCTACACGTATGTTTCAGCATATTATTTGTGTGGATTGCGCTGATTTTGAAAGGGTAGGTTTAACGAAGCAATTTTTTGCTGAGGATGCCCTAATGCTAAATGTGGATCATCATCCAACCAACGATGGTTATGGACATGTGAATCTAATAAAAACGGATGCAGCTGCAACAGCAGAGATTTTATTTGATTTAATCAATCGATTTGATTTCGATTGGACACAAGAGGTTGCTACAGCTATATATACAGGGATGCTCACCGATACAGGTGGATTCCGTTATTCAAATACATCCCCCAAAGTGATGGCAATTGCTTCGGAATTACTTACTTATGGTGTGAATGGTCCAGAACTTTCTGAGAACTTATTAGAAGAAATGACTCCTTCTCAAATGAAAGTATTGATTAAGGCGCTTAGTACACTTGAAATGACACCAGATGGTCGCATTAGTTGGGTTCACGTTACACCTGAACATATGATGGAATGTGAAGCGATTAATGAAGATTTAGAAGGTATTGTGAACTATCCTCGAAATATTCGAGGGGTAGAAGTGGGAATTCTATTTAAGGTGATCAACGAGAATGCTGTTAAGGTGAGCTTACGATCCGCTGGAAATGTTGATGTTGCAGCATTTGCACAAAGTTTTGGTGGTGGAGGTCACGTGCGGGCAGCTGGGTGTCGCATAGAAGGTACTTTGGATACGATTATTCCACAAGTCATAGAACGGGTGAAACAATTATTATGAGTAATCTAGAGGGTATATTAGCTGTTTATAAACCAGCTGGGTTCACATCACATGATGTGGTAGCAAAAGTTCGACGTATTGTGAAGATGAAGCGAATCGGACATACAGGGACGTTAGATCCTGAAGTAACCGGTGTATTACCACTTTGTCTGGGTCGAGCTACACGTGTGGTTGAATATATGCAAGAGCTTCCTAAGGAGTATCACGCTACGCTACGTCTTGGCATGGCTACCGATACCGAGGACATGACAGGTAAGGTTATCGAACAAGTCGATTCTGTTTCTGTTACTAAGGAAGATGTAATACAGGTATTGAATTCTTTTAAAGGAGTTATATCTCAGGTTCCTCCAATGTACTCAGCTGTGAAAGTAGACGGTAAAAGGTTATATGAATTGGCACGAGAAGGTAAGACGGTGGAACGTAAGAGTCGTGAGGTTACAATTTATGAAATTGAAATGACTGACACTTCATGGGATGGCCCTTACCCTGAACTTTCTTTTCGAGCTTTATGTTCAAAAGGAACGTATATCCGAACGCTTTGTGTAGATATTGGTCGTGCTCTGGGACTACCTTCTGTTATGGTCAAGTTAGAGAGAACGAAGTCAGCAGGAATTGATGCAGAACACTGTTTAACTTTTGAAGACATTGAGCGATGTATGGAAGAGGGAACACTTGACTCGCATTTAATACCCGTTGATCAGGCCATACCTCAATTGCCAGCACATACGGTCTCTGAAGAGAAAACATCAGCAGCGATCCAAGGTCAACGACTTTCATATAAATCTGTAACACCTGATGTGACTAGTGAAACCCCGATTCGTCTGTATGATGTTAAGGGAAGATTTCTAGGTATATATCAGAAACAAGAAGAGACGGGGGCTATCGCTCCTGTGAAAGTGTTCTTACAGGAATCATAATCGGAAATTAGGCTATCTAACGGAATTGCAGGTGAATAGTTGTGAAAACTGTTATGTTATCTTATCCACTCTCGTCCGAAATGCTGTGTGATCGTCCAGGTTCACAGGTTGTGGCTATAGGACAATTTGATGGAGTTCATGTAGGACATACAAGTGTCATTTCGTCTGCTGTTTCCTTAGCGAAAGAGAAGGGGATTCCATCGGCTGTAGTAACCTTTAATCCACATCCTAAAGATGTAATGGGTAAAGGGGACTATGAAGGTTATTTAACACCCCTTAGAATCAAACAGGAATTACTTGCAGATATGGGTGTCGATACGATGTATGTTGCACAGTTTAATGAAGTTTTTTCTCGCGTAAGCCCACAGGAGTTCTTCACGGATGTACTTATTCAACTACATATCGATACGGTTGTTGTTGGCTTCGATTTCCATTTCGGGTACAAAGGATTAGGAGATGTGGAATTGCTTCGTGAATTGGGGCAGGGAGTAATGGAGGTAGAAGTTATTCCAGCTTTCCTGTTAAAAGGTGAGAAGGTGAGTAGCTCATCCATACGTAAGGCACTTCAGGTAGGGGATTTACAACAAGCCAATGATTGGTTCGGACGTTATTATCAATTGCGAGGTACTGTGATTGATGGTGAGAAGCGAGGTCGCACAATCGGATTTCCTACAGCAAATTTGAAATTGGATGACCGATATGTCGTTCCAGTCAAAGGCGTGTATGCTATTCGTGCATTCTTCCAGGATAGATGGATTCCTGGGGTTATGAATTTAGGCGTTAAACCAACTTTTCATGAAAAAGTAATTGCTCCTAGTTATGAAGTGCATCTATTTAATTTTGACGAAACTCTGTATGGTGAGCAATTGACTGTAGAACTTGTACATTATTTGCGTGAAGAACGGAAGTTCTCTTCTGTACAGGAATTAATTACTCAGATCCAGTTAGATGCAAAACAAGCTGAGCAATTATTAGCGTCGGAATAAGTTAGGGGTACAA
The DNA here is from genome assembly GCF_059445505.1 of Paenibacillus sp. Y301. NCBI lineage: Bacteria > Bacillati > Bacillota > Bacilli > Caryophanales > Paenibacillaceae > Paenibacillus > Paenibacillus sp. Y301. The sequence continues at coordinate 170,210 of NZ_JCAIUL010000005.1, read as the reverse complement.
GACATTTACTTTTTGCAAACAGGTGTGCTATACTAATTAACGTCATTGGAGACAGTGATATCTAACCTTAGCTTGGTTACGCGATCTCACCAACGGTAACGAGGCTAACGGCGATTATAATTGAAGGAGGTGAATAGCAATGGCATTAACTCAAGAACGTAAGCACCAATTGATTGCAGAGCACAAAACTCATGAGTCCGATACTGGATCACCAGAAGTGCAAATCGCTATTCTTACGGAGAACATTACGAACCTAATTAGCCATTTTCAGACACACAAGAAGGATCATCATTCTCGTCGTGGATTGTTGAAGATGGTTGGTCAACGTCGTAAGTTGTTGAAATACCTTAAGAATAAGGATGTTAGACGTTATAGTGCGTTGATCGAGAAACTAGGATTGCGCCGTTAATAATCCAATAATCTTACTAAATGCAGCCTGGTTGTTTACCGTATGTCCTTTTAGGAGTGACTGCGGGGCAGCCGGGTTGCTTTTAAAATATAAGGAAATACAAGTCTTTTACAGTAATGTTTTCTTATATTGATCACAGAAACGGAAACCTGAAGTGATACATTGTATCACTGGCATCAAAAGTTCAAACTTTTGATGAAGAAAGGTGTGGCCGTTTCTTCTTGTGTATTGTTATATGAAATATCAATAATAGGAAATACTGATAGAAAAAAAGGAGGGATTTCATGGAAAATCGTGTTGAAATGCAATTAGGCGGAAGAACCTTGATTTTAGAAACAGGACGTTTTGCCAAACAAGCGAATGCAGCAGTCATGGTTCGTTATGGAGAAACAGTCGTTCTGTGTACAGTAACGGCTTCAAATGAACCAAAGGATTTAGACTTTTTCCCACTTACGGTGAACTATGAGGAAAGACTATATGCTGTAGGTAAAATCCCAGGTGGATTCATTAAACGTGAAGGTAGACCAAGTGAAAAGGCTATTCTTTCTAGTCGTTTAACGGATCGCCCTATTCGTCCATTGTTTCCAGAAGGTTTCCGTAATGATGTACAAGTTGCTAATCTAGTGATGAGCGTAGATCAAGATTGTGCTCCTGATATTGCTGCGATGATCGGTACTTCAGCAGCGCTTAGCATATCTGATGTTCCTTTTAGTGGTCCTATTGGTGGAGTTGCAGTTGGTCGTAAAGACGGGCAGTTCATCATTAACCCTAACGTAGCAGATCAAGAAGTAAGTGATCTATACTTGGTTGTTGCTGGAACAAAAGATGCCATTATGATGGTTGAAGCTGAAGCAAATGAAATGCCTGAAGAAGTTATGCTTGAAGCGATCATGTTTGGTCACGATGAGATTAAGAAAATTGTTGCAACAATCAATGAATTGACAGAAAAAGCTGGTAAACCGAAAATGGCAGTTAAGCTTCATGCCGTGAACGACAGCGTTAATCAAGAAGTTCGTGAATATGCTGCAGCACAACTTAAAGATGCTGTCAAAATATCGGAAAAACATGCGCGTCAGGATGCCATTGATCAAATCAATGAAGCAACGGTAACTTTCTTTGAACAAAAGTACATAGAGACACCGGAACTGATGAAAGATGTTAAAGAAATTCTGCATGATATCGTAAAAGAAGAAGTTCGCCGTTTGATTACGCATGATAAAGTGCGTCCAGATGGACGGAAATTGGAAGAAATTCGACCTATTGAATGTGACACCAATATTCTACCTCGTACACACGGAACAGGTCTGTTCACACGTGGACAAACACAAGCACTTAGTATATGTACTCTTGGTGCGCTTGGTGATGTTCAAATTCTTGATGGTATTGATCCACAGGAATCCAAACGTTTCATGCACCATTACAACTTCCCTCCATTCAGCGTAGGAGAAGCACGTCCTCTACGTCCACCAGGTCGTCGCGAAATCGGACATGGCGCATTGGGTGAACGTGCGATGGCTAAGGTCCTTCCTTCAGAAGTTGAATTCCCTTATGCAATCCGACTTGTATCCGAAGTACTTGAATCTAATGGTTCGACTTCACAAGCGAGTATTTGTGCAGGTATTCTTGCTATGATGGATGCTGGTGTTCCTATTAAAGCACCTGTTGCTGGTATCGCTATGGGTCTAATTAAAGATGATGAACATGTTTCAATCCTATCGGATATTCAGGGAATGGAAGATCACCTAGGTGATATGGACTTTAAGGTTGCAGGTACCGCAGCTGGTGTTACAGCTATTCAAATGGATATCAAGATTGATGGAATTAGCCGTGAAATCTTGCAAGATGCTTTGAATCAAGCTAGAGAAGGACGTTTGTTCATTCTAGGCAAAATGGTAGCAGCTATTGCTGAACCAAGAACAAGTCTATCTCAGTACGCTCCAAAAATTATGACGTTGAATATTAATCCTGAACGTATTCGTGATGTTATTGGTGCTGGTGGTAAAATCATCAACAAAATCATTGAAGAAACGGGCGTTAAGATTGATATTGAACAAGATGGCCGAGTGTTCATCGCTTCTACTAACGAAGAAATGAATCAAAAAGCACGTGCTATCATTGAAGGTATTGTTCGCCAAGTTGAAGTGGGCGAAATCTATGTAGGTACGGTTAAACGTATTGAGAAGTTTGGTGCATTCGTTGAAATTCTTCCGAATAAGGAAGGTCTTGTGCATATTTCTCAATTGTCAACGGAACGCGTTGCTAAATGTGAGGATGTTATTGCTATTGGTGACTCCATCACGGTTAAAGTAACCGAAATTGATCAACAAGGACGAATTAACTTGTCACGTAAAGCAACATTGACTGTTTAATCGTTGATCACAAATAGGTTCATACATGTTTTAAATGAGAGAAAAGAGACAGAAAGCTTTATATTCTGGCTCTTTTTTTAAATTCATCTCTCTATTCATATTCCATTTGTTCTGTTCATATGATGGGACAAAGGTGACAAGGGAGATGAAATATTTCATGAATACGAGAAAGTTCGCTATTCTGCTTGCTTGTTTTACGATTGTGATCGGAATTACTCAGTTGGGTAGCGTTAAACAATTTATACAAAATGGACGAGATGGCACACCATCACAAGAGGTGTCGCTACGGTTAGACAATAGTCCAGAAGAAGATCCCTTATATCTTGAAATCAAGAAAAAAGCTGAGAGTACAAAGATAGAGCCAGTAGATGCTATCGTTGATCGGGTATGGAAGGCCATTCCTGGATATAATGGAGTGGAAGTAGACGTGGATGAAACGTACAAGCTGGCCAAAACTGCAGGGAATTCAAATTCGATTACATACAAATATCGTCAACTGATTCCGAAGGTTGGGCTTAGTGATCTTGAAGTACAACCCATTTATCGAGGTAACCCATCTAAACCGATGGTATCTTTAATGATCAACGTGGCCTGGGGTAATGAATTTATTGTACCGATGCTAAATACACTAGATCAGGAAAAAGTAAAAGCGACTTTCTTTTTTGACGGGAAATGGTTAAAGAGTAATATAGAACTGGCCAAAGAAATTCAAAAAAGAGGCCATGAATTATCCAATCACGCCTATTCTCATGCAAACATGAGTCAGTTGAGTGAAGAAAAAGCTGTTCAAGAAATAAGTAAAACTCAGAAAATTCTAGAGGATGAATTAGGTGTAGAAAAGAAATGGTTTGCACCACCTTCAGGAGATTTCGATAGTGATACGGTCCGAATTGCAAAGGGGCTAGGCATGTTTACTGTTTTGTGGACGTTGGATACTGTCGATTGGCAAAATCCCTCGCCGCAGTCCGTTGTGAAGAAAATATCTAGTAAGGTTGAACCAGGGTATCTAATTTTGATGCATCCTACATCCTCCTCCTCTCAGGCGTTACAAGGGATGATCCAAGGCATTAGAGCTAAAGGTCTGAGTTTAGGGACGATAAGCGAGACGCTCTCTTCAGATCGAGTATTAGAGCGGTTAGTTGAGTGAAGCTGATTTTTTTGGTACGATAAGGAATGCATTTATACGAAGTATCTTAGGTTGCATAATAGGAGGGCCATCGGATGGAAAAAATAAAACTTAGTAACGGCCTGAGAGTAGTCATGGAGAAAATTCCAACATGCCGTTCCGTTTCTTTCGGGATATGGGTGAAAACAGGTTCGAGGTATGAGAATCTCCAGAATAATGGTGTTTCTCATTTCATTGAGCATATGCTTTTTAAGGGAACAGAACGTTTCGATGCAAAAGATATAGCGGAACAATTTGATGCCATTGGTGGCAATGTGAATGCCTTCACATCTAAAGAATACACATGTTATTATGCCAAAGTACTAGATGAACATTTGCCTATTGCGGTAGACGTCCTTGCAGATATGTTCTTTCGCTCTAACATCGATGATCAAGAATTATCGAAAGAAAAGAATGTTATTCTCGAAGAGATTTCGATGTATGAAGATACACCAGATGACATTGTACACGACCTGATGGCGAAAGCAGTGTATGGTGATCATCCATTGGCGTACCCTATTTTAGGAACAAGGGAACTTCTTGAAGGAATGAATTCAAGTCATCTTCGCTCATATATGGATCAGCACTATACGATCGAGAACACCGTAATAAGCGTAGCGGGGAACATTGATGAACATCTTGTGGAGTTATTAGAACGCCACTTTGGTGACTTTCAGGTTCATGGAAAAGAGACTGAAATCGCTGTTCCTAAGTTCCACAGTAATGTTGTATTCCATAAGAAGAAAACGGAACAGAATCATATATGTATGTCGTTCCCAGGCTGCTCAATTGAAGATCCAAGACAATATGCTATGGTGTTGTTAAATAACGTCATAGGTGGTGGAATGAGCTCTCGCTTATTTCAAGAAATACGTGAGAAACGTGGATTGGCGTATGCTGTTTATTCTTATCACAGTTCCCATGCGGATAATGGTCTATTCACGATCTATGCGGGGACAGCTCCTAAACAAACGAAAGAGGTCATGGACCTTACGAAAGAAGTTCTATTCGATATCGCAACAAAGGGTATAAGTGATGATGAGTTGCGTAAAGGAAAAGAGCAACTGAAAGGTAGTCTAATTCTGAGTCTAGAAGGTACGGGCAGTCGTATGAATAGACTAGGGAAAAATGAGCTCATGCTTGGTAAACATCATTCACTTGATGAGATGATTGCTAAAATTGAGAAGGTATCGATGGATGATGTAGAGTCAGTGTTAGATTTAATGTTTGCTGAACCTACCTCAATAGCCATGGTTGGAGCATCAGATAAAAGTATTACAGGTATAGGGAGAGATGATTTTGTTGCATTACGTTCAAATAAATAAGTTACCAGGAAATGAAGATATTCAACTTCCTGAAAAAATGTCTCGATTAGCTTCAGGGTATGATCTGTATGCTGCAGTTCCAGAAAATGTGGTATTGCAGCCAGGTGAACGAAAATTAATACCTACTGGGTTTGCGATTGCGATGCCAGAAGGTCTAGAAGCACAAATTCGTCCACGTAGTGGACTAGCACTTAAGCATGGAATCACATGTTTGAACACGCCAGGAACGATCGATGCGGACTATCGTGGGGAAATTAGAGTTCTTCTGATTAATCATGGTGATGAGCCGTTCACGATTGTTAGGAACGAACGTATTGCTCAGATGGTGTTTCAGATTGTTCCACAAGTGGAATTGGAAATGGTTGATGAACTATCGGAGACCGTACGTGGTGACGGTGGATTCGGACATACAGGTAAATAATAATTATCAATTAAAATTTTATACCTGAAAATGAGCTTACGAATACCCTTGAGAGGGTATTCGTAAGCTTTTTTTGTCCTCACATCCATCACCCCTCCTTAGGCTTTCGCATATCATGCTGATATAGTACTGGAATTGTGAAAGGAGCGACATCCTAATGCTCACTGGAGTTAGAGTTGTGTTCCTAGGCGGGGATGCAAGACAGATTGAAGTAATTCGCAAGTGTTCACAGATGGATGCCTTAGTCTCCATGGTAGGTTTTGATGAGCTCACAGATCAGCTAGTAGACATCACAAGAGATCAATTATCTACTGAGCTATTAGAGTCAGCGGATGTACTTGTACTGCCTGTCGTGGGCTGTGACGCGGATGGGAGGGTCATGACGCTGTTCTCCTCTGAGCCATTACATCTTCTTGAGGAGCATATAGCAGCATTATCGAAGGAATGCACAGTATATACGGGAATAGCAAAACCACATTTGAGAACGATGTGTGCCGAACAAGAGATTAATCTTGTGGAACTGCTCAATCGAGATGATGTGGCCATCTATAATTCTATTCCTACTGCTGAAGGTGCTTTGATGATGGCCATTCAGCAAACCGACTTCACAATACACGGATCGACTTGTATGGTTCTGGGAATGGGACGTACGGGATTTACAATGGCCAGAAGTCTACAAGGATTAGGTGCGAAAGTAAGGGTAGGAGTACGGAGTAAAGAGCACTTTGCAAGGGCAGAAGAGATGGGCTGGGATCCTTTCATGACAAGGGATTTGGGGGAAAATGTGGGCAATATCAACTTGCTTTTTAATACGATTCCGACTATGATAGTCACAGCACAAATCCTGTCCCAGATGCCCCAAACCGCAGTTATTATTGACCTTGCTTCAGCCCCTGGAGGGTGCGATTTCCGTTATGCGGAGAAGCGAGGAATTAAGGCGGTTCTTGCTCCTGGTCTGCCCGGAATCGTTGCTCCCAAAACGGCGGGTATTATCATCGCCAATGCGTTGGTACAGTTGATTTCGGAAGAAGTCAAGATTCGGGGGGATGCAGAATGAAGTGGCAGGGAAAAACGGTAGGTTACGCAATTACAGGATCACATTGTACGCTTGAAGAAGTGATGCCACAAATATCACGATTTGTAGACGAAGGTGCTAACGTAGTGCCGATTGTTTCAAATACGGTACAAAATACAGATACGCGCTTCGGATCTTCTGAAAATTGGCTAAAACAGTTGAAAGATATAACAGGGAATGATATCATTTCTACAATTGTTGGAGCGGAGCCACTTGGACCATCTAAATTATTAGATATACTTGTTATCGGGCCTTGCACGGGTACTACGACAAGCAAGCTTGCGAATGCTATGACCGATTCACCGGTGTTAATGGCAGCGAAAGCCCAGATGCGTAACTGTCGTCCATTGGTGTTAGCTATTTCAACCAATGATGGTTTAGGTCTGAACGCAGCGAACATTGCAAAGCTGTTGGTAACAAAAAATATTTATTTTGTTCCATTTGGTCAAGATAATCCTATACAGAAGCCAAATTCCCTTGTAGCAAAGATGGATCTTATTCCTGAGACATGTTATGCCGCACTTACTGGAACACAGCTACAACCTATGATTATCGAACGGTTTCAATTTGCTTAAGCACTTATAATGAATTAGAAAATGTCATAATGAGATAAGGGGAGATACGGCAAATGAGCAATCAAAAGTTTAATGTTGCTGTTGTAGGAGCGACTGGAGCAGTAGGAGAGCAGATTATAGGCCTTTTGGAGAAACGTAATTTTCCAATTGCCAAGTTGAAGCTGTTGTCATCTGCACGTTCTGCAGGCACTGTCATTAACTTTAAGGGCCAAGATATAGTAGTGGAAGAAGCTACCCCTGATAGTTTTGAAGGAATTGATATCGCATTATTTAGTGCGGGCGGAGATGTAACAAAGGAGTTTGCTCCACATGCGGTACGTCATGGTGCTGTCTGCATAGACAATACTAATGCTTATCGAATGGACCCAACTACACCGTTGGTTGTTCCTGAAGTTAATGCGGAGAAGATTGACGAGCATGTTGGAATCATAGCGAACCCGAACTGCTCTACGATTCAAATGGTAGCTGCATTGAAACCATTGCAAGATACTTACGGTATCGATCGTATTATTGTGTCTACGTATCAGGCAGTCTCCGGAGCAGGAAGTAAAGCTATTGACGAATTGCTTCGCCAAAGCAAGTCTGTATTGAATGGCGATCAGGTTGACCCGCAGATTTTACCTGTAGGCTCACTTCCGGTTAAACACCAAATTGCATTCAATGCAATTCCTCAAATTGATAAATTTCAAGATAATGGCTATACCCTTGAAGAAATGAAAATGGTCAATGAAACTAAAAAAATCATGGGTGATGACAACATAAACGTGACTGCAACTTGTGTACGTATTCCAGTTGTGTATGGTCATTCAGAGTCTGTATATGTGGAATTAAAACAGGATTATGATATAGATGCAGTTAAAACCCTTCTTGAGAACTCCCCGGGAATTACTTTAGTTGATGATCCTTCAACTCAATCCTATCCGCTCGCTACGGATGCGGCAGGTAAACCAGACGTGTTTGTAGGACGCCTACGACGGGATTTAGGACATCAACGGGGACTGAACATGTGGATCGTTTCCGATAACCTCTTAAAAGGTGCGGCTTGGAATGCTGTACAAATTGCTGAGATTATCGTATCTAAACATTCCGCACGCTCATAAGGTATAGATATATGGAGGAATGGAAATGCGCATCTTAGTTCAGAAGTTCGGCGGTACATCTTTATCCTCTCCACAGGCGAGAGAACATGTTATTTCACATATCAAAAGAGAATTAGATGGAAATTATAATCTAGTAGTTGTTGTTTCTGCTATGGGCAGACGTGGGGAACCCTACGCAACAGATACGTTGCTCGATTGGATTGTTCAGAATGGTGATGCACTACCTGATCGTGAGAAAGATCTACTGTTGTGCTGCGGTGAGATTATCTCAGCAACAACGTTGTGTAGCTTGTTAGAACGTGAAGGAATCTCTTCAACTGTTCTCACAGGGGCACAAGCAGGTTTTGAGACAGATGATCATCACGGTAATGCTAGAATTATGGATGTTCGTCCTGCTCGTATTATTGAAGAGTTCAAAAGTCATAAAGTGGTCATCGTAACAGGCTTTCAGGGGCAGACTACTTCCGGTGATTTCACGACACTTGGAAGAGGAGGTAGTGACACCTCTGCAACAGCTTTAGGTGCTGCTCTTCACGCAGAAATGGTAGATATCTATACGGATGTAAATGGTGTGTTAACTGCAGATCCGCGTATTGTTGAAGATGCGAAACCTTTAACCTATGTTAGTTATGCTGAAATATGTAATATGGCTTATCAAGGAGCTAAAGTGATACATCCAAGAGCCGTTGAGATTGCGATGCAAGCCCAAATTCCGGTTCGTATTCGCTCGACATTCTCTGAGGATGAAGGGACACTCGTGACCCATCCTGAAGGATTCCATGATGTTCAATCTGGGGTTGTGGACCGATTTGTTACAGGTATAGCTTATGTGAGTAATGTTACTCAAATTACGGTTGACTGTAGTGATGGACCTAGCAATCTTCAATTGAAAGTATTTAAATCAATGGCAGAGAATTCAATCAGCGTTGATTTTATTAACGTTACGCCTGCGGGTGCGGTATACACTGTATTTGACCAAGAGTCAGAACGTGCGCTGACTGTACTTCAAGAAATGGGTCTTAAACCGAAGAGTTTATCAGGATGCGCAAAGGTATCTGTTATCGGCGGTGGAATTAACGGCGTTCCTGGGATCATGGCCAAAATCGTTGAATCTTTAAGTGAAGAAAATATACAAATACTGCAATCAGCAGATTCAAATACAACCATTTGGGTGCTAGTTAAGAAGGAAGACATGGTTCAATCTTTACGCTCCCTTCATACGAAGTTTGAGCTGAATCGGTAGATAATGCTTACAAAGTCAAGTTTCCTACAGAAACTTAAGGATTACGCTTACGAAGTCAAGTTTCATATTGAAACTTTTAGGAGGAACGACATTGGAATTTGGAAGATTAATTACAGCTATGGTAACCCCCTTTGATGATCAGGGCCGTATTAACTGGGATGAAACCTCCAGACTAATGGATTATCTTATTGACGAACAAAAATCAGATTCCTTGGTCATTGCTGGAACGACGGGAGAATCACCTACGTTAAGTGACGAAGAGAAACTTGAGTTATTTCGGTTTGCCGTTGATAAAGCGGGAGATCGGTGCAAAATCATTGCGGGGACAGGCAGCAATAATACTCAACATTCGATTCATTTGACACAAGAGGCTGAGAAGCTTGGCGTTGATGGGGTCCTATTAGTAGTTCCTTATTATAACAGACCTAATCAAGAAGGAATGTTTCGCCATTTTGAAGCGATTGCTAAGGGTACCCAACTTCCAGTCATATTGTACAATGTGCCAAGTAGGACGGTTGCTAGTCTCTCCGTCAAGACAACCCTACGCCTAGCAGAGATCCCTAATATTGTAGCGACAAAAGAATGTGCCTCGTTAGAACAAATTACGCTGCTTGCTTCATCAGCACCTGCGGATTTCAGAGTATATTCTGGTGATGACTCTTCAGCACTTCCAACACTTGCTGTTGGTGGTTATGGAATTGTTAGTGTAGCTAGTCATATTATTGGTTCCGACATGAAGAATATGATTGATTCTTATCTCGAAGGTAATGTAAGAAAAGCAGCTGATCTACATCAGAAATTGTTCCCTATCTTCAAGGGCTTATTTGAATGTCCGGATCCACTACCTAACCCTTCGGCTGTTAAGTATGCTTTACAGTTGCTAGGACATGATGTGGGAGGAGTTCGACTACCTCTTATTACTCCTAATGAAGATGAAGCATTATTCATCAGAAACCTTATTACTAATCTGTAATTCCCAAGAAAGAGGGATTATTTATAGGTTGGATGAGCACCTCTTTAGAGGTGCTCATTTTTTAAATAAAGGTTTATAGAATAGGGAAGCTTAACACTTACATGTAAGATGACTTGTTTTTTCACTTTTTAATCATGTATAATGGGAGCAAGTGACTGGGTGCGGTATATTTTTGAAATATAATATAAATAATGGTACACGTCCAAAACCATACAAGGAGGGTAAGATTCAATTGTCTAAGAAACTAAATAACGATAAATTGACGATATTTGCTTTGGGCGGCGTCGGTGAAATCGGAAAGAATATGTATGTCATTCAATATGCAAATGACATTGTTGTAGTGGATTCTGGATTGAAGTTTCCAGAAGAGGATATGCTCGGAATCGATATAGTTATTCCAGATATTTCTTATTTAACAGAGAATCGTGATAAAGTGAGAGGCATTTTGCTAACACATGGACATGAGGATCACATCGGTGGATTACCTTACGTGTTGAAACACCTTAACGTTCCTGTATACGGAACCAAGCTTACGCTTGGATTGGTGGAGAATAAGTTAAAAGAAGCTAATTTGCTTGGCGAAACGAAACGAATTCTTATTGATGAAGATTCCGAAGTGCAAATTGGCTCAACTATGAAAGCTACGTTCTTCAGTACGAATCACAGTATTCCTGATTCTGTAGGTATTTGCATAGCGACTCCAGAGGGGAATGTGGTTCATACCGGAGATTTCAAATTTGATCATACTCCTGTAAATGGACAATTTGCTAATTTACAGCGCATGGCAGCTATTGGACAAGAAGGTGTACTTGCACTTCTTTCGGATAGTACAAATGCTGAGAAACCTGGATTTACACCATCAGAACGTAATGTAGGTGTTGTACTCGAGGATATTTTCCGCAAAGCTTCACAACGTGTTGTCATTGCAACATTTGCTTCTAACGTACACCGTATTCAACAAGTGGTTAACGCTGCTGAAGCTACAGGACGTAAGATAACCGTTATCGGTCGTAGTATGGTCAATGTAGTATCTATCGCTTCGGAACTTGGTTATTTGATCATACCAGACGGTATGTTAATTGAACCAGAAGAAGTGAACAAGATGGCTGCTGATCGTGTTGTTATTTTGTGTACAGGTAGTCAAGGGGAGCCAATGTCTGCGTTAACACGTATGGCTCGCTCTACACATCGTAAAGTTGATATCTTACCTGGAGACACAGTAATTATTGCGGCAACGCCGGTTCCTGGTAATGAGAAATTTGTAGGTCGTACGATCGATGAGTTGTTCAAACTTGGTGCTGATGTCATTTATAGCGGTTCCAATTCTGGGGTTCACGTTTCTGGTCATGGTAGTCAGGAAGAATTGAAGCTTATGCTTAATCTGATGAAACCGAAATTTTTCATTCCAATTCATGGTGAATTCCGTATGCAACGTAAACATGCTTTGTTGGCTGAATCTGTAGGCGTGGAATCAGAGAACATTTTCATTACAGAGCTTGGAGAAATCGTTGAAATCGTGAATGGTTCAGCTCGTAAAGCTGGAAAAGTAACGGCAGGAAACGTGTTGATTGATGGATTAGGCGTAGGAGACGTTGGTAATATCGTTCTTCGTGACCGTAAACTACTTTCACAAGATGGTATACTAGTTGTAGTTGTCACACTTAGTAAACAGGATGGAAGCATCATGTCAGGACCTGACATTATCTCAAGAGGATTCGTATATGTACGTGAGTCTGAAGGACTTCTAGATGAAGCTAATCGTATTGTTTCGAGTACGCTTCAGAAGTTGATGAGTGAAAAGGTTAATGAATGGGCATCACTGAAAACAGGTGTGAAAGATGCGTTGGGGCGTTTCTTGTATGAACAAACTCGCCGCAGACCTATGATTCTTCCTATCATTATGGAAGTGTAATTTCTAAATAAATAGACGACTAGATATAAGCAAGCACACAGTCGCCCCTATTCGCAGGCAATATTGGACGGTTCCCTGCGGAATAGGGGCATTTTATGTTGTTTTGAGAAGTTGTGTTTTATCAAAAGGGTAATGTAGTTTATACATAGTATAAATGTAGTATCTTTTCTCCCATACTAGCATAGCAGGTTATGACATGGTTGATGAAAAGGAGATATGGCATCTATGACGAATCCAAAGAATGATGAGAAGACAGTACCGAACGAGAAGGAACGCTTTGAGACGGAGGTTCCAGAGCAACATAAGGATTCTCAAGTAGTTAACACGATTGAACAACTAGGACAAACAGCGGTACCCCATGCGGAATCAAATATATTTTGCATGACGATTATCGGTCAAATTGAGGGTCATGTCGTTCTACCGCCTCAGAATAAAACAACCAAGTATGAACATATTATCCCCCAACTTGTAGCAGCTGAACAAAGTAAGGAAATTCAAGGTATTGTGATTGTCCTGAATACGGTCGGTGGGGATGTGGAAGCGGGTCTTGCTATTGCTGAGATGATAGCTTCTCTTACAAAACCAACAGTAACCGTTGTGATCGGTGGCGGACATAGTATAGGGGTACCTATTGCCGTGGCAGCGACTTATTCCATTATTGCTGAAAGTGCTACGATGACGATCCATCCGATTCGCCTAAATGGACTAGTTATTGGTGTTCCTCAGACATTTGAGTATATGGAGAAAATGCAGGAAAGAGTCGTTCAATTTGTAACTTCTCATTCGAGAATTACGGTGGAGAATTTTAAGGAATTAATGTTTAGAACGGGAGAGTTGAATCGAGATATTGGGACGGCTGTTGGAGGAATGGATGCAGTGAAGTATGGATTAATGGATGAGGTCGGGGGAATTGGACTTGCGTTAGCAAAATTAAACCTACTGATTAACGATCAACAAGTTGCCCAACTGCAAGGGAGGCTACAATAATGACGTTATATACAGTTATGCCGATGGAAATTATTTGGGAAAATAGTTTCAAAGAACCCGAACCGACGGTAGAAATTGTTATCGAAAGTATACGCATGCAGGTTATGCCTATTGACCAGAGTAGCGCACAGATTGTGAGATTACTGGATTGTTCATTACAAGATTATTTGAATCCTTCATTTGCACCGGGTCAGATGATACGATATATTCCTTCTGTACAAAAATGATCCTTTGGACCGATAAACAGAACATAGGTACCCACGGGTAATTATGGTATAATGTTGTTTCGGGGGTGACTTTTTTGGCCAAGAGAAGGAAAAAAAGGAAGGTTACATTAGGTAGCATACTTAAATACGAAATATATGGGATTATTCTCATTACACTATCTGTTATTGCCTTATCCGGTGAAGCGACGGTCGGTTGGTCATTGTCCAAAATGTTTGGACTTTTATTAGGGAGATTTTATTTTGTCGCGCCATTGGTAGGGATATATTATGGACTGATGGTTATGATCAACAGAAAATGGCCGAATCGGTGGAACACGCGGAAGAGCGGGCTGTTGCTTGTTGTGTTCGCTTTTACTCTAATGAGTAGCATTTCGAGTATAGAATCCAAATTAGCACCCATATCTGGTTTAACATCGGGTAGTATATTTGCACAAGCACAATCGGACTTGCACGGGGATCTATTGAAAAGTTCCGATCAGATTGAGCATTCAATGATGGATAAGGATATTGGTGGCGGTTACGTCGGTGCTATCCAGTATGCTGCACTTTTTTGGTTGTTTGGTAGTATAGGATCAAAGTTGCTAATGATTGTCATGTTTATTATTAGTTTTATGCTGGTCACGAACTTATCCTATGTAGACTTAATTCGAATTGTCCGAACTAGGGTAATGAAAGTCGGCTCCTTTGTACATAAGCAATTTAGTATGCGTCAAGCAACCGGAAATAAGGCAACTTCATCTACAAGGGGGTTAGCAGAAAGAAACAGACGACTTCTTCCTGGGGATGATGACGATGATGATTTTGATGAAGTCATCCTTCCTAAAGTCAAAAGGAATACTCCTGTATTTTTTCAACTATTTGGTGGGAAAAGTGCGAAAAAAGATGATTCCTACACAGAAGAAGATTCTGAGAACATCATAGATGATATTGAAATGGTGGAACCTGTTCAGCGAAAAGGAAGAGTACGTAAATCGGAGAAACCAATCATTGACGAGGAGGTACAGTATACTTCTGATCCAATGCCAGATGACAAAGATTCTTCAAGAGAGAATATATCACCAACGGTACCGATTATACGTGATTTCTTTGAACATGTGAAAGCTGAGGGACTTACGGATGAAGATGATCTAGAAGAGGCCTTTACAGGACAGGAAGTTGCTGAGCTAAAAGAGTCAATTATGAAAAATTACGGTGAAATTTCAGGTGAACCTACATCTGAACATGGACAAGCTTCGGATATTTTATCAGGTCAAGAAATGACTGATGAGTTCAATGAGATTACGGACGAAGGGTCGTCAGAGCTTGTCATTGCACCGGCTCCACCTCCAAAACCTTATGTGTTACCTCCGTTCCGCCTACTTGGTAAACCTAATAGTGCAGGGAAATCTGGAGATCAAAATGATTATATGCAGACTGCTCGTAAACTTGAAGCAACGCTAGAAAGTTTCGGTGTTCGTGCTAAAGTATTAGAAGTTGTACGTGGCCCAGCGGTAACACGTTATGAGATACAACCCGATATTGGTGTTAAAGTCAGTAGGATTGTGAACTTAACAGACGATATCGCGTTGGCACTCGCTGCCAAAGATATTCGTATGGAAGCTCCGATCCCAGGGAAATCGGCTATAGGCATTGAAGTGCCCAATAATGAAGTATCCATCGTTACGATGCGTGAAGTGATGGAGACTACGATATTTCAAGAAGCAGACTCGAAGTTGTCGGTTGCATTTGGTAGAGATATTTCAGGTCAGACGATTATTGGTAATCTGGCGAAGATGCCGCATTTACTTGTAGCAGGTGCGACAGGATCGGGTAAATCCGTCTGCATTAATGGAATTATAACGAGTATTCTTTATAAGGCGAAACCGGATGAAGTGAAATTCCTCATGGTCGATCCTAAGATGGTTGAGTTGAATGTGTATAACGGTATCCCGCATCTGCTAGCACCCGTTGTGACGGATCCCAAACGAGCATCTCTAGCACTTAAGAAAATTGTAGTTGAAATGGAGAAGCGCTATGAGTTGTTCTCTAAATCAGGTACTCGTAATATCGAGGGCTATAACAAATTAATGAAAGACAACTTACCAGCTGTGCTTCCTTTCATTGTTGTTATTGTTGATGAGTTAGCAGACTTGATGATGGTAGCGGCAAATGATGTGGAAGAGGCAATTACTCGTCTCGCACAAATGGCTCGTGCAGCAGGAATTCACCTTATCATTGCTACCCAACGTCCTTCAGTGGATGTTATAACGGGTGTAATTAAGGCGAATATTCCTTCTAGAATTGCATTCGGAGTTTCTTCCAATGTGGATTCAAGAACCATTCTAGATATGGCAGGGGCTGAGAAACTCCTTGGTCGTGGAGATATGTTATTTATGCCAATGGGCTCATCGAAGCCGATTCGGGTACAAGGAGCCTATTTAACAGATCAAGAAGTGGAGAATATTGTGGATTACGTACGTGATCAAGGTATGCCAACGGAATACGACGAATCACTCGTCCCAGAGATTGAAGAATCGACGGGGAATGGAGATGAGATGTTGGATGAACTCTATGATCAAGCCGTACAAGTGATACTCGAAGCGAAGCAGGCATCGGTGTCTCTTTTACAACGTAGAATGCGGGTTGGATATACACGTGCTGCACGTCTAATTGATTCCATGGAAGCTCGAGGTATTATCGGACCTTACGAGGGAAGCAAACCACGAGAAGTGCTATTATCGATGGAGCAATATCAACAACAGAGCAGAATTAGTTCTTAAAGTGAAAAGAGTTTCCCCAATCGGGGAGGCTCTTTTTTTTTCGCAGATAGAAGCTAGTTCCAGATTCACATGTTCAAAGGAGACATATTGGGTCTAGATCGGGTAACTAAGAATCTTTCTACTGGTACTCGTCGTGTGACATGCATAGGAAGCTAATGGTGAAGTCATAATAACTTTAGGCATCCTGTAAAAACACAACAGAAAGGTAGAGCTGAACTATGAACAAATCGAAAGGCTGGATCTCTATAGGATTGGTGCTTCTGTTGTCCATCTCCACGTTCGGATTTATGAATGACACATCTCAAGCAGCAATAGAACCTTTGGATCAGTCATTTGCACCGTCTCAACCGGTATTTAGCACGAATGCACTAGGAGTTGGAACGTCGGGCCAAGATGTATATGAGCTGCAAGGACGTCTTAAGTACTTAGGCTTTTATACAGGCAAGATCGATAGTAACTTTGGAAATAACACGTTGAAATCTGTCAAATGGTTTCAATCTGAGTTCGGAATGAAGGTTGATGGCGTAGTAGGAGCTAAGACGAAGTTAAAGCTATATAATGCCACTAAAGATTGGAAACCTACGGAACCCAATAACAATGCGGGAAATAAAACAACAGCCACAAAAACGAAAAAAACAGAAGAAAAGACAGCGTTAGGTTCTTCTAATTCGATGGGGCTTTCTGAAAATGATCTGAAGATCATGGCGAATGCTGTTTATGGTGAATCCCGTGGTGAACCTTTTGAAGGCCAAGTTGCCGTTGCGGCCGTGATTCTAAATCGAGTGAAGTCACCTAGCTTTCCGAATACCCCGTCAGGCGTCATATTTCAACCAGGAGCCTTTACGGCAGTAGCCGATGGGCAAATCTATTTGGAACCTAATGAAGGTGCCAGACAGGCTGTTCAGCAGGCTCTGAATGGATGGGATCCATCGGGAGGATGTTTGTATTACTTCAATCCGAAGACAGCTACGTCGAAGTGGATCTGGACACGTCCTCAAGTGAAAACGATCGGGGAACATATTTTCTGTATGTAACAAGAAAAGAAGGCAATCGAAGGTTTGTCTTCGGTTGCTTCTTCACTTTGAGGTGGGTTAGAATGGATATTATTAACGATGTCAGATTCCATATAATAACGAATAAAGGAGATTGGGACCTTGAATAAAACAAGATTTGAACACGGTATTGCAGGTCGATTACGGATTCACGTATTGCCTACCAATCGCTTTAAAACGTTCGCCATTTCTTTGTATGTGGGGATCCCGCTTTCCGAAGAAACCGTAACTACAACAGCATTAACCCCGTTCGTACTTCGTCGGGGGACAGAGACTTATCCCGAAACAACTCAATTCCGTGAAAGATTAGAACAATTATATGGTGCGGGTTTTGGATTCGATGTATATAAAAGGGGCGATTACCAAATCGTTCAGTTTCGTATGGACACCATTAACGATTCCTTTGTACAGAGTGAGGAGAGTTTACTTGCGTCATCCTTCGCATTTTTAGGTGAGGTTGTTACACGACCTGTATTAGAAGATGGCCATTTCAAAACCGCTTACGTACAGGCAGAGAAGGAGAACGTTCGTAAAAAGTTAGAGTCTATTGTGAATGATAAAATTCGATATGCTGCTGAGCGTTGTTTGGAAGAGATGTGTCGCAATGAGCCATATCGCTTACATCCACTTGGACAACGTAAAGATTTAGATCATATTACGCCAGATTCCCTTTATCGTGCATACCAGAATTGGCTCAATGATTCCAGCATGGATCTTTATGTCGTGGGAGATACCACGCTTGAGGAAGTACAGAAGTTGGTTGAACAACACTTCCACCTAGATAATACGAATCCTGTAGCATATGAATCCAAACAGTCTCTCCGTGAAGTTAACGAGGTTCGAACTATCGTTGAGAAGTTGGATGTGAATCAAGGGAAATTGAACATGGGACTTCGTACATCGATAACCTATGGCGATGACGATTATGCATCAGCACTCATGTACAATGGAATACTTGGAGGTTATCCTCATTCGAAACTGTTCTTGAATGTTCGGGAGAAAGAGAGCTTAGCTTATTATGCTTCTTCACGTTACGATGGTCATAAAGGAATCGGCACCATTCAATCCGGCATTGAGGTTCAAAATTATGAGAAGGCTGTTGAGATCATTGAGAATCAACTAGAGGAAATGCGAACAGGTGAGATTAGCGATTTGGAGATGTCTCAGACCAAGGCTATGATTCGAAACTTGTTACGTGAAATGGATGATTCTGCTTTTGAAATGATATCTTTTGACTTCAATGGTCAATTGTCAGGAAAAGAACGCACCGTAGATCAGTTGGTTCAACAGGTAGAGAGTGTTTCGGTGGAGGATGTGCGTGCTGCAGCATCTACATTTGAATTGGATACGATCTATTTCCTAAAAGGGCAGAAGGAGGAATAGCGGATGAAAAGTATACAATACGATAATTTACAAGAAACGCTATATTACGAAGTCATGGATAATGGCCTCCATGTGTACGTTCTTCCGAAGCAGGGATTCAATAAGACCTACGCTACTTTTGCCACGAAGTATGGATCTGTTGATAACCACTTTCGTGTAGAAGGTCAAGAAGAGATAGCGGTACCTGATGGGATTGCTCATTTCTTGGAACATAAAATGTTTGAGGAACCTCAAGGGGATATATTTGCAACGTTCGCTTCGCAAGGCGCTTCGGCAAATGCTTTTACAAGCTTTGATCAGACAGTATACCTGTTCTCCGCGACAGAGAATATTGAGGCTAATTTGGAAACGTTGATTAATTTTGTACAACATCCTTATTTCACAGATCAGAACGTGGATAAAGAAAAAGGCATTATTGGTCAGGAAATTGGAATGTATGAGGATAATGCGGATTGGCGTGTGTACTTTGGTCTAATTGAAGCGATGTACAAAGTTCATCCTGTGCATATTGATATTGCGGGTACAGTGGAGTCCATAAGTACGATTACGAAGGAAACATTGTATTCTTGCTACAACGCTTTTTATCATCCAAGTAATATGCTTCTATTCGTGGTGGGTGGGGTTAAGCCTGAGGAAGTATTTGAACTTGTGAGAAACAATCAAGCGAAGAAAACGTATGAGCCACAAGGTAATATTGAACGCTTCTTTGAAAAGGAACAGGTAGAAGTAGCAGAGAAAAAACGTGTAAAAAAACTAGCTGTTTCTATGCCTAAGTGTTTATTTGGTTTCAAAGAGAAACATGTGGGATTTGAAGGGGAGGAACTACTGAAGCGGGATCTAACTACCAAGCTTATGCTTGATTTACTGTTTGGTTCAAGTACTCCGTTGTATCAGAAGCTTTATGATGAAGATCTCATCTCAGATAGTTTTGGTTATGAATATAACAGCTCACCGCAGTATGCCTTTTCAATCATTGGTGGGGATACAAGGGATCCCGATCTGTTACTTCAAAGAATTCAAGAAGAAGTAGATGTAATGGTGAAGGCAGGGTTTAAGGAATCAGACTTTGAACGCTCACGTAAAAAGAAAATGGGTGGATATTTACGGATGCTTAATTCACCCGAGAATATCGCACATGAATTTACCAAATACCAGTTCCGAGGTAGCGACTTCTTCTCCATCTTACAAGTGTATGAATCGATTACACTACAAGATGTAAACGAATGTCTACAGGAGCACATTGACTGGAGTCAAGTTGCAGTATCGGTTGTGGTTAACCCTTGAACAATGAGGTAGGGAGAGACTGGACTAAATCATTTGGGGAAATGACAGTTCTGGTTACAGGCGCTAGTAGAGGGATTGGAGCGGCTATAGCAGAGCGTTTCGCGTTAGTAGGTATGAATGTTGTGATTCATTATGGAAAGTCTCATGAAGAGGCAAATGAAGTGGCACGTCTGTGCATGTCTCATGGTGCTAAAGTTCTAACCATTACGGCTGACTTGAAAGATCGAGAACAGATATGCCGCATGCGTGACAAACTTGAAAGTCATGGCTTAATGCCGGATATTCTTGTGAATAATGCTGGAATATCCCATTATGGGATGTTGTCCGACGTAACAGAGGAAATCTGGGATGATGTGATGTCAACCAATTTAAAAGGAATGTTTCTCTGTACACAAGTTTTTATGCCATTTATGATTTCTCAGCGTTATGGACGTATCATCAACATATCATCTGTATGGGGAATCTCGGGGGCTTCTTGCGAAGTTCTTTACTCAACAAGTAAAGGTGGCGTTAATGCTTTTACTAAAGCTTTAGCAAAAGAACTAGCCCCTTCCGGAATTACAGTTAATGCTGTGGCACCTGGTGCGGTCGATACCTCCATGTTGAACCATTTAGAAAAAGATGAACTTCGAATGCTTGAAGAAGAAATACCAGCTGGAAGACTGGCACGGCCTGATGAAATATCATCTCTTGTATATTTCCTGGCTCTTCCAGAATCAGGATATATTAATGGGCAAGTGATTAGTCCTAACGGTGGATGGATCACCTAAACAAATGCTTCCAGTGTTAGAGTGAATAATGAAGACGAATTAAGGTCATATTACAACTGTTGATTTTAAATCTCATGCGTCATAGCTAAGGAGGATTTATATGTCATCAACAGTGCTTAGAAATTTTGACACATGGAAAAAGTTCTTGGGTGAACGAGTGGTGCAAGCTGAAAAAATGGGAATGAGTGAAGATACCATTTCTAAATTAGCTTATGAAATCGGCGATTTCTTAGATGAAAAAGTCGATCCACAGAATTCCTCCAACCGAGCATTAAAAGAATTGTGGGAAGTTGGGGACCAACAAGAACGGCAGACAATTGCCCGTTTAATGGTTAAATTAGCCAAAAAAAACGCATAATTCCATGAGAAAAGCTCCCAAATGGGAGCTTTTCTATAATCATTACAGAGATGCTTGCCTTTCATATTTATTTTATATATCATTAACATGACCCATGATTAGTTGGATGTGAATACAGCCTCTCCCCGATGGGATAGGGGCCTGTTTTGTCGAATATATGGGAAACGTGTTAGTGAGGTGTTAAAATGGATTTTAAAGAGTCTAAACAATGGTACATGGAGTATAGGATACATAAAAACAGACCCGGATTATTGGGAGACATTGCTTCTTTACTGGGGATGTTGGAAGTCAATATACTAACAATTAATGGTGTTGAAGGCGAAACTCGAGGTATGCTTCTTGAAACAGACGATGAAGAGAAGATTCAACTTATGGGAGCCATGCTTAAAAAAGTTGATAATATAACAATTTCTGCATTACGACCTCCGAAACTTGTCGATAAATTGGCGGTACGTCATGGAAGATATATTGACAGAGATTCAGACGATCGTAAAACTTTTCGGTTCACAAGAGATGAGCTTGGTTTGCTTGTCGATTTTTTGGGTGAAATATTTAAAAGGGAAGGCAACCATGTCGTTGGATTAAGGGGCATGCCACGTGTAGGTAAAACGGAATCTATTATTGCAGGTAGCGTATGTGCGATGAAACGCTGGACGTTTGTTTCTTCAACATTACTTCGTCAAACGATACGAAGTCAGCTGTCAGAGGATGAAATGAATCCAAATCATATTTTCATTATAGATGGGATTGTAAGTACGATTAGATCCAGTGAGAAACACTATAATTTACTACAGGATATTATGAATATGCCTAGTACTAAAGTGATTGAGCACCCGGATATTTTTGTTCAAGAGTCCGAATATACATTTGATGATTTCGATATTATTATTGAACTTCGAAATAATCCTGATGAAGAGATTGTATATGATACATTTACCAATGCCTATACGGAAGATTTATAAACCTTTAATCCATTAAAAATTATAAGAAATAGGAGGTGATGGTATGTCTGAACTGGGTCAACAATTAAGAGAGGCCAGACTTGAAAAAGGAATGAGCCTTGATGATGTACAGGAAATGACAAAAATTCGTAAGCGATATTTAGAGGCCATCGAGGCAGGTGACTATAAAGTTCTCCCAGGAAGTTTTTATGTCAGAGCCTTTATCAAGACTTACGCAGAGACGGTAGGTCTTAATCCAGATGAGCTGCTAGAGGAACATAAGGAAGTGTCCTTGTCTCAACCTGAAGCGACAATGGAACCGGTTATTCAGAAACGTTCGAGTAATCGTCCTCCTACGGAACGCAATGTGAAATGGTTGTCTACCGTGTTAATGTGGACCTTCCCTATCCTGATTATTGTTGTTATTTATATTTATGTATCTTCCTTAGATGAGAAGCCAGGTGATAAGACCGTGGACTCTGGACAGAAAATAACAGGAGATCTTCAAGATCCTTCAGTGGATAAGCCGGTTACTGAGCCCACGGGTAATGGGGGGGATACAATAACTACGCCGGATCCAGAAGCTAATGGTGGGACAAACCCGATCGTGACACCACCGGTAGAGGAGATTCCTGAGATTCCTGTGACTCCTGAAGAAGTCCCTGTGACAGTGACTCAGGATAGTAAGAAAGGTAAAGACACGATATATAAGGTGTCTGGAACAGATACTACTCCTATTCCAGTAGTGATCAAGGTTAGAGGCAAGAGTTGGGTAGAAGTTTATAGAGGATCCAGTTCTAAAGGCGAAAAATTGTATTTCGGTAATACGACTGAAGGAGAAGACTTGAATTTCGATATGGACAATCAAGGAATGTACATCAAATCAGGTTACTCTCCTGCGACTGAAATTTCTGTTGCAGGTCAAGTTGTAACGGATGGAAAGACAACATCAAGAATTCTTCTGGAACGAGATACTTCTAAATCTGATGTAAGTACTGGTTCTGATTCTACGAGCACAGATACGCCTAGTTCAACAGAACCAGACGTAGATACAGGAGAATAAGGAATAAGTAGTTACTTTATAGGGAATGATATGACTAGATTCACAAGATCTTGAGTCTTTCATTTTCCGTAAAGTGAGGTGCTTGAAATGACAGTAAGTTGGATTGTAACGGGATTAGGAATTATAGTGAGTCTTCTTGGCTACTATCTTACTCCTGGTGCATGGGGTTACGGTATTTTAGGCTTTGGTATTGCACATATATATCTAGGGATTTTGGATATGTTTCGGCAACCTTCTCGTACCCGATAACGTGGATGCTTCACAAAAAAGGTGTTCCTGTTGAGGCGTTTTCTCAAGGAGTGCCTTTTTTGTTGGATATAGACTTCATTTGAAGAATCATATATATTATGACTGGTAAGTTGATAGAGAGGACGTGGGATGATGAGCTCGGAAAATTCTTTTGATATTGTATCCAAATTTGATTTGCAAGAAATGAACAATGCCCTTACCCAAGCGGAGAAAGAGATTGAAACAAGGTTCGATTTTAAAGGGAGTAAGAGTAGCCTGAAATTGGACAAAGATACACTTGTAATTATCTCCGATGATGAATTTAAACTAAATGCAGTTATTGATATCCTTCAATCCAAAATGGTGAAACGAGGATTAACACTGAAGAATGTGGAGTACGGAAAAATCGAACCGGCTTCGTTGGGAACTGTTCGTCAGAAATTAACGTTGAAACAAGGAATTGATCAGGATAATGCTAAGAAGATAAATGTGTTGATTCGTGATTCCAAATTAAAAGTGAAGAGTCAGATTCAAGGGGATCAAATTCGCGTTACGGGTAAGAGTAAAAATGATTTGCAAGCCATTATGCAGCTGTTACGTAAAGCAGATCTTTCGTTGGATCTTCAGTTTACAAACGTAAAGTAAAGATGTATTAGGATCAAGACATGGTAGTAGCTCTTGTAAATGCTTATATAAAATAATAGATCAGCAATGTGGGTTCATGCCTTTTTGACACTGTATAACCCATATATTATACTTGTAAAGATAAATTAAGGAATATTGGGTTATATCATTGGGGGAGCATGGATAATGACAGAGAGACTCGAGAATTTGACATTTAGTTGCAAGATACGTTTGGCGGATTCAAAGACTGAAGACAGGGAGGTTATCCTGTGAATTTACCCAATCGTATTACGGTAGCTAGAATACTTCTAATTCCTGTTATGATGGTGTTTTTAATGGTTGACTTTAACTTTTATCCGGACCCGATCGTATGGCATTCTTATCAATTGCCTTATAACCAACTGATCGCAGTAATTATTTTCATTATTGCAGCCAGTACGGATGGTATTGATGGTTATCTTGCTCGAAAGAATAATATGGTAACCAATCTGGGCAAACTGCTAGATCCTCTGGCAGATAAGTTGCTGGTAGCAGCTATTCTTATTTCATTAGTTGAGATGGGGAAATGCGACAGTTGGATCGCCATTATCATTATTAGTCGTGAATTCGCTGTTACTGGACTTCGTCAGATTGCATTGCTGGATGGGAAGGTAGTCGCCGCTAGTGCATGGGGTAAAGTCAAAACGGTTATTCAGATTGTAGCGATCATTGCTATGCTGATTAACAACTTTCCATTCGAGTTTATCGATGTTCCATTTGATATTATAGCTACTTGGGCTGCTGGTTTGATCACGTTGTATTCTGGAATTGATTATTTTGTTAAGAATAAGACATTATTGAATATGTCTAACAGTTAACATTGGAATCATTCATATCTGAAATTGGGGCAGTAGGGATTTTTTCCTATTGTCTTTTCTTAAAGTACGGCATTTATGATTCTACGATGTAGGCTGTTTTTGTGGAACTTATTGAAGTGTGAAGTGGAGGTTCTTAGATATGAAGGCAGAAATCATTGCGGTAGGAACAGAATTACTGTTAGGACAGATTGTGAATACCAATGCGCAATTCTTATCCGTAGAGTTGGCGGCCATTGGAATCGATGTTTATTTCCAAACGGTCGTGGGTGACAATCTAACAAGGCTCCAGGAATCCATTCAATTAGCAAGTGAGCGTGCAGATATTATTGTATTAACAGGTGGTATTGGTCCTACACAAGACGATCTAACTAAGGATGCTCTGGCCGCCCTATTGGGACGGAAATTACATATTGACCGTTTGTCTATGGATCATGTAGCTAAGTTCTTTGCCAATCGTCAAGTACCTATGACAGAGAATAACCGAAGACAAGCATTAATCATTGAAGGAAGTACACCTCTCGAGAATGTAACAGGTCTTGCAGTAGGAAATGCACTTTCACATGAAGGCAAGCACTATATCATTCTACCTGGACCACCAAAAGAGATGGCCCCTATGTTCCATGAACAGGCCAAGCCTTGGCTCTTGCAACATGCTCTAACGAATGAAACTCCGATCTATTCAACGATGTTAAAGTTTGCGGGTATTGGAGAATCCCTTCTTGAGGATCGACTATTAGACTTAATCCAGAATCAGAATGATCCTACCATAGCTCCTTATGCAAAAGAGGGTGAAGTAACCGTTCGGATTTCTACAAAAGCTCCTAGTGAAAAGGATGCGATGGTTAAGCTTAACAAATTGGAAAAACAAATTCAGTCGTTACTTCCGGAATACTTGTATGCTTCTGAAGATGTTCCCATTGAGAAGACTATTGTAGATCTGATGACTGATCTGGGATTAACTGTAAGTGCAGCGGAAAGCTGTACTGGAGGTCTATTGATGGAGAGAATTACATCGGTTCCTGGTAGTGCTACTATTTTTCTTGGTGGAATCGTGTGTTACTCCAATGCGATGAAAGAAAAGCTACTAAACGTGCCTCATGACCTTCTTGAAGGAGATGAAGCTCCAGGAGCAGTAAGCGCAGAAGTTGCACAAGTCCTTGCCGAGCAAGTTAGAATGATTACGGATACAGATTTTGGATTGTCTGTTACAGGGGTTGCTGGTCCAGCATATTCTGAGCGTAAACCCGTTGGCATGGTATATATTGCCATTTCACAGCGTGGTAAGAAAACAGAGGTTTTTGAACTTGATTTAAAAGGTAACCGAGAGACTATTCGGCTCCGTACAGTTAAAAGCTTGTTGTATCGTCTGTGGCGTGCTCTAATGCAAAATGATAAGCTACAACAAGATAGTTGAATGATTAATATAGATAGTAGTATACTGTAAATTATACGGAAGAACCGTAGCAAAACAGATATTTTGCTACGGTTCTTTTTCTATCCTAAAGACCCGTAACAAAAAGGGGAAGGGGAATAGATGACTCAAAAAAACGAATGTATGTTCGAAAAATGCTTGGCAAACGTCTTAAAACAAGGTATCATTATATTATAAATATTGAAGGATGTGAGTCTATTGTCAGATCGTAGTGCAGCGCTGGATGTAGCGCTTCGTCAAATAGAGAAACAATTCGGTAAGGGTTCTATTATGAAGTTAGGTGAATCAACACACATGCAGGTAGAGGTTGTTTCCAGTGGATCTTTGGCATTGGATATTGCACTTGGCGTGGGTGGTTTTCCAAAAGGTCGTATTATTGAAGTATACGGCCCAGAGTCATCAGGTAAGACGACTGTAGCTTTACATGCGATTGCTGAGGCTCAAAAAGTTGGTGGAACAGCGGCATTTATTGATGCGGAACATGCGTTGGATCCTAAATATGCCAGCAATTTGGGTGTTAATATCGATGAATTGCTTCTATCTCAACCGGATACAGGTGAACAAGCACTTGAGATTGCTGAAGCTCTTGTACGGAGTGGAGCGGTGGATATTATTGTCATTGACTCTGTTGCTGCGTTGGTACCAAAGGCAGAGATTGAAGGCGAGATGGGAGATTCTCACATGGGTTTACAAGCCCGTCTGATGTCTCAAGCTTTGCGTAAACTTTCAGGCGTTATTAATAAATCGGGAACAACGGCGATCTTCATTAATCAGCTTCGTGAGAAGATTGGTGTGATGTTCGGTAATCCTGAGACTACTCCAGGTGGACGGGCTTTGAAGTTCTACTCCACGATTCGCTTAGATGTGCGTAGAGTAGAAAGTATTAAGAACGGTAACGACATTATAGGTAACCGTACGAAAATTAAAGTGGTGAAGAATAAAGTAGCGCCTCCGTTTAAACAAGCTGATATCGATATGATGTACGGTCTTGGGATTTCGAAAGAAGGAGGCATCATTGATATTGGTACGGATATGGACATCGTAAACAAGAGCGGTGCGTGGTTTTCATACGAAGGCGAGCGTTTAGGTCAAGGTCGTGAGAATGCGAAACAATTCTTGAAGGATCATCCTGAGATTTCTGATGTTATTGAGAAGAAAATTCGTGAAGCTAGCAATTTAACTAATGCTGTCGTTCCTCCTACTGCATCAGAGAAAAAAGAAGAAGAGTTGGAAGAACAAGAACTGCTAGAAATGGAATAGATTCTAAATAATTGTACTCTGATTTGGTAGGGCACCCATATGTGGAATACATAGGGTGCCCTTTGTCTTGTTTATAATTTCTCTGAGGGAAAGTGAGGAGATGTAATCAATGGAAGAATGGAATGACGATCTACAAGAGGAGAACGCTGTTTCCTTGTTCCCCGATGATCAAGAATTGATCATTACAAAGGTGGAACGCGAACCCAAGCAGAAATATCGATATCTTATATCTTTTGGACAATATGTACTGTCGATTCATGAGGATGTCATGATTAAATATAGGATGATCACAGGAAATTCCTTTTGGAAAAAGGAGCTAGAAGAAATTATACTGGTTGATGAGAAGCAACAGGGATATGTTCAGGCACTTAAGTATTTAGAGAGAAAGTCACGAACGAGTAAAGAGATAGAGATTAGACTGAAGCAGAAGGAGACGTCACAGGAAGTCATAGAGGATGTGTTAGCACGTTTAAGTCGTGAGGGTTTAGTAAATGATGCAATGTATGCCCAACAGTGGGTAGAACAGCGAATTACAAGCCAACGCAAGGGAAAAGCATGGGTTAGGCAGGAACTAAGACAAAAAGGTATAGATAAAACGCTAATTACGGAAGCACTTGATGGAGTCAGCTCTGATCAAGAATATGAGAGTGCACTTATTTTAGGAAGAAAAAAGTGGAGTCATGCCAAAGGTGAAACATTAGATAAGAAAAGAAAGACGGGTTCATACCTTATGAGACGCGGTTTCTCTGGCGAGCACGTTAGACGAGTTTTAAATCAAGTGATACAAGAAGAGGAAATTGAGGATGTAGATGATGATCATTTTGAGTTTGAATAAATAAGAATACATGGGATTAAGAGTGATTCCCTTGACAATATCTTTTCACAAATACTAAAATGTAAGAGAATCTATAATCGTATAGAGAATCTTTTTCCTTCCAAAAGAGGTTCTTTCTTATGAAAGATTTTATTGAGCTAATTCATATCAATGAATTTATCGTCAGTAGTTGGCGGACAGTGCATGTGAAT
This sequence comes from Paenibacillus sp. Y301, assembly GCF_059445505.1. Classification (NCBI taxonomy): domain Bacteria; kingdom Bacillati; phylum Bacillota; class Bacilli; order Caryophanales; family Paenibacillaceae; genus Paenibacillus; species Paenibacillus sp. Y301. The sequence goes on along the minus strand of NZ_JCAIUL010000005.1, from coordinate 141,392 downwards.
ATGTACAAATGATCAGTGTTGATAAGCGATTGAGTATGATGTGTAGTAATTGAATGACAACTGTAGAAAAATTCCAAGGATTCCTTGGAGGAACAAACGAGGAGGTGAACAGGATGGATACCGTGATTTGGGTCTTGATCGTTCTCTTCGTAGCCGTGATCTTTGGGTTCGCCGGTTATTTTATTCGCAAATCTATTGCAGAAGCTAAGATTTCCAGTGCTGAAGAAGCTGCCGTTCATATCGTGGAGAGCGCGAAGAAGGAAGCAGAAGCAGTGAAGAAAGAAACGGTACTAGAAGCTAAGGATGAAGTCCATAGAATTCGGTCCGAGGCTGAAAAGGACACTCGTGAACGCCGTAATGAAATTCAACGGCAAGAACGTAGATTGTTGCAAAAAGAAGAGTCGCTGGATAAAAAATTGGAAGCGTTAGAACGTAAAGAAGAACAAGTGGCGAACAAAGAGAAACGAATTGAAGAAACCCAGCAACAAATTGATACGATTTATAAGAGCCAAGTAACAGAATTAGAACGAATTTCGAATTTGACTACAGAAGATGCTAAGAGCATTATTTTGACTAATGTAGAACAAGAAGTTCGTCATGAAACTGCACAAATGATTAAAGACATTGAGCAGCAAGCGAAAGAAGAAGCAGATAAGAAGTCACGTGAAATTATTACATTGGCTATTCAACGCTGTGCAGCCGATCACGTCGCAGAAACTACGGTTTCTGTCGTAACACTTCCGAATGAAGAGATGAAAGGGCGGATTATCGGACGAGAAGGTCGGAATATTCGTGCTCTTGAAACTCTCACAGGAATTGACCTCATTATTGATGATACGCCGGAAGCTGTTATTCTTTCTGGATTTGATCCAATTCGCCGAGAAATCGCTCGTACTGCTCTAGAAAAATTAGTAGCAGATGGTCGAATTCACCCTGCACGTATTGAGGAAATGGTTGAGAAATCCCGTAAAGAAGTGGATGAACGGATACGTGAGTATGGTGAACAAGCTACCTTCGAGGTAGGTGTACATGGATTACATCCTGATCTAATTAAAATTATGGGTCGTTTGAAATTCCGTACAAGCTATGGTCAGAACGTCCTCAAGCACTCCATGGAAGTTGCATACTTAACTGGACTTATGGCAGGAGAGCTTGGAGAAGACATCGTTCTGGCTAAACGTGCCGGATTATTGCATGACATCGGTAAAGCGCTGGATCATGAAGTGGAAGGGTCACACGTTGAAATTGGCGTGGAACTAGCGAAGAAATACAAGGAACATCCAGTGGTTATCAACAGTATTGCTTCACACCATGGTGATGTCGAAGCAACATCTGTCATTGCTATGTTGGTTGGTGCAGCAGATGCCTTGTCAGCTGCTAGACCAGGAGCACGTAGAGAAACATTGGAGACTTACATTAAGCGTCTTGAAAAGTTGGAAGCGATCGCTGAATCATTTGAAGGTGTGGAGAAATCCTTTGCTATTCAAGCCGGACGTGAAGTTCGCGTAATGGTACATCCTGAGAAGATTGATGATGCAGAATCGTTCCGTCTAGCACGTGATATTACGAAGATGATTGAGAATGAACTGGATTATCCAGGACATATTAAAGTAACGGTCATCCGAGAAACTCGTGCGGTTGAATACGCTAAATAATGGTAAATATGAAAAGTGGCCACATTGGGGCCACTTTTCATATTGTTTATATTTAAGGAGGAGAATCGTTATTAACGTTTTATTTATTGGAGATATTGTTGGAGAAGTTGGAAGAAAAGCACTTAAAGCTATATTGCCCGTTTTGAAATCGAAATATAACCCACACATCATTATTGCAAATGGAGAGAATTCCGCTGCTGGTCGAGGAATTACAGAATCAATAGCGAATGACTTCTATAATTGGGGTGTTCATGGTATTACCATGGGTAATCATACGTGGGATAATAAAGATATATTTGAATTTATTGATGATGAGCCAAGAATGGTCCGTCCAGCTAACTTTCCACCAGGAACTCCAGGACTTGGGCATACGGTTATTAAGGCGAATGGGAAAGAGCTGGCGATCGTCAACTTGCAAGGACGTACATTTCTTCCTGCGATTGACTGTCCTTTTCGTAAAAGCGATGAAATTATCGAAGAGTTACGTAAGAAACATAAGTGTATCTTAGTTGATTTTCATGCCGAAGCAACTTCCGAGAAAATATGCATGGGTTGGCATTTAGATGGACGAGTATCTCTAGTAGTGGGAACACATACGCATGTTCAGAGTAATGACGATCGTATTCTGCCTAATGGAACGGCTTATTTAACGGATGCAGGTATGGTAGGACCTAGAGACGGTGCTCTAGGTATGGAAAGAGAAGCTGTTATACGTAAATTTGAGAGTCAGTTACCCGTACGTTTTGTCGTAGATACCGGGAAGTGGCACTTCCACGGTGTATTTGTGCAAATTGATGAGTCTACAGGGAAAGCTACAAAAATAGAGAAAATCCGCTTAGAAGAAGATGAATGGATTATGGAATAACAAAAAAAAAGGTATTTTTTCTCCTCTTCGGAATAACATCTAAGTATGTGGATGTGACCATCATCATTCCCAGGGGAGGATCAACTTATGGATGTATTAAAAGTTTCAGCTAAGTCCAATCCTAACTCGGTTGCAGGAGCGCTTGCTGGTGTTCTTCGTGAACGTGGTGTTGCTGAATTGCAAGCGATTGGAGCCGGTGCGTTGAATCAAGCTGTAAAAGCAGTAGCTATTGCCCGGGGATTTGTAGCGCCTAGTGGAGTCGATTTAATCTGTATCCCAGCTTTTACGGATATTGTGATTGATGGGGAAGACCGTACGGCGATTAAATTAATTGTCGAGCCTAGATGATATATGGATTTGTTATATGTTCATTACCTGTTTACTTTTTTAGAGGATAGCTTTACCCTTGTGGTAAAGATGATCTTTAACTGAAGTAAACAGGTTTTTTGCATGGGTATTTATGGTGAGGGAGGCGTTAAACTTGAGACGTGTAGTCGACTTTCATTGTGATGTGCTAAGTAAAATGACAGATGATCCTTCCATTTCTTTTATGAATGACCATAGACTTGATGTTACGTATGAACGATTGCAACATGGAGCCGTTTCACTTCAATGTTTCGCTATTTACTTATTAGAAAAGTGGGGACAACCACGATTTGAATACATATTGAATGGCATTGATGTCTTTCGAAATCGAGTGATCCCATCAGGGGAAGGTGTTGAATGGCTTCGTTGGAAAGATGAAGTGAGTCAGATAACACACGGGAAGCCTTGGGGAATGTTATCGATTGAGGGTGCAGATGGGCTTGAGGGTAACCTATTTTATGTGAAGACAGTGTATGAGCTCGGTGTACGATTTCTTGGATTGACATGGAATTATGCAAATTGGGCAGCTGATGGTGTGCTCGAACCAAGAAAAGGTGGGTTCACTAAGAAGGGGAGACAGCTTGTTGAATTGTGTAATGATATAGGGCTGCTGTTAGATGTATCCCATCTGTCCGAGACAGGGTTCTGGGAACTAGTGGAGATGACGAAGAGACCCTTTATTGCATCACATTCAAATGCTTATGAGGTATGCTCAAATGCACGGAATTTGAGTAATGAACAGATCCGAGCGATTGTAGCGATGGATGGTAGAATTGGTTTAACCTTTGTTCCTTGGTTCGTGAAGAGTGGCTCTAATGTTATAACTCCACATGACCTTATCCCGCACATTGAACATATGTGTGAGCTTGGTGCAGAGAAACATCTGATGTTTGGTTCAGATTTTGATGGGATTGAGTCATGGATTGAAGAGTTGGAGCACCCTGGTAAGTATATCCAATTCGCAGAACTATTACTTCAGTATTATTCGGAAGAGCAAGTGAACTTATGGTTGTCACAGAATGCATTATCTTATCTGGAAGCTTATCTACCCAGTAGAAAGGTAATTACAAAATAAGGATGGATAAATTAGATTTGTTAGTAAACAATATGACAAAACATGTAACAGAACTGAAGAAATTCGGAATTAGGTAACCCTAATATAAAGGGATACCTTTTTATTTTGAGCAAAAAGGATGTATAATGGATGTTGATGTCAGCTTGTAGAGAAAACTAGAGAAAAACTAAGGAGTGAAATTTTCATGAGTAAATCTGTACCTGTAGGTGTGTCGGCAAGACATATTCACCTTACGCAAGAGCATGTAGAAGCATTATTTGGACAAGGGTATCAATTAACAGAATTTAAGCCATTGTCACAACCAGGACAATTTGCAGCAAATGAAACTGTTGCTGTAATTGGGACTAAAGGTCAATTTGATAAAGTTAGAATTTTGGGACCAGCTCGTCCAGCATCACAGTTAGAAATTTCACGCACAGATTCCTTTGCAATTGGTGTTAAAGCACCTGTTCGCGAATCCGGAAATATTGATGGAACTCCAGGAGTTACCATTAAAGGTCCAGCTGGAGAAGTTACGATTGAAGAAGGTGTTATCGTGGCGGCACGTCATATCCACTTCCATACTTCAGACGCACAAGCTTGGGGTATTCAAGATAAACAAATGTTGAAAGTTCGTCTTGGTGGAGAACGTGGATTGGTTCTTGAGAATGTAGTAGCTCGTGTTTCTGATTCGTTTGCATTAGATATGCATATCGATACAGATGAAGCTAACGCATCTGGTGCCAAAACTGGAGATACAGCTGAAATTATTGATTAATCGATATTCAATAATTATTAAGGCATCATTCACACAATCTATTTGTGCGATTGATGCCTATTTTCGTATAAATAATTAAGGAATCACTCTAGTCAGGTGGATTGGGGAGGATCATCGTTGAAATTTTGTTCATTACTTTCTGAATATGTTAGAATATCTATATATTCAAATTGTTGAACATATAGGGAGAGAAGGTTATGTATCAAGAAATACAACATTTCAAATCGGACTTTTTCAAGGCCTTAGCGCATCCCCTACGTATAAGAATCCTCGAAGCTTTGGTTGAGGGTGATAAGAACGTAAATGAATTACAGACAATATTAGGTAGCGAGGGCTCTGCAGTTTCTCAACAACTATCTGTATTAAGAAGTAAAAACGTGGTGTATGGGATAAAAGATGGAACATCAGTCATCTATTCTTTGACAGATCCATTGATTAAGGATTTGCTTGTTGTCGCTAAACAAATATTTGATAATCATCTTGTAAATACGATCTCGATCTTAGAAAACATAAAAAATCAATAACTCCAAATAAAGAGAAGCATTTCGAACGAATAATTCCGTTCCCGATTTGCTTCTTTTTTTCTGGATAGATGGACGTGTTATCAATGGTATATTTCATTGACACTAATCACTTTAGGATATATGATTTTATATATATTCAAATAATCAGATATATTGATTGAGGGGTTAGTTATGAAATTCTCTTTTACAGGCAGATATTTAGGCTACAATAGGAGATCCTTGCAAAAAGACATCATATCAGGTCTTATTGTGGGTATCGTTGCCATTCCACTAGGGATGGCTTTTGCAATTGCATCAGGTGTTAAGCCTGAATATGGATTATATACTACGATCATCGCAGGAATACTCATTTCCTTGTTAGGGGGATCTAAATTTCAGATTGGGGGTCCTACGGGAGCTTTTATTCCCATCATCTTTGCGATTGTGATGCAATATGGATATGAGAATTTATTAATTGCTGGTTTTATGGCAGGGATATTGTTGTTTTTAATGGGTTTATTTAAGCTGGGTGGAGTTATAAAATTTATACCACGTCCCGTTACGATTGGATTTACTACGGGGATAGCAGTGACTATTTTTACAGGTCAAATAGCGAATTTCTTAGGGTTACAAAATCTTGAAAAACACGAATACTTCCTGTCGAATATGAAAGAGTTGGGTATGCATATTGCAACAACTAATGGGTATAGCTTGTTAGTCGCTGCAATTTGTTTGATAGCCATCATTATAACACCTAAATTATTCTCCAAAGTCCCTGGTTCGCTTGTGGGATTGTTAGTCTCGACGCTGGTAGCAGCTACCTTATTCCCAGATAAGATTGCAACGATTGGCTCAACGTATGGAGCGATTTCGAGTAGCTTACCTAGCGCACACCTGCCGGATCTTGGAATGGATAACATTCAAAAACTAATCAAGCCCGCATTCATCATTGCGATGTTAGGTGGAATTGAATCGTTATTATCAGCCGTGGTAGCGGATGGGATGGGTAATACGAAACATAACAGTAACAGAGAACTTATGGGGCAAGGGATAGCGAATATGATTACACCCTTGTTCGGTGGGATTCCCGCAACGGGCGCTATAGCCAGAACAGCGACGAATATTAAGAATGGAGCGGTATCTCCCTTTTCTGGAATTATCCATGGAGTCGTGGTCTTGTTAGTTCTCATTCTCTTCGCACCCTATGCCTCCAGAATTCCATTAGCAAGTATGGCACCTATTTTAATGGTTGTAGCTTGGAATATGAGTGAACGTAAAGCGTTTATTCATATTATTAAAACGAGATCCGCAGAAGCATGGGTCCTATCCACGACATTCATTCTGACGGTATTCACAGACCTAACGACGGCTGTTGAGGTGGGCTTGTTATTATCTGCTATCATCTTTATTAAACATATGAGCGAGCTTCTGAGCGTATCTAAGGTCTTACCAGATCACTCAGCTAAAAATGATAAGGTAGCATCGCACATCGTAAATGAAAATCATAATTGTCCCTATATTAGTATTTATACGGTTGAAGGTGCCTTATTCTTCGGTGCGGCGAATCAATTCGAAGAATCATTAATGAGCGAAATGGATCACATGCCTAAGTTGCTCATATTGAGAATGGAGAATGTACCTTACCTGGATTCTACAGGAGAATCGAACTTTGCGAATATATTAAAACAGATTGCGACACATGGAGGTCAAGTGTTGATCTCCGAGATACAGGATCAGCCTCATCAGATCCTACAAAGAACTCATTTAGAGGAATTCATCAGACCTGAACACTTTTTTGAACAGACAGGCGAGGCGATTAGTTATGCTTTAACCCATTTGGATATATCGTATTGTCAGGGATGTAAGTCTAAGGCGTTCCGGGAGTGTCATCAAAGGTGTGCGGAGGTTCTAAGAGAACCTGTTGAATATAAACCATTACAACCTAAAGCTATGGAATAAGTGAAAAATAATGAAATGGAAGTTGCTCTCAGATTTATATTTCTCCCATACGTAAGATGGATATACTCGTAACAGTTATGTTATAATTTCATATTGAGCCTAAAGAAAATTGCTATGGTATTTATTATAGAAGGAAGTGATAACCTATGAAAAAAGGGAGCCAAGAACCATCGGACTTAAAATCCGAAAAGGTGAAGGTCAAAGATTACTCTACATATTTTGATTTCTCTGATGCTAAGGTTCTATCGGAAGATGAGTTTGGAAAGAGAATTCGGATTAAGGGCCGTGAGATTAATATTAAGTCGGAACCTAACCATAGGCAGGAAAAACAACGGGGCAAAGAAGATGTTCAGGTGTTGTATGGTAATGCCGTTCCAGACGAGCTCAAGGGCATAGGAGAAGGCAAACATTATATTGTCTATACATTTGGTTGCCAAATGAATGAACACGATACAGAGACGATTAAAGGTCTTCTAGAGCATATGGGATATCGTAGCACAGAGGATCGTAAAGTGGCTGACATTATTCTACTTAATACCTGTGCTATTCGAGAGAATGCGGAGGATAAAGTGTTCGGGGAACTAGGGCACCTGATGCATTTGAAGACTGTGAAACCTGATCTCTTACTTGGCGTGTGTGGATGTATGGCTCAAGAAGAGAATGTGGTTAATCGGATTTTGCAAAAGCATGGTTTCGTCGACATGATCTTCGGTACACATAACATTCACAGATTGCCTTACTTGATTAAGGAAGCACTATTCAGTAAAGAGCTAGTTGTTGATGTATGGTCCAAAGAAGGCGACATTATTGAGAACCTTCCGAAGAAGCGCGAAGGTATGAGAGCATGGGTTAACATTATGTACGGTTGCGATAAGTTCTGTACGTATTGCATCGTTCCGTTTACTCGCGGTAAAGAACGTAGTCGCCGACCTGAAGATGTTATTGCAGAAGTGAGAGATCTTGCACGTCAAGGCTTCAAAGAAGTTACGTTACTTGGACAAAATGTGAATGCATACGGTAAGGATTTCACAGATATCACATACAGTTTCGCGGACTTAATGGACGATATGAGACTTATTGATATTCCGCGTGTTAGATTCACAACGTCGCATCCAAGAGATTTCGATGATCAGTTGGTTAGTGTACTAGCTAAGGGTGGTAATCTGGTAGAACATATTCATCTGCCTGTTCAATCGGGAAGTACGGAAGTTCTGAAGAGAATGAGTCGTAAATATTCGCGAGATCGTTACATGGAATTAGCTAATAAGATTAAAGAAGCTATTCCCAATGTAGGATTAACGACCGATATTATCGTTGGGTTCCCAGGGGAAACGGATGAACAGTTCGAAGAGACGATGACACTAGTTAATGAAATTGGATACGATTCAGCATTTACTTTTATATACTCTCCACGCGAGGGAACTCCTGCAGCAATTATGGAAGACAATGTTCCGATGGAAGTGAAGAAAGAGCGATTGCAGCGTCTCAATAGAGCGATTGAATTGAACAGTCGGTTGAACAATGAGAAGATGCAAGGGAGAATCGTGGAAGTGCTCGTAGAAGGTGAGAGTAAGAACAATGAGACTGTGTTAGCGGGTAGAACTCGTAGCAACAGACTAGTTCATTTTGAAGGTGGCAAAGAACTGATCGGGTCACTTGTGAATGTTGAGATAAGTGAAGTTAAGACATGGTATATTAAGGGGAAGATTGTAACGGAATCAATTGTTGTAAATTCATAGATAAGGAGTGATCACTGTGGCGCAAGAGCAAGGTCAATTGAATAAATATGGGATGATGTCATATGATACACGGAACTTAGTTATTCAAGAAGACGTTATGGCTAAAGCAAAAGAGTTAGCGAACTTAATATCTAGTAGTGAAGAAGTACAGCAATTTCAGCAAGCGGAAGCAAAGATTCAGAACCATGAGCGTGTACAAGATCTAATTAGTGTCATTAAGAAGAAGCAAAAGGAGATCGTAGCTTTTGAATCTTTTGGAAATAAAGACATGGTTGCCAAGATCGAGGCTGAGATTGCAGTCTTACAAGATGAGATTGATGGTATACCTGTAGTAGTAGAATTTCAGCAGAGTCAGAGTGATATTAACTATTTATTGCAGCTAGTCATATCAGTTATCCACGATACTGTGTCTGAAAAAGTAAATGTCGAAGTGGGGACAGATTCTCCTCCATCTAGTTGCGGCTAAGAATGAACAAGGTTGCGGATAAATATCCGCGCCTTTTTGTTGATGTATAAGTAAAAATAACTAAACACAGACATATAGGGGGAGCATAATATGGAAGGCTTAGACAGCATGATCTCCAAAGGTCAGGATACGTTTTGGGGATTTCTCGGATGTGAATTTATTTCAGGCAATGGACAAAAAGTGAAGATTGCGTTAAATGCTGAGAAACATCACACAAATTCGTTAGGTATTATTCATGGTGGGGTTCTAACTTCACTTATGGATCAGGCGATGGGGATGGTAGCTACAGCGGCTAAAAATGTGGATGCATGTGTAACAACAAATATGAATGTACACTTTGTATCACCAATGAAACAAGGGCGGCTTACGGTAACTGCTATCGTAATTCATGAAGCGGGACGTAGTTTAACGACAGAAGCACGTATTCATGACAGTGAAGGTACGTTAGGATGTATATCGACAGGAAGTTTCCGTGTATTAAATATCAAATAGGTATGGAAGAATATTGGATAAGGCTTGACAAATATATTTAATAGATCATAATGATAATATCAAATAGAATGTTATGTGGTGATACGAGATGAATGAAGAAGAGAATCAACCCGAAACTTATAATGCAAAGAAATATCGTACACCGGATGGTGTTCCTGCAGACATTGTTATGTTTACCCTGACGAAACGAGAACGCAAGACTGTTACGAAGACGTTACCTATTCGTGAACTTAAGGTCATGCTGATCCGTCGTAAGTCTTGGCCATATGCAGGTATGTGGGCATTGCCTGGGGGATTCTGCCAAGAAAGTGAATCCATCTATGACGCTGCTAAGCGAGAATTGAAAGAAGAAACGGGCGTAGACGGTGGTCATCTAGAATATTTAGGTGTCTACAGTCAACCGGGTCGAGACCCACGGGGTTGGATTATTAGTAATGCTTTCTTTGCACTCGTAGAAGAATGGATGTTGGAACAACGCCAAGCTGCGGATGATGCAGGAGAAGTAGGACTGTTCGGCATTCATGAAGCCCTCGATCAATTAGAGCTTGCTTTCGATCATCGTGAGATTATCCGGGATGCTTATGTAAGAATTCAACAGAAGATGTTGCAGACGACGATAGCTAAGCAATTTTTACCGAAGCATTTCACACTGAGTGAGCTATACCAAGTTATTCAGACGGTTGTGCCGGAATTTAAAGAGCCAAATTTCATTCGCAAAATCACTTCTACACGGAGTAGACAAGGTATTCTTGAAGAAGTGAAGGATGAGACAGGCAAGAAGGTTAGCTCCAATCAATATTCTCAACGCTCTGCACAAATGTATATGTTTACAGATGATGTTCCTTTATTATCGATCTATACTTGATTTAACAATCTTTACTTAACAATGAATTAATTAATGAGGAGTGGGATGATGAAAGCACTAATCGTCATTGATTTTACCTATGATTTCGTGGAAGGTAGTCTTCCCGTGGGACAGCCCGGCATAGACATTCAAGAGACTATTGCGATCATCACACAGAAGTATGTAGATCAAGGTGATTTCGTTATTATGGCCGTCGATCTTCATGAGGAGAATGATCCTTATCATCCGGAGACTGCTTTATTCCCGTCCCATAATATCCGAGGTACACAAGGTAGAGAATTGTATGGTGATTTAGCTGATGTCTATCAGCGAAATCAAGAGTCTATCTATTGGATGGATAAGACGAGATACAGTGCTTTTTGTGGGACAAATCTAGACATCTTACTCAAGGAACGTGGAATTACTGAGGTTCATCTAATCGGAGTGTGTACAGATATCTGCGTGCTCCATACGGCTGTTGATGCGTACAATAAGGGATATAGCATTACGGTGTTTGAGGACGCTGTGGCTAGCTTTAATCCTGGTGGACATGAATGGGCTCTACAACACTTCACAAATAGTCTAGGCGCTCATGTGATTAGAGGTTCATAAACATCTACTCCTTTTCATGTATACAACAAGGAACCGCAGAATAACAAGGGGGAGAACGTCGTGCAAACAGAAGATCTTGCGTTACATACTGATAAATATCAGATAAATATGATGTATGCGCACTGGCATTTAGGCACGCATGACCGTAAGGCAGTATTTGAAGCCTATTTCCGAAAACTTCCTTTCGGTAATGGTTATGCCGTGTTTGCAGGGTTGGAGCGAATTATTAATTATATATCTAATCTTCAATTTACAGAGGAAGATATACAATATCTCGCGGAACAAGAAGAAAATTATGATCCTGCCTTTTTGGATGAATTGCGTCAATTCCGTTTTCAGGGAACTATTTATTCCATGCAAGAAGGGGCTTTAGTATTTCCAAACGAACCTCTAATCCGAGTGGAAGGTAGGCTGATGGAAACACAGTTAGTGGAGACGGCACTCCTTAATTTTATGAACTTCCAGACGCTGATTGCCACCAAAGCATCACGGATTAAGCAGGTTGCAGGACAGGACATGTTACTAGAATTTGGGACACGTCGTGCACAAGAGGCGGATGCTGCAGTCTGGGGAGCTCGTGCAGCTTATATTGCGGGATTCCATGCAACATCTAATATGCTAGCAGGTAAGAAATTTGGGATTCCAACGAAAGGTACACATGCGCATTCATGGGTACAGAGTTTTAACAGTGAACAAGAATCTTTCGATGCTTATGCGAAGGTACTTCCGAATCAAGTGTCATTATTAGTGGATACGTACGATACGCTGAATAGTGGTGTACCACATGCCATTGAGACAGCTAAGTACTTATCATCGATTGGGAAGGAATTATCTGCGATTCGCTTAGACAGTGGTGACTTAGCTTATCTCTCTATTGAGGCTCGTAAAATGTTAGATGAAGCAGGTCTACCTAACGTTAAGATCGTCGCATCGAACGATTTAGATGAGAATACCATTCTCGATTTAAAGAGTCAGGGTGCCCGGATTGATACATGGGGAGTTGGAACACAACTAATTACAGCGGCTGACCAACCTTCTCTAGGTGGTGTATATAAGCTTGTTGAGCGAGAAGTAGATCATGTGATGAAACCAACCATCAAAATTTCTGCTAATCCTGAGAAGGTATCTACACCTGGTAAGAAAGATGTTTATCGGATTATTGATCGAACCAGTGGTAAAGCGTTGGCAGATTATATTTGTCATCCTGAAGAGGTTCAAATACGTGAAGGTGCACCTATTAAATTGTTCAACCCGCAACATTCCTATTTACAAAAGACGATTCGTAATTATGATGCGATTCCTATGCTTGAGCCTATCTTTGTGGATGGCAATAAAGTATATGAATTACCGACACTGGATGCGATTCGTAAATTCCATAAAGAACAGCTAAATCTATTCTGGCCGCAATATCTGCGAAAGCTAAATCCAGAAATATATCGTACGAATATTAGCGAGAAGGTATGGGAGTTAAAGAAAAACATGATGGCTGAATACATGGAAGATGAGGATGTATAAGCTATAACCTAAAAGCACGTTAAAGATCCCAAGGGATCTTTAACGTGCTTTTAGGTATGAGAAATAGTGAATGATGATGTTGCTTCTGGTATATGAACCGATGGAGCGTCCTTTGCAAAAAGGACGCTCCATCTTTTTTTTTGAAAATATAAGAATTTATAAGTATTTCTGCTTATACATAGGATTATATTTCAACGCTAAACGTTTCATCGCCGCTAAAGGACGGCGAAGCCGTTTATGCTTGTATGGATATAGATCATGAAATGTTATGTATTCGTAGAGAATTATTTCTCGGGAAAGCGCAGGAGTTGTCAAATTACATTCTTGTTCGACAAGGGATTAAAGGTGCATAGACAGGCTCCGTATCGACTGAATATGATTTTTATCATATCTAAAATTTGTGATATTTCGTTAAATGAAAGCATCTACATTTTACAGAAAATATCCTGAGAGGGGTTATGTCGGTGGTAAATCTACCAAAAGTGAATGAGCTGGGTTTCTTTGAAATTCGGTTAGAATCAATTGGAGGTCTTGGGGCAAATCTTGCTGGCAAAATGCTAGCTGAAGCGGGTGTTGAAGGAGCAGGACTGAACGGGGTTAGTTTCTCCTCATATGGTTCTGAGAAGAAGGGCTCTCCTGTTAAAGCACACATCCGATTTTGTGATTTAAATACACCCATTCGGGATACATCTCCTGTAGAGCGTCCTCATGTGGTCTGTATTTTTCATGAAGCTTTAGCTAAGACCGTCAATGTAGTCAGTGGAATTTATGCAGATAGTATAGTCTTAATTAACTCGCAGAAGTCACCTGAACAATTAAAGAGTACGCTAAATATGCTCGGAGGAACAATTGCTGTCATTGATGCAACAGGGATTGCTTTAACTGAGAAGAATCGCGTTAATATGGCTATGTTAGGCGCAATGTTCCGATTGTGTCCTTTTCTAGACCCAGATACCATGAAGGACGTTATCCGCAAATCACTTGAAAGTAAGTATCCGCAAAGTGTTGCTTCAGCATTGAACACATTTGATCGTGGGTACAACGAAGTTGCGATTCAGGAGTTCCCTTTACAAGATGGATTAACAATGCCTGAATTTGTACGTGCAGATACACCTGTGCTTGGATATGAGACACAGTCCATCGGAGGAGTGATAACGAATCCTGGGAATAGCTTTTTAAAGAATCTCAGTATTTCACGTTCTGGGATGATGCCTCATTTTGAAGTAGATGATTGTATTCATTGTGCTCAATGTGACACAGTATGCCCAGACTTATGCTTTGTATGGGAAGAGCAGCCTGATAAAAAGGGAAGACCACAAATGTTCCTAAAAGGGATTGACTTCCAGTATTGCAAAGGGTGTCTGAAATGTATTGAAGCATGTCCAACAGATGCGCTTTCTAAAGTGCTTGAAGAAGATGGAGCAGCAGATGCACAGACCGTTAAGCAAGTTTTTGATTACGTTTAGAACAATGGTGAAAGGTGGGATACTCTAATGGCTGTTAATTATGAAAAAGAACTAGCTTTATCTGAAGTGGAGCAGTTAACGGTATATGAATCAGGGAATGAAATGGCTGCTTATGCTGCATATCAGATTAATTATCATGTAATGGGTTACTTTCCAATCTCCCCCTCAACCGAGGTGGCACAGTATTTGGATTTAATGAAGGCAAGTGGACAACATGATATTAAATTGATTCCCTCGGATGGAGAACATAGTTCGGCGGGAATCTGTTATGGCGCATCTACAGCGGGTGGACGTGTATTTAATGCGACTAGTGCTAATGGATATATGTTTATGTTAGAACAGATGCCAGTACAGTCAGGAACACGTTTCCCAATGGTAATGAATCTAGTATGTCGTTCTGTTTCAGGACCTCTTAACATTCATGGAGATCATTCTGATTTATATTTCGCTTTAAACACAGGCTGGCCGATCTTGATGTGTCGCGATCCTCAATCTGTTTATGATATGAACTTAATTGCGTTGAAGTTAGCTGAGCATCCTGATGTGCGACTGCCCGTGATGGTGGCTTCCGATGGCTACTTCACATCGCATCAGAAGCGCCGTGTTCAAGCTTTTGCCCATCGCGAGGATGTTCTTAAGTTCGTTGGTGAAAAGCCTCCTGAGGGCTTCCCAAATACGTTAGATAGAGACAACCCGATCACAGTCGGTCCTTATATGAATGAACCGGATTATATTAATAATAAATACCAACAGTCACAAGCGATGTACAATGCAGGAGATGTGTTTGAGGTCATTTCTAGCGAATATAAACAACTCACAGGCAGACATTATGAAATGTTAGACATGTATTGTATGGAGGACGCTGAGGTTGCTGTCTTCCTCATGAATTCAGCTTCTGAGATCATCAAAGATGTGGTCGATCAGCTTCGTAGTCAAGGAATTAAAGCGGGTTCAATCGCACCCAATATGATCCGGCCTTTTCCACAGAAACAAATAGCAGATGCGCTTCAACATGTTAAAGCTATAACCGTTGGAGATCGTGCCGACTCTTATGGGGCGCATGGTGGAAATATGGTTAATGAGATTAAAGCTGCACTGTTCACATATGGCAATACTACTACCCAAGTGATCAGCCGTATTTACGGTCTCGGAGGGAAGGAGTTCTACGCTGAAGATGGTCATCAATTATTCAATCTCGCGATCGATGCGGCCGCAAAAGGTACAGTAGAAGTTCCCTTCGATTATTATGGTCATACGGTAGGAGAAGCAGATAAGGCTCCTAAGCGGCTACTTAAGCCTATGAAGTTTGAAGATTTAAAGACAGGTTTAATTACAGTTAAGAAGGATGAAGTCACAGGGAAGTTAAGTGTTCGTATCCCTCCTATGCGATCGTTAACGAAGAAACCGAAGCGAATATCTCCTGGACATGGTGCTTGCCCTGGCTGTGGAATATTCTCGGGATTAGAGACCTTCTTCAAAGGAATTGAAGGGGATATTATTGCCCTGTATCATACAGGTTGTGCAATGGTCGTGACTACGGGTTACCCGTATTCGTCGCATAAATCTACCTTTATCCATAATCTGTTCCAGAATGGTGCAGCGACACTATCAGGTGTTGTAGAAATGTTCTGGGAGCGGAAGCGTCGGGGCGAATTGGATCATTTAGGGTTACAGGATGACTTTACATTTGTCATGGTAACCGGTGATGGAGGAATGGATATTGGGATGGGTCCTGCCATCGGGGCAGCTCTTCGAAATCATAAGATGATCATCATTGAATATGATAATGAAGGATATATGAACACCGGAGCACAGCAGTCCTATTCAACGCCTATAGGAAATCGTACTTCGACCTCGAACATAGGGAAGGCACAACAAGGCAAGACAACCCATCATAAAGATACAGCTCAGATTATGGCTGCTACTAATATACCTTATGTATTTACGGGTTCAGAAGCATTTCCTCAAGATTTGGTGAAGAAAGCCGCAAAAGCCCAATATTATGCTCAGAATGAAGGATTAGTGTATGGCAAAATATTGATCGCATGTCCATTGAATTGGCTGTCCAATGATAATGAGGGAACTCAGATCGTGAATGAAGCAGTAGATTGTTGTTTCTTCCCACTGTATGAAGTGGAACATGGATGCACAACTATCACCTATAATCCTGAGGATAAAAATAAGAAAGTCGAGCTTCGTGAATGGTTGAAATGGATGGGAAAAACACGACATCTTCTCAAACCAGAAAACCAAGAGGCATATGACAGTTTCCAGAACGAAATCAATCGCCGGTGGCATGTGTTGAAGGCGAAACATGAGAGTCCATATTTGTAAGTATATTTTAATAAAAGAAGGCCTCTCTCCTCACTAGAAGGAATAGGCCTTCTTTTTCTCATCATGGATAAGTATAATGTGGAAATCAGTTATGTGATTAGTATTTAATCTGGTTAAAAATCTGGTTAAGAAAGGAAAGGAGCACTAAAATGAAAAAGTTTAAGGCATTTGTCATTCATAAAGATGAACAAGGGTTTCGTAGTGGTGTGGAGAGTTTAGATATAGATCAATTGCCAGAAGGGGACGTTATCGTCGAGGTCTATTATTCTGGCGTAAATTACAAAGATGGGTTAGCGAATTCACCTGAAGGGAGAATCGTGAATTCATACCCTTTTGTCCCAGGCATAGATTTAGCAGGAACGGTCGTGGAATCTAGTCATCCACGCTTTAAAGTAGGAGATACCGTCTTATGTACGGGATATGGATTAGGTGTGTCCCATTTCGGTGGATATAGTCGCTATGTGAGGCTAAGTGGGGAATGGCTGGTGTCGCTTCCTACTGGACTCACCTTCAAAGAAGCAATGAGTATAGGCACGGCAGGATTTACAGCAGCATTATCCGTGGATAGCCTTATTCTGAATGGACTAACACCAGAACGTGGACCTGTATTAGTGACAGGGGCAACAGGAGGAGTTGGTAGTGTAGCCATTACTATTTTAGCTCAGCTTGGATATGAGGTTGTCGCAAGTACTGGGAAAAGTGAGCTACAAAAAGATTGGTTACATCATCTAGGTGCCACCTCCGTGATTAGTCGCGAAGATATTATTGCCCCTCCGAAAGGTGTGCTATCAAAAGAACGTTGGGCAGCTATTATTGATCCTGTTGGTGGACCTAATTTAAACAGCCTGTTAAAAAGTGTTCAGTATGGTGGAGGTGTAGCTCTATCTGGATTAACGGGAGGCGGGAACTTCGATAGTACGGTGTATCCATTTATACTTCGGGGCATACAATTGTTGGGTATTGATTCCGTCTATTGTTCGATGGAACGGAGACAGGCGATGTGGCGTAAATTGGGAGAAGAATGGAAACCTGTTAACATGTTAGAGCAAGCTGTAAGAGAGATTTCCTTAGGTGAATTGCCAAACGTTTTAGAGTCCATTTTACAGGGTGGAGCCGTTGGTCGAACCGTAGTGAAACTGGGTTAGGATGGGCAGGACATTGCTAGAATCATAGGAAATAGACAGAGTAATGGAAGGATTTGTAACGGAGTATCTACTGGTGACAGTGGTATACTCTTTCTTTTTTTTTTTTTTTGATTAAGTGGAACCTTGGAGGTGTAATAAACGTTTATATAGGAAGAGAGCGAGGGAGTATTACATGAAGAAGATTGTATCTACATTGGTCATTCTTAGCATGCTTAGTATGGGTTCTATAGCAAATGCTGCGAAACCCATATCCATATTTATAAAAGATAAAGAGGTACAAAGTACGGTCGCGCCTATCCTTGAACAAGGACGAGTTCTTGTTCCTATTCGTGTTATAGCAGAATCATTAGGTGCTAAGGTAACGTGGGAGCAGAAGAATAACACGGTAACGATCCGTAAATGGTCTGAAAGTGTCATTCTCACGCTAGGTAAGAAGACAGCGACTAGGGATGGAAAAGCGGATGAATCAGATGTAATTACATTAGATGTTTCTGTGAAAAAAGAAAACAATCGGATATATGTACCATTACGATTTCTATCTCAGCAATATGGTTATAACGTCGATTGGGACGGTATATCCGTGTTTATTAAATCCCCATTAAGTACCAAAGAACGTTCGACTCTGTATGAAGGATCTTTAAAGGAAGCGCGTACGTTAGCTAAAAAATTAATGGGGACATCTAATGTTCATTATATGAACAAGCCATTAGTGGTTACGAATGATGATGAAGAAAATCAGAGCAGTACCTTTATATTCCCTGAGGGAGAGGCGCTTCGATGTTATGTTATACAAGGAGATACGGTGTCGCTATATGAGTTCAAGGAAGATTTCCCTATTGTGACCTGGCAAGCTCATTTGCAAAAGGGGGATCCACTTCAGCAATTTATAGATAAAAAGTTTACGGCACAGAAGGGAAACACTCCCAAGATAGATAAAGAGTTTCTCTATTATGTAACTGGAGGACAGGGAGACAGCTTGTCAGAAGAAAGTGGCAAAATTGATCTTAAAGGTGTAATTGAATCAAGTGATGGAAAAGTCTCGCTAGTATTGCCAAATGAAGTTCGTAACGAGAAATAAATAGAGACAAGTGCCCAATCGTGAACTGTGACCAGACCGTATTTGTGGAAAGTTTGAAAAAGAAGACCTTTAAGAGGCAGTTAATAGGTGACTCCTAAATTCATCGGGAGTCATTTTTTTTAATGCCCATTGATATCGTTCGGAGTTATAGTAGGCGATATAATCACCAACCCTTGTTCGCAACTCAATGAGGGTCATACATGACTTGTACTCCAAATCATCCTTCATATGGCCAAAAAAATCCGGCTTCTCCATGGGTATTGTACGAATTACGCCAACGACTTAGACAATGCTTGGGCTTATTGCGGCCGATAACATCCAAGTCAAATCCCGCTTCAAGAAAAACTTCCATTGGGGTTTGACCTTCCTTGTAGGCTTTAAGCGCAGCTAGCTTAAATGTAGACGAATACGTAATACTCTTCTCCGTCACATTCTCCACATTTGGATTCATCTCTAGCTGTCTGATCTCATTTTCGTTGAATATCTTTGAAGTGCCTCGCGTTTTGTTCATAGCTTTTCCCCCGCTTTTTTATCCATTAGTTCGATTAAAACACAAATGACCCGCAAGAGGGTCACTTTTTTCAAAGTTTCCATCTTACGGGTCACAGTTCATCGAAGGGTGTTTGTCTCTTTTTCTAATGATTATTTATGAAGTTCTCTGATGACATGACGTAGTTCTGGTATGATAATGCGCTCCATAGCTAACTTGACGGCTCCTTTAGATCCTGGCATGGAGAACACAGCTGTATTCCCTACCGTTCCAGCAATGGCTCTACTCAATATTGCGGCGGAACCAATATCCTCACTGAAGCTCAAGAAGCGAAAAATTTCTCCGAATCCAGGTAATACACGATCCAATATGGAAGACACAGCTTCAAAAGTTGTATCTCGATGGGAAATACCCGTTCCTCCTGTTAACAAGACAGCTTCTATACTTTCATTAGAGGCAGCTTCATAGATTAATTCTCTTACGCCGTCGTAATCATCTTTGACAATAACATATTTAGTGATAGAATAACCCGCCTCTTGTAAAAGGGACATCATCAATTGCCCACTTGTATCTGTTTCTTCATTCCGTGTATCTGATACAGTAATAACCATGCAAGATACGGTGTCAGGTGCTTCACTACGATGTTGTTCTACTGAATTCATTCGTTATTCCTCTCCTTAGGTATTCATCTATTTTGCATCTATTTCTTATATATAAGCATAAATCTTCCCCGATAACTCTGCAATATGCTAGTCCATATCTTTAGGTTATAGACAGAACGTCATTATTCGGAGAATGATGTGCCACTTGTATGCGGGGTATAACATCGTTAGAATGAACTATAGTTATGAGTTGTCTTTACTTTTTTCTATACAGTAAACTCGGCTAACAAAGACAGATGCATGTGGAGGAGAAGTTTAATGAATATGAATCATGTTACACCTATATATATATTGTCAGGTTTCCTAGGAAGCGGGAAAACGACATTGTTACAACGAATGGTGTCTTACTGGCAGGAACAAGGACTTCGACCAGCCGTTATTATGAATGAGATTGGCGATGTGAACTTAGAGGGTGCACTCATTGAAGAGACCGTTCCCATGACCGAAATGCTTGGTGGATGTATCTGTTGTACGATTCGAGGTGATCTTAGTCTAGAGATTTCCAATCTGATCAAGAAAGAGTCACCAGATGTCATTGTTATTGAAGCGACTGGGATTGCTAATCCTATGGAAATACTAGACGGCGTGTCGGAAGCAGCTTTATATATGAAAATTGATCTTAAAAGTGTTATTACTGTCGTGGATGCGTGCCATCTATTATCACTTTATGAGGATCAAAAGGGAAAAACGTATCGTCTGATGCAGGAACAGATTCGGTGTGCATCTTATCTTATTCTTAATAAAATTGACCGGGTAAATGAAATTCAGCAGGAGGAGTTACATAACGTTATCTCACGATGGAATGAATTCGCACCGATTATCCCAGCTGTTCGCTGTGATGTTGATTGGGTACCTTTATTTGGACAAGTTGCTCGTCCAGAGCAATGGAAGAACAAGAGTACATGTGAAGATAACCCTAATAAGGAACATCACGAAAATTGTAATCATGAACATCATGAACAAGATCATGTTCATAACCACGATCATACTCATGATGAACATGAGCATATGCATGATTCTCACGAACATGTGATGGTGTATACGCATTATTTTGATGGACCCATTGACAGCCAAGCCTTTGAGAGTCTGATTGCTCAATTACCTCGTGAAGTGTATCGTGCCAAAGGCATTATGACATTTAGTGATACTTCGGGACGATTCTTATTTCAGTATGCCTTTAGAGAATCTGATTTCTTAAAAATCACCCCACAGGGAGATGTTCCGGATGTCGTTGTATTTATTGGGGAGCATTTCTCCCAAACGGAGCTTAAGAATGCCTTGATCGATTTAGAAAAGAGAGGATAATACTCTCATTTTGTTGTTCCAAAAGAATATTTAGTATCACTATTGTATTGCTACGGCATACACATGTATAATGTTATAAATTGAACGTCTTTGAACGGGAGAGTAATGAGCGTAAACCTATACTTAGCGAGCCGGAAGTGGTGGAAGCCGGTATGTAGGAGCCTCATGAAGCGCACCCGAGAGATGGTTATTCCAACGTCGTATAGATCATTCCAATAGATCTGATCAGTAGAATAATCCGGTTGATCAACGTTAGAGATCATCAAGCGGAACAACTCAATGGGGAGAATGATATCCTCATACACGAGTGTTCAACTAGAGTGGTACCACGGGAATTATAGCTCTCGTCTCTTATTATTATAGAGATGAGGGCTTTTTTGATATTTAAAAAGTATTAAATCTGGAGGATGATTAATGATGTTAAAAGAATGGGCTTTAGAAGCAATCCAGCCACATGTCAATCTATCGGCAAAAGAAATAGAAGCTTTATTTGAACAGCCTCCCTCATCTGCCATGGGTGATATGGCTTTTCCATGTTACATGTTGGCTAAAGAGTACAGACAATCCCCACAGGCGATAGCGGTATACATTGCAAATCTGATTGATATGAAAGGTGTCAAAGCGGTAGCTGTTGGGCCTTATGTTAATTTACATTTTGACCGGAATGAGTATGCTCTTAAGATGATGGATGCATTGCAGCAATTCAATGTAGATCAATTGAACATGGGTCATGGTAAAAGAGTCATTATCGATATGTCCTCTCCTAATATTGCGAAGCCTTTTGGTATTGGCCACTTAAGATCCACCATGATTGGTGCTGCATTATACAAAATGTATCAAACAGCGGGTTATGTATCGATTAGTGTTAATCACCTTGGGGATTGGGGGACGCAATTCGGCAAGCAGATCACCGCGTATAAGCGGTGGGGTGACGATGAAGCTTTGAAGGCGAATCCGATCCAGGAGTCGTTGCGGTTGTATGTGCGTTTTCATGATGAGGCTGAACACGATGCAACTTTAGAGCCTGAAGCGAGAAATTGGTTCCGTCTGTTGGAATCAGGGGATGAGGAAGCTCTGCGACTTTGGAGATATTTCGTAGAAGTCAGTATGGAAGAGTTCAATAGAATGTACGAACGATTGGATGTTACTTTTGATCATGTTCTTGGAGAAAGCTTCTATAACGATAAAATGGGTGAAGTTGTTCAAGCGCTTGAGGACAAAGGATTATTAGAGGAAAGTGAAGGAGCACGTGTAGTAAGATTAGAGGACGCCAGGATGCCTCCATGTTTAATTATGAAATCAGACGGTACAACAATATATCCAACAAGAGATTTAGCAACGGCATTCTATCGTCATGAAGTCTTGAAAGCAGATCAGATTCTATATGTGGTCGGGGGAGAACAGAAGCTTCATTTCCAACAAGTATTTGCAGTATTAGATAAAATGGGTGCGGCGTGGGTGAAAGATTGTACGCATGTTCACTTTGGATTAATGAAATTTGAGGGGAAGAAGATGTCCACTCGTCGTGGTAAAATCGTCTATCTTGAAGAAGTGCTGGACGAAGCTATCGCCAGAGCATTGAAGATTATTGAAGATAAGAACCCTGATCTAGAAGATAAGGATCAAGTGGCACGAGATATAGGGATAGGTGCTATTGTTTTTGGTGATCTGAAGAATAATCGAGTTAACGAAGTAGACTTTTCTTTGGAAGATGCGCTGAATTTCGATGGGGAGACAGGACCCTATTTACAATATACATTCACTAGAACCCAAAGTATTTTAACGAAGAGTAATGCATTAGATCAAATTCACGAGGGTAGTCTTAACGACAATGAGCAGGGGATGTATGCAGAAGCACTAGGAGACTCAGGATGGCACCTTCTTAAGCTTCTTAACCGTTTCGAGGAGCAGTTGAGAAGAGGGATTCAGAATAATGAACCTTCTGTATTAGCTAGATATGTATTAGATGTAGCACAGGCCTTCAATCATTTCTATAGCCAGGAAAGAATTCTGAGTGAGGAAGATCAATTAAGAAAAGCACGTGTAACCTTAACACGGTTAACAGGCGAGTCCTTACAAAGAACCATGAATATCCTAGGTCTACGGACTCCAAATCGTATGTAATAACCAACGATTAGATAATATTAATAGAATCATATATTGATTGATTCCACATATTCCTTTAACATAAAGAGTAAAAAAAGCATATCTTCTTGCACAAGTTGTGTGTGAATGGAGCGGAATATGGGAAAAGAAAAGCTGCTCGATAGTGATCATTCGAAAGATGTATTTGCATATTTTGGCCTGGCTGTATATTATTCGCAAGCTTTGGAACAACAACTGGCTAACTTATTAATGCTAATGAAGTTATCACAGGGTAAGATTCCGTCAGAAGAAGATTTCACGGAACTTTATCAACGTAAATTAAGTAGTTCATTAGGCCAATTAGTACAGGAAATTAAGCATTATTTTCCGTTCTCGGAACAGGAAACGATTCAATTAAATGAAGTTTGGAAACTAAGAAATTATATTGTCCATGATTACTTCAAGGAACGAATTCATGAGACGTTTAGTCCAGCCGGTAGATCCCGTATGATTCGAGAACTCACAAGTTTTAAAGATCAAGCGCAAGCACTTGAACGTAAACTTCAGGGTTATTCTCGTGAATTGTATCGAACACTGGGTTTGGAAAAGGACTTTACTCCTATTCGTTCTGATAAATCTTAGTAATATAACGTAACAGAAAGATCCTCACGCCAACTATCGGCCATGAGGATCTTTCTTATTTTTCATGAAATGAAATTCGTTATTACCTGTATATTATTTATACGACTCCACCAGGTATGGGTTGACCTTATTGCGAAGAGAGTACTTCAACACGCTCAGATACTGTAGGCGATTCCAGAGTATTCCCTTGTTGCAGTTGATATAACTGGAAGTATCGTCCGCCGATCTGCATGAGTTCGTCATGGCTACCTCGTTCGACAATCTCCCCACGATGCAGTACTAGAATTTGGTCTGCACTTCGGATGGTGGAGAGACGGTGTGCAATAATGAATGTCGTACGGCCTTTTTTGAGAACCTCTAGAGCGGATTGAATAAGACTTTCTGTCTCCGTATCAATGTTAGCCGTGGCCTCATCAAGAATGAGAATTGCTGGATCATAGGCTAGTGCGCGAGCAAACGATATAAGTTGACGTTGACCCGCGGATAATGTGCTACCTTTCTCAACGACAGGTTCGTCAAAACCTTTGGGCAAGTGAGCAAGAATACGTTCTGCACCTACATCACATAAAGCTTTCTCAATTTGTTCACGTGTTATTTTATCATCACCAAGACTGACGTTGGATGCCACAGTACCTGTGAAAAGGTAGGGGTCCTGTAAGACGATTCCCATGTGATGGCGTAACCACTGCTTAGGGATATCCGTCACTTCTTGACCATCAATGGTGATTGAACCTTTCTGTGGATCATAGAATCGGAACAATAAATTGATGATGGAGCTCTTACCTGAACCCGTGTGTCCCACTAGCGCAACCGTCTGACCTTGTTTAGCTTCAAAAGAGATTTTTTTCAGCACATAGTCCTTTTTGTACGCGAAAGACACATCTTTGAATTCCACGTTTCCCTTATAACGAGGCATTTGGCCATCGGTCACGTCTTCGCCGGGTTCATCCATTAATTCAAATACTCTTCCTGCAGATACCATGGAAGAATCAAGTGCGGCAAGTTGGTTCACCATACCGGTGATGGGCTGGAAGAGTCGACCAAGAACATCGACAAAGGCATAGAGTACACCAAGAGACACAGCCGTTGAACCATTGAGTGAACCAAATCCGAAATAAGCTAATAGTACAGCGAATGAAAAGCTACGAAGTACGTTAACCAAGTTATGTGTAGTCCAAGAGTTTAAGTTAAGCATCTTGTTCTGATACTTCATATAATCCTGATTTAAGGCTTCGAATTCATCCTTCGTTTGTTGCTGACGTCGAAAGACACGAATAATAGACATTCCTTGAATAGATTCATTAATGATGGCATTAATCTCGCTAAGGCGCGACCGTATAATCGTATTATATTTCGTTGCGAATTTGCGATATAGAATAATCCATACGATTAATATAGGTACAACGAACAGGCATACAAGTCCAAGTCGTACATCAAGAAGAAATAGTGCAACATATATCCCTGTAATATAGACGATCCCAGAACTGAAATTAGCAAGGACGGCTACGAATAAATCCTTTACGGCTTCTGTATCATTGGTAATTCTAGAGACTACTTTACCTGCAGGTAAGTTATCAAAGAAATGAACCGGCAGTCGTTGAATGTGAGCATAGACATCTGTTCGCAGCTTCTGAATGACTTTGTTAGCAGATGACTGCAGCCAATACGTTTTGCCGAATTCAGTGAAGATAGTGACTAGTAATAAGATGAGATACAATCCAACAAGCTTCATAATGCCTGGGATTTCTGGCTTGTAGAAATCGAATATTTGATCAACGGTTAATGTTTTGGCAGGATAAGTATTCTGTACAGATCCTTTTGTAATCGTCAATTGTCCATCGGCATATGTTCGTTTTCCTTCAATGGATTCGACTGCTTGATCAATGAAATAAAAGCTTTTCCCTTTTTGAAGAATACGTACTTCTTGACCTTTTATTTCGTTCTCAGTAAATCGATCGCCTCGTTTTAATAAACGATCTTCATAAGGTACTACACCAACGGATGTGGGTGAATCGGTCTCATAAAAGGGTTGCTCAATACCTAGCATATGGCTATCAATCATAGCCTTGGCTATAAATGGACCCCCAAGTTCAGCCGCTACACCAATACATAATGTAATAATCGCGGCAATGAACATTCCTTTAGCTGTTAATGCGTACTGGAATAAGCGCTTTCCTACGTTCAATTAGGACACCTCCTCAGTGGTAAGTTTGTTCTCCACTTGTTGTCGTTCATATTGTTCTAAATACCAACCTCCGTGAGCAATAAGCTCTTCGTGTGTACCTTCTTCAAGGATCATTCCTTCTTCCAGTACAACAATCCAATCCGCATGTTCTACGGCGGATAAACGGTGAGTAGAGATAAGTGTCGTTTTACCGGCACGTTTCAGTCGAATGTTCTCAATAATTCGAGCTTCTGTTCTTGCATCGACTGCAGATAAGGCATCATCCAGAATGAGGATTTCAGGATTTCCGATGAATGCTCTTGCTAATGCAACACGTTGCTTCTGACCACCTGATAGGGCAATACCCTTTTCACCAACAAGGGTGTCTAGTCCATCAGATAATGTAGTCAGGTCTTTATCAAATGCGGCGGTTGCTATAGCATCCATAATGACATCGTCATTCGCATCTCTTAATCCATACTGAATATTCTGACGAACCGTCTTAGAGAACAATATTTGTTCTTGCGGAACATATCCTATCCAACTATGGAGTTCATCCTTAGCGATCTGTTTAATCGAGATACCTGAGATGAGAAGATCTCCATCGCCCGTTGGATATTCGTGAAGAAGTTGCTTAAGTAGCGTAGATTTACCACTTCCGGTACGTCCAACTACACCGAGTGTCTGCCCCTTTTGAAGTGTTAATTGAATATTTTTCAGATTGTCAACGGTTGATGTAGGGTAACGGAATGTTACATCGCGAAGCTCGATACTTCGTGGATCAGCGACCGAAGTAGGTTGAGCGACATCTTGAATATCCGGCTGAACGTTTAATACTTCGTCTACACGATCCAGTGAAGCGCTACCGCGTTGCATAATATTAATGAGTTCTCCAATGGCGAACATAGGCCAGATCATCATCCCAAGGTACATGTTAAAAGATACGAGATCCCCAAGGGTGATTTGATTCTTAAATACAAGGTATATACCAAAGGTAAGTCCAATGATATAACTCAGTCCTACGCAAAGACGAATGGTGGGTTCGAAAAAGGCATCAACCTTAGCTACATTCATATTTTTGCGATATACATCATCTGTTATGGTCTTAAACCGTTGCTGGTCGGATCGTTCTTGAACATAGGCACGAATAACACGTACACCGGCAACGGACTCAAGCACTTGGTCATTCATATCACCAAAGGCGTCTTGTGCTAAGGAGTACCGTTCGTGAATGATCTTTCCATAAATCTTCATCGCGAGTGCGATAAATGGAAGGGGGATGATCGCTGCTAACGTTAATTTCCAGCTAATGATGAACCCCATGGCAAACAGAATACTGAGCAAGTAAATCGTTGAATCGGTCATAACTAAAATACCGAAGCCAGCCGTCGCAGCAACAGACCGAAGGTCATTGGTTGCTCTCGCCATTAGATCACCTGTGCGATTTCGCTCGAAGAATGGAGGTGTCATGCCAAGCAAATGATTCATATAGCGTGAACGAAGCAATCGCTCGATCAGGTTGGCACCTCCAAATAATCTGTGCATCCATATGTAAGTAATAATGTAAATTACAGCTAGAATGACAATGATGGATAAGATATAACGAATGAGTGAAGGACCCGTAATGGAGCCTGAAACAATATCATCAATCGCATTTCCCAGTAAACGTGGAGGTAACAATTCACCCATCCCACATAAGATGAGCATAATCATACCGACGATGTAACGCTTTTTTTCTTGACGGAAAAACCAACCTAGCTTTTTTAAAACTGAAAACAAAATAATCACTTCCTCTCACAAGTTGAACCTGCTAATGAACTCATTATCCATGACAACAACATGAAAAAAGACACACCATCCGTGAACGGACGATATGTCTTAGAAATGCTAACTTATCATGCGTACGGTTGTTGAGCAACCGCCGCTAAAATTGGATATTCAATTCAAAGATTCTAAGAAACGGTTTATCGTTACCTAGATTGAATCCATCAGCAGGGTTACTCCAGTATTCAGTTGTAGTTGTTGAGGTAGATATGGCATATTGTAATGAAACCCTCTAAACGCTGTATTGAACACTTTACTCACCCTTTCTTAACAAATTTTGTTAATCTCGTATGGCAGAATATTATCATCATGTGAATAAGATTGTCAATTGTTTTTTGTGGATGTTTCGTCGCTGTATGTATTTTTGGCGAAGGTTCAGGTATGATAGAAAGACACAAACAGGAATATATAGATGATGTGAAGGAGTTGAGATTCATGAATATTCGAATGAGTGCAGAAGCAGCTCGTTGGTATATAAGAGAACTAAATTTGAACAAAGGTGATGCAGTTCGTTTCTTTCCGCGTTACAGTTCCGGAGGAGGGCTACATCCAGGTTTCTCGCTAGGTATCTCTGTTGAGGGACATAGTCAAGATATCTTAGCCCAAGATGTTGAAGGAATTCGTTTCTTCTTAGAAGAGCAAGATTTGTGGTATCTTAAAGGATATGATCTGGTCGTTAATTATGTAGAAGTACAAGATGATATTGATTATGTTTATGAAGAAATTCAAGATTAATACGTAAGCCCTCTTAACAATATTTATAATGATTAGTCAATATACAAAAACTCCTTTCTGTAAGGAAAGGAGTTTTTGATTGTGTATATAACTTGGGTTGATACTAAACTAGAATCGTGATTATGGGAGATTCGTAGAGATGTTCTGCTCTATAGCGTACTGAAAATCATCCATTTCAAAGACTTGAATAGGCATACCGCCTTCAATAATTCGTTGAATGAAATCGATCTGATCCGTAAGAATTGGCATCTGTAATCGTTGAGCAATTAAGAGAAGTTCTGTTTCAATGGGATCGAAATCTTCTCCGTACACCTCGGTATCAACAGCATTAACGATTGTAAATACTATCGAATCCCCTAGAGGGATTGAAGCGCTTTTGGCCCATGGAATTTGTAAGGCACGCTCAATTTTTTTGCGATTAAGCGGCTCTTCAAGATACGTCGTTAAATGCTTCATTTGTTGTTTGACGTGTTGGTCTTGATCTAAATTACTCATGATAATTTCTGGAGTGCTCTGAAGTTCGTACAATTCAAGAATGCTTGTATAAGGAACAATATATTCAACGGGTACGGATGGCTGTAGCAACTCACCATAGATAGCGACCATGACCGCTTCTATAATTAATGGTCTGGGCATGGTATTCCTCCTGATTCTGACATGAAGTTATAAAACCATTATAGAAGGGAAAAGTCAACTTTTTAAGATCTTTTATTTTTTTAAAATGGATGCTGCCTTTGAAAAAGGACAGCATTGCCATTCTACTTGTCGGATGCAATGGACCTTAGAAATACATAATAGAAGTGACTGGGCAGCAGCCTTTGTGTTGTCCGATCGAAAGGGGAAGTGCAGGTATTGAAACACTGGAAAGCCTATTTTAAATTCATCAAGCCCTATATGAAATTAATAATTGTTACCCTAATTATTGGAATGGTGAAATTCACAATCCCTCTGACATTGCCAATGATTATGAAATATGTCGTAGATGATTTATTAATTGAAAACACATTAAGTCTTCAAGAAAAAATGTCGCAACTGATGCTTATTCTTGGGGGAACCCTAATTTTGTTTGTTGTCATTAGAGGACCGGTTGAATATTATCGTCAGTATTTCGCCCAACTCATCACGAATCGTATTTTATATGATATACGCAATAGATTGTATGCCCATTTACAAAGGTTATCCCTGAAATATTATCAGAATACAAAGGTTGGCGAAGCGATATCACGATTCATTAACGATGTGGAACAGACTAAGAATATTGTTGAAGTCGGAATGATGAATATTTGGTTAGACATGTTTACGCTGGTATTCGTATTAATCATCATTTTCTCTATGAATCCTATGTTAGCTCTGGTCGCAATTGCGATGCTTCCTCTGTACGCTATTGCAGTCAAGATTTTGTATAAAAGGTTAAAAAAACTAACAAAAGATCGATCGCAAGCATTAGCTGGGATTCAATCTTATTTACATGAACGAATTCAAGGAATATCTGTCATACGTAGTTTTACATTAGAAAAGTATGATCAGAATAAATTTGAAGGTACAAATGGTAATTTTCTTAATAAGGCATTGGCTCAGACACGGTGGAATGCGATCACATTTGCGATCATTAATACCATTACAGACATCTCACCGATTCTGGTCATCGGGTATGGAGGTTATCAAGTCATTCATGGCAATCTATCAATTGGTACCTTTGTTGCATTCTTTGCCTATTTAGACCGTTTATATGCTCCATTAAGACGATTAATTAATTCATCGACGGTATTAACTCAGGCGTCAGCGTCTATGGAAAGAGTAATGGAATTGATGGATGAACCTTATGATATTGTGGATGCTCCAAATGCCAAGGTATTAGAGGGTCATGCTAAACAAATTACGTTTGATCATGTATGGTTTAAGTATAATGAGCAGAATGATTGGATACTACAAGATATCAACTTAGATATTAGAGCAGGAGAGACCGTCGCCTTCGTCGGTATGAGTGGGGGTGGGAAATCCTCATTGATCAGTCTTATTCCCCGATTCTATGACATTCAAAAGGGTAGCATATTGGTGAATGGCATGGATGTTCGAGATATAACGCAAGAAAGTTTACGTGGTAAGGTAGGAATGGTACTTCAAGATAACTTTTTGTTTAGTGGATCTGTGAAAGAGAATATTCTATTAGGTAATCCAGATGCGGATGATGAGGCTGTCATATCTGCAGCTATTGCAGCCAATGCGCATGAGTTTATTACGAACTTACCTAAGGGTTATGACACAGAGGTTGGAGAACGTGGGGTTAAATTATCAGGGGGTCAGAAACAACGCTTGGCTATTGCACGTGTGTTCCTGAAGGATCCCGATATTCTTGTATTGGATGAAGCGACCTCAGCGTTGGATTTGGAGTCTGAACATTTGATTCAGCAGTCCTTGCAGTCACTATCATCGAACCGTACAACGCTTATTGTGGCACATCGATTGTCCACCATTACTCACGCAGATACTATAGTTGTTCTAGAGAATGGAAGTATTACCGAACGGGGTACGCATCATGACTTAATGGAATTGGACGGAAGTTATGCACGATTGTACAATGTTCAGCATTTAGAAAGTTAATGGTTCTCTTATTCGATATCGTTAAAAGAAAAAAGGGAGTGTCCACAGCCGATTTTAACGGCTTCTGGTACACTCCCTTTTCTTAAAAATATAAGAATTTATAAGTATTTCTGCTTATACATAGGATTATATTTCAACGCTAAACGTTTCATCGCCGCTAAAGGACAGCGAAGCCGTTTATGCTTGTACAGATGAATCCTTCTAGGATTTGCCGATCAATAGAGATAGGATGCCTGCAGCAATAAGCGGCCCGACGGGAACACCACGAAAGAGGGCGACTCCGAGTACGGTCCCAACGAGCAACCCTGCAACGATGGTGGGGTTACTGCCCATCAGTGTCGCACCTCGTCCGCCCAAATAGGCTACTAACATCCCTATTCCTACAGCGAGTAATGATTGCCAATGTAGGAAGGAACTTGAAATGGTGGAAAGGCTCATACTACCACTAGCAAGAGGAGACATGACACCTATGGTCAGGATGATAATTCCAACGGTTAATCCATACTTCTCTAACCATGGAAATACTTGCGTGAAGCGGGTAACCCGCAACAACAGAAGTACGATCATAGCAATAGTGACAGGTGAATTGTTACCTATGATGCCTAGACCAGCCATACCTAAAAGGATAAGTGATGTGATATCCATGAACGGATCAGCTCCTTTATTCTAATGCTGTGCACTTTGGATATGTTCAGCAATCAGACGTCCGTGGACACGACCTGTTTCAATAAATACTTCATTGGCATTACTGCCTGACGCGATAACACCTGCCACATAAAGTCCAGGAACGGAGCTTTCCATGGTATCAGGGTTAAAGACTGGTTTCTCCATATCTCCGCCTAGTTGGACGCCAGAGGATGCGAGTAATTGTCGATCAGGATGAAATCCAGTCAGCGCAAGAACAAAATCATTATCTACGATGGATTCCTCTCCATCGTTCGTCGTTACGATAACAGCATCTTCTCTAATCTCAGTCACTCTGGAATCTAAATGAAGGGTAACATTTCCTTTGGTAACCATATTCTCAAATACAGGGCGAACCCATGGTTTGATATTATTAGATACCGTCTTACCACGGTAGACAATGGTCACCTCAGCGCCTACGCGGACCAGTTCCATAGCTGCATCAATAGCCGAATTGCTTCCACCGATGATGGCCACTTTCGTGCCCGTATAAGGATGTGCTTCACGGAAGTAGTGAGTTACTTTAGGTAAATCTTCACCAGGAATACCAATATAATTAGGATGATCGAAATAGCCTGTTGCAATGACGACATATTTGGCATCATGATGTAGTTCCTGGCCACGTCTATCTTTGGTATGAACGGTAAATAACCCGTTCTCATGGCGTTCAATAGAGACGGCTTCTTCATACGAAGTAATGTTCAGATTGTAATGGGCAGCAACTTTACGATAATAGGAAAGTGCCTCATGACGGAAAGGTTTATCGTTAGGTGTCGCAAAAGGAATATCCCCTATTTCTAGTAGCTCCGCTGTGCTGAAGAACTGCATATATGTAGGGTATAGATATATGGAACGTACAATATGGTGCTTTTCAATAATGTGTGTGGATAGCCCACGACGATTACATTCTATAGCAGCTGAAAGTCCACAGGGACCAGCTCCAATAATGATGACATCTTGCATGATGAACCTCCTTAGTTGATACTGAGCTATGTTACTCAAACATTATAATTCTACCGCAAATAGGTGTTGAATGCCAGAAATGTAGGAGAAATAACAGCACAAGGTCAATGTATGCCTTGGATTCTCGAATTTAGTTAACGTAATAAAGGTTCTACATATAATATGTTATGCTTAAAGAGGGTTTATGCGAAAGCGAGAAGATTTAATGGATATGATCTGAATAGGGAGCGATTTACTTGGATATAAAAGCAATTATTTTTGATCTAGATAATACACTAATGGACCGTGATATGACGTTTCATAAATACACAGAACAATTTTTAAATGAACATTTAGGACACTTAGACCAGCAAGTACAAGATGAGATTATTGCAGATTTGAAGATTAGAGATGCAGATGGATATCGGGATAAGCAATCATTTTTTGAGGAAATGGTTGATTGTCTACCTTGGAAGGATCCCCTCACAGCACATGAGATAGAAGCTTATTACAACAAACACTATATGACTCACGCAAGTAAAATGAAGTATGTAGAAGAGACGATAGCCCACTGTCAACGTCGTGGTTATCTGTTAGCTATTATGACTAATGGTCCGCATGACATTCAATATGAGAAGATGAGTCTATTACAATTAGGAGAACAGTTCCATACGGTGATCGTGTCCGAAGATACAGGGATGAGCAAACCGGATCCGAGGATCTATGAATTAGCCTTAGATCGGATGGGCGTAGCAGCTGAGAATACAATCTTTATTGGGGATCACCCAAGGAATGATATTTGGGGAGCGTATCAAGTGGGTATTCGTGGTATATGGTTACGTCGGAACCATAATTGGGACGAGTCATGGGGGTTCAAACCTTGGAGAACGATTGATCAATTAAACGAATTAATGGACATTATATAACGTAATACATGGATACTTGACAAGAGTATTCGTCAGCGCTTATTATTTCAATATATAACAGGAAAGGGAGATGATGACAATGGCCTATATTTATAACGAACAATCCAACAAACAAAATATGGCTTATTGGACGGTCTCCATTACAACGGGTAATATTAGAAGTTGAAGATAATGATTATACACTTGTAATCATATTTCAGATTCATTCTAAACCGTGGGGACCGTTATGGTTCCTGCGGTTTTTTGATGTGTCATGAGAAGAAGAGAACGAATACCTGATCTAAGATAGGTGTGATCTCTTTCATCTAGTTGCCGCCGGGAGAAAATTCCGGTGGCTTTTTTTATATGCTCGTAACAACGATCAATCAATAATGCTATACAAAATTAGGAGGAAACGAACGATGGATTTAAACATGTTAGGTTGGAATGAATATTGGGAAAAACAATGGATTACAATAGGTATAAAGGATGTTACTCTGGCACGTATCGTAGGTGACTTCGGACATACTGGAAGGTGAGGAGAGAGTTATTATACACGGTATATTAGATAGAAAGACGTGTATCTCCCGCCAAGCTGCTGGATTTGTGACCCATGAACAGATTATAGCCGCTAATGTGGATACATTGTTTCTGGTATGTGCCCTAAACGACGACTTCAATGTCAGAAGGATTGAGAGATATCTCATCATGGCATGGAATAGTGGGGTGAATCCTGTTATTCTGCTCAGCAAGGCGGATTTGTGCCAGGATGTGGATGAACGATTACGTCTATTACAAGAAGCAGCTATCGGCGTCCCCGTACATGTTGTAAGTGCACTTGAGAATCAGGGATTTGAAGACTTAACCCCTTACCTTACACAGGGTGCTACGGTCGCATTAACAGGATCCTCTGGTTGTGGTAAATCTACCCTTATTAATTGGCTGTCGGGTGAAACTTTGCAACGTACACAGGAAGTACGAGAAGGTGATAGTAGAGGACGCCACACGACGACGCATAGAGAATTGTTTATACTCCCACAAGGCGCTGTCATGATTGACACACCTGGGATGAGAGAACTGAAGTTATGGGAAGATGAGGGTGGAGTATCCCTAACATTTGCGGATATTGAAGAGATAGGAGCAACCTGTAGATTCACGGATTGTCGTCATGAAAAAGAAGCAGGATGCGCTGTTCTAAAAGCTGTAGCAAATGGTGAGATCGGAGAGAAACGACTAATGAATTATCGGAAAACACTTCGTGAACTCAAATTTCAAGCACAAAAGGAAGCAAAATCTCGAAATAAGGTGAATATTAGAGTCACCAAATCATATGAGACGCGTCGGAGAGGTTCTGATTGGTTAAGGAATGCGGAAGATTAAAAATAAATAAGACCCTCACCAATGATGGATATATCCGTCATTGGTGAGGGTCTTATCTTATGAAATGAATATTAGAAACTTAGTGCTGCTTCAGAAGCTTGTTTCAAACCCGTTTCAACAATACTTGCTGCTTGATCTGGAGATTGGTTGTGTCCTTCGATAATGATAGTAGTAAGATCTTGTACTCCGTATAGATTCATATTGTTTCTAACGAAATTAACGGCCATTTCAGCACTAGCTGCTGGACCTTCAGAGTAAACGCCACCACTTGCGTTAAGTAGTGCCACTTTTTTGTCGGTAACGAGACCAACAACACCATTGGCTGTATATTTGAAGGTTTTACCTGCTTGGCTCAAATAATCAATATACGTATGAAGTACAGCAGGAACAGTCATATTCCACAATGGGAAAGCAAATACGACTTTGTCTGACTCCAGGAACTGAGTTAAATATTTAGAAACGGTTGCAGCTGCTTGTTGTTCTTCTGGAGTTGCTTCAATACCTTGAGCTTCTTTATAGATACCTGTAATGATCGTATTATCATAGTAAGGCAGGTTCTCTGCAAATAGATCAAGTTCTACGATTTCATCGTTAGGGTGAGATTCTTTGTAGCTATCCAAGAAAGTATGATACAACTTTACACTTACGGATTGTTCGATAGGACGATTATTTGCTTTTACGAATAAGACGTTTGCCATGATGTATAAATCCCCTTTTCACTATACAATTATTACTTGCTATAAATAGTATAGTACAACAGGTGAATAGTATTTGTCAAAGTTTTTGATTATTTGTCGAATCTTCTGGTTAATAATGAAGATTATTCAGATTTGTTTGCGGTAACCTTGATATTACCAGAGTTCGTACGAACCTTAATCAAGTCATTAGATTCTCTTAAAGATTCAGGTGAATGAACACTACCTGATTTAGTAATTAGATCGAAGGAACCCTTGAAGTTAGGATCAGGAGTTACAGTTACATTACCAGATTTAGAAGACAGTTCTAAAGAAGATGGACCTTTCTGTACTAATTTAATGTTGCCTGATTGCGCGCTGAAATTTCCGATACCGGAATAATTAATGAATTTGGTATTACCTGATCTAACAGAAGCTGTTGTATCACTTTGAATATCAGTTCCGGTCAAGTTCCCTGAATGTAAGTCAATTTTAAGTTGCTTAGCGATAATAGATTGAAGTGTCAAATTACCCGAGCTTGCTGTAAGATCAACGTTCTGTGCAGTCAGATTAGAGACTGTGCCATTACTTGAATTGAAATCGACGTTAACATCTGTAAGTGGATTCTCCTTAGGTAAAGAAACAGTCAAGTGCACTTTATGGGATCTAAACGATACACTGATGAAATGAATCGAATCATCAATCATATTGATTTCTAATTTTCCATTCTCAAGGCGGATCTGTTCCAGTTGCTCAATCGTATTATCATCAAGTGCAGCTTGTATCTCAATGGATTGTGTTCCATCGCTGCTATGAATAAATTCTATATCCGTATCGTATTCGCTATTTATAACGAGATGACTTAATGTACCGGTTTCAAAATTCCACTTCTGATGATACTCGGTAAGATCATCACCAAAGTTGAATTTATTAGATGACATCCCGATAACTCCTATTATAATAAGAATTAACCCGCCTAGAGCAAGGCGAAGTGTGTTCTTCTTCATGAATAACGGCCCCCTTTAGAAATTGTGCTATTCCAATGAATAAATGTTTTCGTTACGAATTTTAATCCTCTAAAAGTAAACATAACGGCTATCCATAACCATAGTCCCACACCCATACCCACAATCGTAGCAAATAACTTAGATATAGAGAACTCATGATTAATTAGGTATTCAGGAATGAGGAGGAGAGGGCTAACTAGAGCAGCTAATGATCCAACACATAACCCTAACCATCCAGACCACAGACCAATGAATAGAGGTATGATCATAATATTGATGAAGATTAATCCAATATACACAAAAATATTACGTGTGACAGATACAGGCTTTTTCGTAGTCATTGTATTGATATAAGGGTCCTGTATCGTAAAGCTATCACCGAGAATTTCTTTGACGAGTTCAAATGGATCTCCTAGTTCATGTGCTATTTGTTCTTCCGTTTTCCCACTCTGCATACCATCGCTGAAATGGGTCTCATAATCCGCTATTAATTCTTTCCTTTCTTCATCTTTCATAGGAGTTAGATGGTTGTGTAATATAAATAGAAATTGTTTCTTATTCATGCTCAGTTCCTTCCTTAATCAAATGGGATAACAAGAATCCTTTATCATTTATGATTAGTACTATTTCTAGAGTAGTACTGATCAATAACTACTAGCTAATGAGTAAATTATATTATGGAGTGCTGATTAAAGCAATATATGGAAGCAAATAATGGTAAATATTCAATCCATATCTATGTCATATAAAAAGGAGTGATAAGGCATGTCAACAAATCGATATATACACATTATTACAACTATTTAAGATTAGAATTTATAAAGCTCAGAAGGAAGAAGAGTCGTATTTCAGGAAAAATCAACAATAGATTGGGGTAAATGAAGGATGATAGAGGGTAACTTGAACTCAAGACATTAAAAAGGACACCTCCTAGTTCAATGGAATTGTCCTTTTTAACGTCTTCACTGCTATATTATTCTAATAAAGAGATAACGCCAATGTGTCATCCTCGCTCTTACTGTGTAAAATAGCTTCTGATCCGACGATTTCGATGCTTATGAGAGAGTCCAAACATTTTTTTAATGCTCGTTTTCCATTTTGAATTTTTAGATCAAGAGTGGAGCTTAGGAGTCTTAATGTCTTTTGAACAGGTTGCTTGTTTTCTGTACTAAAATACACGGGCACTAACTTGTTTTGAAAGTTAATTAACATGGTCATTGAAATCACCCCATTCCTTTCATAAACCTATTGTAGTAATTCTTTCTTAAAATTAGCTTAAAAATAGATTATAAATAGTTAAGAATTCTAAAATAGTACTAGATTTAGTCTAAGTTGTGAACGAAATGGCCATTAAGAAGTGTATGTACCCTCATTTATATACCCTGATTTTGTTGGAATGTAACAGTTTTTATGTAAACATATCGCGCAAATTGACTGGCTTTTAGATGAATGTTACATTTAAACAAGAAAGCTCACCCCACATATATTTGTTCACTTTTCCATTTTGCTTTGAAAATGATGCCTAGAAGGCTTTTTTTTGATTCTGAGTCAATAATTGCAGCTTATGTTTAGCTATGGTTGTGTTATTGATAATGATTAAATGGCTTTGGGCTATTTCGAATGCATATCTTTGAAGGAGTAGATTTGCTGTGCGAAGGTTTCTATAAGGAGCGTTGAGATTTAAATATAACAATATTATGTGCTATATATTGATAATCGTCATGATGCGAATGACCTAAGTCACTCTATTAATATGCATCCTGTAAGGCCTCTTTTTCATAGAATCTATGACGATGTTTGATGGTAACCTCTTTTGTAAGGGGACATGATTACTATGTAATAAGAGTGTTTACTAGGAAAAAAGCCGCAATTCCATATAAAGCGAAATGGTCTAAGTAAAATATAAATTTACAATTTGCTCCCAATGGCATGTTGTAGTTTGTAGGAAGGAGGGTCATAATGTTCTCGATTCATACTTCTAAGCGAGATTCAATTATACTTGATAATAAAGAGTTTTTCTTCTTAGCAGGGATTATTGGTTCAGACCATTTACTTGGTGTGGAAAATCCTTATCAAGGATATGTTGCTGAAGAATTAGCTGAAGAATGGAAAAAAGCTCAGATATCTCTATTGGACAAGGGTTATTTAATTAAGGATGAGAATGAAAATAAGTTCTCTATACCACCCATTGTTTTTTCACGGGTAGCTATTGCATGTTTGGCAGAACGGACTTGTTGGTTCAAGTACAGTGATGGTAAGAATACCAAGGAAATTTATCTTCATGTAACGAATGAACGACTTGTTCAAGTATGTAATGATCATGATCATGATCATCATAGAAAATACTATAAATTGGATGATTGTGGGGATATTGGAGAGGCGTGTCATAAAATAATAGATAAATTTGATATGTTAGATGATTTACAGTCTGATATGCCTGCCTTAATGTTCTCACAACAACAGTTTAATGAAATTTACGAGCAATCTCAAAGTTCTGACGTGGACGTATTAATCCAAAAGCTTGCAGAAGCATCCGATGATATTGAAGGTTCGAGTCTATTAGCACAGTGTCTAAGACATCGTTCTGCTGAAGGTGAATTTCATTTATCCATCTGGACTGGGGAAGAATGGGAAACACAGCAATTAGCATTCCTAATGA
Source organism: Paenibacillus sp. Y301 (assembly GCF_059445505.1). Classification (NCBI taxonomy): domain Bacteria; kingdom Bacillati; phylum Bacillota; class Bacilli; order Caryophanales; family Paenibacillaceae; genus Paenibacillus; species Paenibacillus sp. Y301. The sequence goes on along the minus strand of NZ_JCAIUL010000005.1, from coordinate 101,762 downwards.
ATGATTCTATCAATTGGCTGATTCGCCAAAGTGTTGAATCTGACCAGGATTGGTTGATTGCTAGTCCTATGAGCAGGAAGGATTTTCAGGATACGTTACTTAAGTGGTTACAACAGTCTTCACAATCTGATCTGGGGTGATAAGCCATGTGTATATCCATTCAACCGGATGGTCTCGGCGCAAATACAGGATTGTTGAATGATGTTCTAATTATTCAGAATGGGTCCTATTCGTAATTCTTCTATTCTGTTTAGATTTGATCATGAAGACAAAGTGAGTTCTAATCCTCTATTGACTATGCTAACGTTTGCTGGGTGTCATGAGGGATGTCTTCTAACCGATGTGGTGAAGGATCATATACTCGCTGTAGACGGGCAATACTACTTATGGCTACAGCCTCACATCCGAAACCTTGGAGGTTTGTGGATTCTAAATTTGCTTTAGAACACATCTCATCTGATTGAAGATGATGTAGATGTCCTTGGACCTAACGTATTGTGATTGATTTCTTTCTTTTAAACATAATAGATTAATGGTTAGGTTTGATGAGTTATATTGATAGAAAGATTCTTTATTATGCATACAATTACGGCGATCTCGTCGATAAGGGGGTAGGACGTAAGAATGATCACAAACCCTGAAATGGTGGAATTGTTTCGTTACATAAGTTCACAGGATAAGGATCAAAACATTTCATCGTATCCAGGTTTACTTACATGTCGGTATGGTTATGGAAGGGCAAGGAAGACAGCCATCCAAGGGGAATTCGGGCATGATTTCATAGGTATACATATGAAAGGTGATATTTGCAATTTTGTTATATGTAATGGAATAGAACAGAGCAATCAAGAGGGATTGGCTGCACGTTATTTAGGGAATACGTTATTAGATTGGCTAGATTCGACGGATGACTGGTCTTCCAAGGGCTTTATATCGTATATGGAATATATCCCCGTTATGGTCATGAAAGAGTTGTATCACCCCACTAATCCATTGAGGATGGTTGAGGGAGAACAACAACAGTTGGATAGTAGTACGATGTACATATGTGGTCGAATAGAATTACCCACGGTCTCACAACCTACAGGGAGAATATGGATGGGTTGGCAAGGGGATACCCGTCTAAGGTACTGGCGAAATGATCTTGAAGTAAGTCAGTACTTTAAGGGTACGATGCTTAAGGAAGACCGGTGGTCAATGTCTGAAGGACCTTTGGGTGGGCAGCCCCACGTTTATCAAAGCCGACTAGAGTATGGTATGCCGATGAGACTTCAGTTGTATACCGACGGACTTCATGATTTAGATCCAATTCATGAGCGACTACCTGATGAGCAAATCCAGATTTTATTTGATGCACCACACACGGGTGGACTAATAGAAGAGGCAGCTTTCTTAGAATTTGAATGGTAAACAAAATTGAAGATATGATTTTTAAGAGTCGTACGTTCTTTCATTAAGGAAAGAGGTACGGCTTTTTGTGATGTTGTCTGCACCAAAAAAAATTCTTCATACAAGTGATTAAGTAACCCATAGTTTGGGGTAATCTGAGTTACAAGTACATTAAAAGGAGAGGTCAATATGAGCCAGGAACAAATAAACTCGAATCGTTTCGAAGGACAGACAGCTATTGTAACAGGTGCAGGTTCCGGTATAGGGAAAGCAACTGCGATTAAATTGGCTCAGCAAGGCGCAAGTGTGGCCTTATTCGATCTTCTTAACGATCGTACATCAGATACGGAAGTAGAAATCAATCGTATTCGGGAGGGCGCTGCAAGAGCATTCGATGTTGATACTTCTGATGCTGCTCGCGTAGAGAAGGCGGTCCTTGAGACAGTTGAATTATTCGGGAGTGTCGATATTGTTTTCGCTAATGCAGGAATTAATGGGGTTCTCTCACCGATTGAAGAGATGAAATTTGAGGATTGGCAGCAGACGTTAAACGTTAATTTAAACGGGACTTTTTTAACACTTAAATATACGATTCCTCATCTCAAGAAAAATGGAGGGAGTGTTATCATCACTAGCTCTATTAATGGTAACCGTACATTCTCAAGTTTTGGGATGTCCGCTTATAGTACTTCCAAGGCAGGTCAAGTAGCATTCACCAAAATGGCAGCATTAGAGCTTGCACGGTATAAGATTCGTGTGAATGCGATCTGTCCAGGTTCCATCTCAACGAACATTGATCAGAGCACAGAAAAGACGGATAAACTAAAGGATATTATTATCCCCGTGCAATTTCCAGAGGGAAGTCAGCCGTTAGCAGATGGTCCTGGAGATCCAGAACAAGTGGCTGATTTGGTCAGTTTTCTAGCCTCCAAAGAAGCATGTCATATCACGGGAGCACAGATTATTATTGATGGTGCAGAATCGTTATTGTGCTAATCTTCATATGTTCAAAAGGGGATGTCCCAAAAGTCATGAAAATGACTGACTAGGGTCATCCCTTTTTTTGTGTGTAGGCATTCTGAGAGAACGCTCCACGAATGGATTCTACTTTCTTTTTACATAGGTATCTATAGATATTGGATGGTCCTTCGCTATATAATAGGCAAGACTCATCATTAAGGAATCCGCTAAGGCTTTCATTTGGAGAAGATATAAATGCATGAATTACCTATAAATAAGATATTACCCCAGCTAAAAGAACATTTAAGTCAAAGCTCTGCAGCGGTTCTTATTGCAGAACCAGGCGCAGGGAAGACAACCTGTGTGCCATTAGCATTGCTCAGTGTACCTTGGCTTAAGGGTAAAAAGATAATGATGCTTGAGCCACGAAGATTGGCAGCACGTTCAGCCGCCCATTTCATGGCATCTCAACTCGGAGAGCGAGTAGGAGAGAGCGTTGGCTATCGTGTAAGAATGGATAGTAAAGTCGGGAAATCAACACGGATTGAGGTAGTAACGGAAGGGATTTTAACACGGATGTTGCAGCATGATCAGGAATTATCAGATGTAGGCATTCTCATCTTTGATGAATTTCACGAACGGAATATACAGGGGGATCTTGGTCTGGCACTAGCTTTGGAATCACAAGCCATGCTGAGAGAAGATTTACGTATTCTAATCATGTCAGCGACGATGGATGCAGCTCCGGTCGCATCTTTGCTTCACGATGCCCCTATCATTCATTGTGTAGGGCGCCAATTCTCAGTAGATACAGTCTATGTTCCTAATCCAGCTCATGTCCCGATGGAGAAGGCCATGTCATCTGTTATTAGACAAGCTTTGAGCAGTCACGAAGGGAATATTCTAGCTTTTCTACCCGGCGTAGGAGAGATTCGAAAGGTAAAGCGGGAACTAGAAGTGCTGTCATTACCTGATCAAACGGTAGTAAGGACACTATATGGGCAGTTAACGTTATCTGAACAGACAGAAGCGATCCGAATGGAACCTGATGGACGTCGCAAAATCGTGCTGGCTACCTCTATTGCTGAGACAAGCTTAACAATGGAGGGTGTACGTATTGTAGTCGATAGCGGTCTGATGAGAACGCAAGTCTTATCCTCAAGAAGTGGTATGGCTCATTTAACGACGGTTAAAGTGTCTAAGGCATCCGCAGATCAACGAAGAGGCAGGGCAGGACGTACGGATTCGGGGTATTGTTATAGGTTGTGGAGCCAGCAAGAGCATGATGCCCTTCAGAGTACGCACACACCTGAGATTCTGATGAGTGATCTCTCATCATTAGCGCTAGAGATTGCTGCATGGGGAGTACAAGATCCGAAGGAATTACGTTGGATGGATACACCATCTGATATGGCGTTTGGGCAAGCTGTTGATCTATTACAAAAGCTCGGTGCCTTGGATCAGAGTGGGCGTATAACTTCTCATGGCCAGCAAATGGCTAATGTGGGAATGCATCCACGATTGGCCCATATGATTCTGAAGGGTATTCCCCTTGGCTTGGGTGAATTAGCATGTAGACTTGCAGCGTTTCTACAGGAGCGAGATATTTTCAAAGGGAGTAGAGCCTCCAATGATTGCGATATTTCTACTAGAATGGAGCAATTGATGCTATGGGAGAATCAAGGAATGCCAAACGTGGATGATCCGACACTAGATGTGGCGGCCATGCATCGCATTATTCAGGAGACACGTAAATTACAGACGAGTGTGAACATCGTAGATGGTTCTACTGAACAACAGATAAATATGTGTGGTGTTCTCTTGTCATTTGCCTATCCAGATCGCATTGGGCAAGCACGAGGTGATGGAAGATTTCTGTTGTCAAGTGGACGTGGAGTAGAGATGTCTGTGCTTCAGCCTCTGAGTCGATCAGCATTTATCGTGGCGGCCATGGTCGATGATCGTGGAACGGAAGGCAGATTACTCCTGGCGGCTTCACTAACGGAAACTTCATTGTTTCAGTATCAAGAGGAAGTTATTCAAGAAAAAGATATGATCTTATGGGATCATGATTTAATGGGTGTTAAGGCTCGACGTAGATGGTTATTAGGTGCCATACTACTCCAAGAAAAAATCATTCCTAAGCCACCAGAGGAAGTCGTTGCTGATGCTTTACTTGAAGGAGTAAGGCAGGAAGGTTTGCAACTATTGCCATGGAATAAAGCATCCACCCAATTACGACAACGTCTTCAATTTATGCATTCCATCACACCAACGGATTGGCCAAGTATGACCGATGAAGCGCTGCTAGCAACAATGAAGGATTGGCTATTGATTTCTACTTATGGCATGAAGAATAGGAGCGATCTTCAACGCCTTCCATTGACAACTATCATCGAACAGAATCTTCTAACCTGGGATCAACGAAGGGATTTAGATAACAAAGCTCCAACTCATATGACAGTTCCAAGTGGATCTCGTATTCCAATTGATTATAGTGATTCTGATCAGCCGAAGGTTGCTGTGAAGCTGCAGGAAATGTTCGGCTTGCAAGATACGCCTCGCATTGGAGGCGGAAGGGTACCTATCACACTCCACTTATTATCACCCGCTCAACGCCCAGTACAGGTGACGTCAGATCTAGCCAGTTTCTGGGGAGGAGCTTACTTCGAGGTAAAGAAGGATCTTAAAGGGCGGTATCCTAAGCATTATTGGCCAGATAAACCATTAGAGGCGACTCCTACGCATCGAGTAAGACCCCAGAAGTAGCTAGAGGTTTAAGGAAGATATCGCAGGGATATCTCAATTCAATATAGAAGTTAATCACATCGAATAATGGATCTGTTTACTTTAGTAGAGATGGGGGTAAGTATAGAATGAGTCACTATTACCCAGTATCTTGAAGGAGGATTTAATAATGGATAAGAAAATTGTTGGTGTGTTTGATACAGAACAAGAAGCTTCTAGAGCCATTGAAAATTTGAAAAGTCAAGGGATTGGGATTGACCACATCTCAGTAATTACAAAAGATAGAGAAGATTTAAGACATATATCGGAAGACACCGGAACGAAGGCTCCTGAAGGCGTGGCTGCGGGTGCTGCAACAGGAGGGGTACTTGGAGGTGTAGCTGGACTTCTTGCAGGTATAGGAGCATTGGCGATCCCTGGCATTGGGCCGATTCTAGCTGCAGGTCCTATTGCTGCTACGTTAACTGGATTAGCAGTGGGTGCGGGAGCAGGTGGATTAGTTGGAGGATTAGTGGGCCTAGGTATTCCTGAAGATGAGGCTAGTGAATATGAGTCCTATGTTAATAATGGGAAGATTCTAGTGCTTGTAGATGCGGAAGGACCTGGAACGGATGTATATAACGTATTCCGTGAAGGTCGTTCACTTAATGCCAATCGCTATGATTCTCAATTAAATGATCGAGTAAGTACACCACCATATAAACCATATGTGTAATAGATCGTTTTGAAAAAGTGAAATCATATAATTTAAGCTAATGCTAGCCCATGGAAGATTCTTAAAGGTAGAATGATGGCGGTATCTCATTCTCAAGAATCAACTGTGGGCTAGAGCTATTTATTTTTAACATCAGTGAGTAAGATAAAAATATATACTTATTAAAAGTATATTAGAGCATCTAATTTATCTCGAAAGCTGAAGGAGTTATTGAAATGTCGATTGATATGAGTAAAAGTGATATGAACGATCTAACATTCAGTATCATAGAAGAGGAAGACATTGAAGCGTTAACCGTAATTATGACTAGGGCATTTGATGAGGATGCTCGGATTCATCTCGGAGAAGGTCGGACGGATGGTCCAAAAGGATATAATAATGGTGAACTTCTAAGAAAATTGGCCCTTAACTCATCGAGTGAAGCGTTTAAAATTCGATTACACGGAGAACTTATTGGGGCATATATCATATGTCTTAATGATAATGGGGATAATTACCTAGATAATATATTTATCGATTCATCTGTTCAGAATATGGGGGTAGGAGGACTAATCTGGGGAGCCATTGAAAGAAGGTATCCTCATACTAAGAAGTGGATGGCAGAAACTCCAGGTTTCTCTAAGAGAAATCATAACTATTACATCAATAAATGTGGATTCCATCTCGTAGAGATTCTGGATCAAGGTGATGTGGAGAATGAAAGATATGTCTTACATAAAGATATGAGTAGTGTTAAATCGTTATAAATAGGAGAGTTTAATGGCACATAAAGAAAGAATTACTGAAATAGAACTGTTGCGTGGAATGGCCTTTCTAGCTGTGGCATTACAGCATAGTGTTGCCCATTATTCGGTTGTCCAAGGAATTGGGCTTCAAGATGGTGTTCTTATGACATTATGGATCATGATGGCTAAGTTTGCGGTACCCGTATTTATTTTTATTACTGGGATGGTATTGTTCTACAACTACGAAGGTCATTTTAACTATTTGACATTCTTGAAAAAAAGACTGAGTGATATTATCGTTCCATACATCTTCTGGTCTTTGATCTATTTTTCACTCAACTACGGTTGGACAGAAGGATTCATTCAGCAAGGTTGGAAATGGATACTGATGTTGTTTACGGGGAAGACAAGTTATCATCTGTGGTACGTCGTTATGATCTTTCAATTCTATTTGTTATTTCCAGTATTTCGTTATTTGATTTTAAAAGTGAGAACTATGATTCGACCGAGGGCATATGTAGGCATCCTTCTTTGTTTAGGGCTGGTATTTATATGGCTTACGGATAATATTTTTACAATGGGTGATCTCATGGCTAACTTTCAGATCCCTGTGATTACAGCTATGTTTACAAAATATGTGGATCGTAATTTCTTGTTTTTCTTCTTTTATTTCGTTCTAGGCGCTTGCGCTGGACTTCGCCCAGATCTATGGAGAGAATGGATTCGTAAAGGGAAAAAGCTCTATGTAAGCTGCTTTATCCTCTTTTTCGGGTACTATACATATATCGTCGTAGAGAGCTTCCAAACAGCGAATGGACTTGCGATTACCTTTAACGCCGTGAATTTATTAAGACCTCTAATCGTCATCTTTTTAGTGAGTTCCATTTGTGTATTCTATCACTTGGCGATGAAGATGAATGAGCGTGGCGGAATACGAAGTAATCAATTGCTACTGTCCATAGGAAAATATTCCTACGGAGCTTACTTAGCCCATGCGCTCATGTTAAGAGTAAGTTATCGATTCGATGCTGCGTTATTTGCTCACTGGCCAGTTATTGTTAGAACATTCATGTCTTATGTCATTTGTGTATTGTTCTCTTATCTTGTGATGTTGTTGGTATCAAGGGTTCCTTTTGGCAAATGGGTAGGAGGAGTGCCTCTTAGAAACAAAAAGAAGGTACAGACCTCATTGAAATAAATAAAGTAAAGCAAAATCATATAAAACATATAAAGAGACTGATTCCCAATTTCCGTTAGATGGAGATTTGAATCGGTCCTTTTGTGTAACTAATTAGGTGAATAACACAACATATGAATAATTCATAATAATAAAATGGAAAAGTGTTCCTAGTTGCTATTTCTATTCTCTCAACATCAACGTTGTTATACTCATTGGAATGCATGTTCAATTGGATAATCCATGAATAAATCATATTGTGCAATTTGGAAAATAGTTGTTTATAATGAGATTGTATTGGTTAATGAAGGAAATAAGAAAGGGGAACTTATCCATGGCATTCATGATTGCCCAGCGAGCATTTATCAAAGTATACCTGATCACGATGGTTGAACAGAAACGAGTATATGGTTACCAAATGCTAGAGGAAATGCGAAAAGAGTTTAGTAACTATGGTTATTCTCCACCACAAAGTGAAATTTACCGTGCGCTCCATGAATTAGTACAAGAAGGGGTATTATACCGAACGAAGCAGTTGAAGGGAAATGACCCACGGGTTGATTTTCAAGAGATTGTATTGTATCACTTTACTGACGATGGTGCAGAGAAAGCAGAGTTGTATAAGAAACAGGTCAAGATGGATCTGGATCGTTGCCTTGGGATACTAAATAAAGCAGCAAACGATAACTATTAATGTGTTGTAGGGGAGGGTGAGATCAACATGAACAGAAAACTTCGTTGGGGCATTCTAAGCACATCTAGTATTGCACGATCTGCTGTTATGCCTGGCATTCATCAATCTGAACGTGGAGAGATCATCGCTATTGCTAGCAGAGATGCGGATAAAGCAGCTGACGTCGCTGTAGAATTTAATATTCAACGTTCTTATGGAACCTATGAAGAGTTACTAGCCGATGAGGATGTTGATGCGGTCTATATTCCCTTGCCTAATCATTTACATAAAGAATGGACGATCGCTGCAGCCAAAGCCGGAAAACACATATTATGTGAGAAGCCAGTGGCCTTAAACGCGCATGAAGCTGCTGAAATGGTGGATGTATGTCAACGTGAAGGAGTGATCTTCGCTGAAGCGTTCATGTATCGATATCATCCCAAACATGCAAGAGTCAAAGAGATTATTGCAAGTGGCGAAATTGGGGAGATTAGAGCGCTACATGCTAACTTTACTTGTAATCATTCAGATGATCTTCAGAATGTTCGATACAAGAAGTCCATGGGCGGAGGTTCCATTTATGATGTGGGATGTTACCCCATTTCGATGGCACGCATGATCTTAGGGCAAGAACCTACAGCTGCAACTGTACATGCCTTCTTCTCACCAGAACACGATGATGTCGATATGATGGCAAGTGGAATGTTGGAATTCCCGGGTTCTATCGCTTTGACTTTTGATTGTGGATTATGGGCGTTCTCGCGTTGCTATTATGAAGTCTTGGGTACCGAAGGTAGCATTGAACTTCCTAATGCTTTTGGTTGGGAGAGAACGAATGAACCTCCTCAGATTCTAGTACATACAAGTGAAGGAACTCGGGAAGAGAGAGGTGGGGTAATGAATTCATTTACCTTAGAGGCTGATGCATTTGCAGATGCTGTCCTTGATGACATTCCTCTACCTTATTCTCCAGCTGATGCAGTGAACAATATGAAAGTGATTGATGCCTGCTTACATTCAGCAAGAACCTCACTAAGAGTGAAATTGTAATTTAACTGAACAAGTTGTAAAATATATAAAGCCCCGATTCCAGATTGTTTCTGGAATACGGGGTTTTCATAAGTTGCATTCATAAGTTACATTCCTTCTTGATAATCCTTCACATCTCCTTTAGATGCCATAGCGGGTGAATTAGAAGTTCCATACTCTTCAACATGTTCCCAAACATCAGCGTCATCGAATTTACCTTTATTATGCTGGCGTTTCTCTCCTGCACCGGATGGAGGAGGGGTTATTACTTCTTCTTCGATTGGACGATCCTCGGAGTTGTTTTGTCTAGGAGTGTGCTCGACACAGTACATGGTATATGGTAATGATGTTCTTCCAAAAAGAAAGGACAGTTTCTACTTGAACGTGAAAATGATATATAATTTAAAAGGTGCCATTATAATTACACATTCAAACACAACTTAGATAGTATAATCATAGGGGGTATTCTCATTGGATGAGCATATGCAACGCAGACTAGACAAACAAAAGAAACTTTTTAGTCAATTAGGAATTCATTTGGATGCTCTTTCAATACATGAAAAAGTGTTCAGTAATAAACTTAGAGGGTATGATCCTGATGAAGTGGACTCCTTTCTAGACGAAGTGATTAAAGATTATGAACGATTCTATGCTACGATTGCTGACTTAATGGATAAATGGCAGGAACAGCAAATCGTGATGCGTGAGTTAAAAGCCGGAATCAAACCAGAGCCTGTTATGACACACACTATAGATCCTAAGCAATTAGATGACGTAATAATAAATTTGGAACATAATATTAAGCAATTAAAACTCAAGATCCGACCTGAACAGGATTTCTTTATTGATTAAACTGGATGTCTTTTTATTAGTTTAAGAAGCCAGTTGGGTTTAAATAGGTAAATATAGTTATTTGCTTTAACAGGAAGATTTCCCGTTAATGTAACTCGGTAACTCGGGAACGCAGCCAGCGTTCCAATGGTCCACTATCATCAAAAGGGCTTCGTTATAACCTTGTGAGAGAAGGGCTTTTTAGCTATATGTATTTTAAAGTATGGATGTTTGATCCTATTCTGCTATGATGGGATGAATCGGGCTATATCTAGACTCTAGTCCGTGATTGGAATTCGCATAAATAAGGAGAAGCTTATGTCTTTATATGAAACTTTCGATATTTTCAATGATAGGATGGAAAGGATAGGAACTGCGAGTCGGCAGGAGGCACATCTTCAAGGTTTATGGCATCAAACATTCCATTGTTGGGTGTATAGAGATATTAGAGGACATGGTCCAAGCCTATTGTTTCAATTACGTGATGCTGAGAAAGATACCTATCCTAATCTACTTGATATTTCTTGTGCCGGTCATTTGTTAACTGGGGAGAGTGCTGTGGATGGATTAAGAGAGCTGAAAGAAGAACTTGGACTTGACGTCTTATATCCTGATTTACGTTCATGTGGCATCTTTATTGAGGATAATACGATAACAGAGACTCTGATTGATCGTGAATTTTGTCATGTGTATACCTATGAATGTTCTAGGGATGTATCTGAATATGAATTTCAGACAAGTGAGGTTTCGGGTCTCTACTTCATTCCGATCCATCATTTCCAACAGCTTATTCAAGGAGAGATAGATTCAGTATTAGCAGAAGGGATCTCACTGAATAAGAGTACGGGAGAACGGTACGAAGAGAAAAAGGCTGTCACCATAAGCGATTTCGTTCCACATCCGAAAGCTTATTATGACTTGATTATAAGTGAAATTCAGAGCTTATGAGTAGGTTTATTAATGATGTTACCCCAAATGAATATAAACGGATTTCAATATAGATGAAGTAAGTTGTGAAAGCCAGTAACGGAGTAACAGAGGGCACATATTTTTGTGCATCGTATCGATTGAGAATTATTATCATTTATTGTGATTTGAAACACAAACCCAACTCCCCATCTTCATTAATATAAGGGTAAGTCCTAGATCATACGATCTGAACAAGAGAAGTAAAAGTCCTTATTACGAAATGGAGAGTTCAACTATGGAAAAGAAAGAATTGCAACTCGCAAAAGAATATAATCAAGATAAATTCACCAAACGCATTCTGTTTAAGAGTGGAGAGAGCGTTGTTTTTGTACTAAATTTCATGCCGGGACAAGAATTACCTACACACCAACATCCAGGAACAGCCGTATTTATTCTAGTGCTTGAAGGAACTGGAACGGTAACGGTAAATGGCGAAGAATCCTTCTTAATAAAGGATGATGTTATTTCTTGTGAAGGAGACGAGCATTTCTCATTCAAAAATACAGGAAGTACTCCGACTAGTCTCTATGTTGTTCTTAGTAAAATTCCCAATGAAGACTATGCACAGAATGTATAATCATAATTCATTGTGATCGATTATCATAATAAAGAGGAAAGAGCCTCTATGACTCTTTCCTCTTTATTATTGTATGATGATCCTTTAACCGGGTTCAATGGTGTGCTATAAGATGTTAGCGCTGACCAATAGTTGAATCCGTTTTGCCTTGAATTTCTACGAGTTTCATCAGGGTAGTTGCAGCTTGAGCTTTGGTCACTTTTTGTTGTGGATGAAATGCACCATTCTCACTTTCCATTAGACCAAGATGGAGGACAAGTGCAACAACCCCTTTATTAGTGATCGCTGCAGCATCACTAAGTTGGTTGATAGAAGTATCTTCACCTAGATAAGTTGCCAACTTACTATAGTTCACAATAGAAGATAACATGACAGCTAATTGTTCCCGAGTCAATTCTTTAGCAGGTTGGAAAGTTGTATTCTTCTCGATCCACTTACTATCCACGGCATAGTTTACTACATTATAAAAGGAATTGTCTGGTTCAATGCCTGCAACGACTTTTTGTTCCACTCCACTATAATAGCTCTGGTAATAAGGGGTTATGGACTTAACCAGCATAGTAAGCCATTCACCTTCGGCGATCACTTGATCGGGGGATAACTTACCCTCTGAATTTGGCGAAATAATGCCATACTCAACAAGCGTAGTAAGTGCCTTTTCGGCTGAGTGTCCTTTAATATCCGTTGGGACAATTGAGGATACCCGTTGTCCTAAAACTTCATATGGGGTAACCCATTTGCGAGTGACTGCATCTAAGACTTGAGAAGATGTAGAAATATCGCTCGGTGTTGGTGTATACACCAGTCGTATCTCTCTTTTGGAATCTGCACTGGAGCTATAATAGGGTCCTCCATAGGTTGAATATTGCAATTTCATGTTTGAATATTGTTTGCGATAGGCTTCTATCGCTTCTGTCTTCGTGACTGTGATGGCGGGAGTTTCTTTTAATTTCTCTAATCCTGTTGAACGGTTCGTATTATAGGATTGAAGTCTACCATAGTTATCGAAAGTAATGGTTAAGTTTTCACTGACGGGTGTTCCTTTGTAAAAACGTTGGAATTCATATCGATATTGGTTACCATTGATGCTCCAAGCATCTTCATGATTGATTAACTTCAATTCAGTACTGGCATTAGGGTACAATTTGTTGACGAGGTTAATAGCCTTCTGTTTGGCTGATTCTTTCGTCAATTTTGTCAATCCGGGAGGAGGCGTTACATCTTTATTCGAACTGCTGGATTCAAAGGTGTTATTTTGAAATTGTGTTATTTCGCCAGTGTCTGCATTAATGTCAGCATAAGTATGTGCAAAGAAACCATTATTTGAATTATTAGATCCCCAATTTAAGGTCCATAACTGTTGTTCAGAATTCGAATAACTGGGATGAAAATATGAATTCTGTACTACATGGTCCGCAGGAAGTATGGCTACTGCCAGTACTAGCTTGGTGGCTTCTTCAGCAGTTAGTTGATCTTTCATGTTGCGTGGTTTAAAACGATCTTTGGTTTGAGGGATATCTGAATATGTGATAGGTGTGGGAGAGATGTAGGTACCTTCATGGGATATTCTCTTACCCGTAATAGCATCGATAGCATAGGTTGAATAATCGACGGGACGGTAGCCTAGAATCCAATCCGTAGTCCGTCCATTCATTTGAATTGGAATATAGAACAGGCTAACATCTAAGTCATCGTTGAACTGTTTATCCGCTTCAATTTGAGTTATTTTAGCTGTTGAGGTCGGATACGTTAAGTTGTCGGAGGGCTTTGAGAACTGCACGATATTTCCATTAGCATCAATAACTACACTAATACTTTCAGCTTGAGTGGGAATACCATTCTTCAAAGTTGTGAAATAAAATGAATATTGCAGAGGACCAAAGAGAGCACTACTTTGGAAACTTGAGTTATAATCCTCTAAATGAAGGTCTGATAGTGATATGGATGTAGCAGCCTTTGCAATAAAAGCCTTAGCTTCTATTAATGCTTCTTCTTTAGATAGTTTAGGAGGATAATAGGCAATATTCTCATTGTTGTTCGGTAAGGAGATGTATACATTGATTAAGTCCCCTGTCATCGCATCTACAGAAGTACTAAAACCGTGAATAGAATTCCCATCCTGGTAGTTCCATTGAATATCCCAGACCATCTGGTTCTCAGGGAGGGGGAAGCTGTGGTTATTCCCTAATGTGATCGAGGATGTTGTAGTATCCTTAAGGATGGGAAATAGCAACTTGATCTTTTTAACAGCATCTTCCTTCGAGAATTTAGCCTTTGTGGGATCTGGTGTGACAGAGCCAGGCGCTGTAACTTCTCCAGCAGCGATGGCTAATTTTATCTGATCAGAAGAAAGCGATACGGTTGTAGATGAACTACCCTCAGCTGCAAACACTAGGCTTTGAGGCAGAAGAAGCGAACAGGTCACGGCGCTTACAAGTACTACTTTAACCATTGGATACTTTAATGAATGAGTTTTTCTTTTCAACAAGAGATATCATCCTTTCATAGTTAAATCTTCCAAATAATTATAGTTTAAATTGGTTAATAATACCAACCATAATCCACTTTTAAATATACTATGAGATTACGAAATTATACATGATGTGAAATATTAATATGAACCACTGAATCTTTTCTTCTTTAGTTAAATAGAATTCTAGATGATATATTTGTGGTGATAACCTGTAAAATAATAAGAAAGTTAAATTTAAACCATTTTTTATGACATTTTGCCGCGATAATTTATTATAATAGAAATGAAGTTCGTATAAGAAAGGATGGCAGATACATATGAAATTTAATGAATATCATTATGAACGACCTGAAACGCAGGTCATCGAACAGCAGTTCAAGGCCTTAATAAGTGAATTTATTAGTGCCGACAGTTTTGAACAACAAGATCAAGTGATGAGTGCCATTAACAAACTTCGTAGTGGGGTTGAGACGCAAGGAACATTGGCGTCCATTAGACATTCTGTGGACACCAATGATGAATTTTACAAGGCGGAGCAGGATTTCTACGATGAATTTGGGCCTGTTTTTCAGGAATATGTGACTGATTACTATCGTGCACTAGTCAATTCGAAGTTCAGAAGTGAACTAGAGAACAAATGGGGAGGACAACTGTTTCAGTTGGCAGAACTCTCATTAAAGACATTCAAACCAGAAATCATTGAAGATCTTCAATTGGAGAATAAGTTAACGACAGAATATTCACAACTTATTGCTTCAGCAAAAATCCCTTTTGAAGGGGAAGAACGAACGTTACCACAGTTGCAACCGTTTGAACAATCAACGGATCGTCAGATGAGACGTGCTGCTGCTGAAGCGAGATATACGTTCATGGCCGAGAATGAAGAGCAGTTCGATCGTATTTATGATGAATTAGTCAAAGTGCGCACGAAAATCGCAACAAAACTTGGGTTCGCCAATTACACGGAGTTGGGTTATGCCCGAATGAACCGTACTGATTACAATGCGGAAATGGTCGCGAATTTCAGGAATCAAGTGGAGGAATACATTGTTCCAGCTGCAACAAAGCTAAGAGCACGTCAGACTCGTCGTATCGAGGTGGATCAACTGGCTTATTATGATGAAGGATTTAGTTTCAAGACAGGGAATGCGATACCCAAAGGAGATCCGGATTGGATCATTGAGAATGGCGTGAAGATGTATCGTGAATTATCACCTGAAGTGAACGAATTCTTTACGTATATGGTTGATAATGGACTCATGGATCTTGTCAGCAAGAAAGGGAAACAAGGTGGGGGTTATTGCACATACTTAAGCGAATTTGGATCTCCGTTCATTTTCTCCAATTTCAATGGAACGTCAGGGGATATTGACGTCCTTACGCATGAAGCAGGGCATGCATTCCAAGTATATGAGAGCCGACATTATAGCATTCCAGAGTATAACTGGCCTACAAACGAAGCGTGCGAGATTCACTCGATGAGTATGGAATTCTTTACGTGGCCATGGATGGATCTATTCTTCAAGGAAGATGCAAATAAATACCGTTTCAACCATTTAGCTGAATCATTGTTGTTTATTCCTTACGGTGTAGCCGTTGATGAATTCCAACATTTCGTATACGACCATCCAGAGGCAACTCCAACGGAACGTAAGACTGCTTGGCGCGACATTGAGAAAAAGTATTTACCACATCGTAATTATGATGGAAATCATTATTTGGAAAGTGGCGCTTTCTGGCAGAAGCAATCTCATATTTTTCAAACACCATTTTATTATATCGATTATACCTTGGCACAAATCTGTGCATTCCAATTCTGGAAGAAGATGCATCAGGATTCAAAGTCAGCTTGGGCTGATTATTTGAAACTGTGTCAACAGGGAGGAAGTCAATCCTTCTTAGGCCTTGTTAAGGTAGCAGATCTTATTTCTCCATTCGATGATGGCTGTGTGGCATCGGTTATTGGTGATATTGAGAGCTGGTTAGATGGCGTGGAAGATAACAAGTTATAATCTGAATTAAGAGAATTGTATATTATGGGGAACCCACATATGGAAGCTGCATATGTGGGTTTATTATTGTGTTAGAAGGGAAAATAGGCTTGTGAACGATTGAAAAGAAATGAACGTTCTATCGTTAGGTTATTCGAGGGGTTCTGTAAGTTTGCAGATAGGTCAAGTAGTGCAGATTCTGCTATCATCTGTCTATAGGATCCCCAGGTTTCTTTATTGCTTTGAATGAAGACAAAGGCGTCCTCAATGGATAGACCTCTGAATGACCAATTTTAAATTTGGAAACTTCACTTGATTCAGATAAAGGGTCAGTTAATTTCAGCATACATCATTCTCCTATTATATGAGATTTACAGACAACACAAAGAGCCCGAAGTGGAGAATCTCTACTCTCGGGCTTTACGCACAGTTAATAAAACGAACTGTGGAGGCACATGAGGGTGGTTCTCTCTCAATTACGCTTACGGGGAGTTAGCTGTCGGATTCGGGCTTGAGAGTGCCCTACCTAGTGATTAAGCACTAGGATTCACCCCGTGAAACCATGATGATAGTTTCGGTTGGGTCCCCCGTTCCCCTTGAAGGGAATTAAGCGTTCGATTGGATCGTGTATATAGTAGTTGAGATGAATATACGCTGAGCAAGAAAGAAAGTAAAATCCAAAAAACAGACTTTAAATGCAACGATCTAGCTTGAAATGTACTTGGAAGCGATTTCAGTGGGGGCTGTCATTGATTCTCTATACGAATTCCTTGTAAATCTACTGTTCTTGCATTTTGGAAGAGAAATGGAGAAATAGAGTGGGGAGAATAGAAAATGAAAGAGAAGAGACGATTAGATTGACCAATACAACCAATCGTCCCTTATTTAGATGGTGATCACTATTTACAGAAGTTTTCATCGAGTGTATGATGTCACTTCTCACTTTTTTGATCATGAAAGGGGGGGTTAAGGATTCGTTTCTTGATAACGTATGGTGCGTAATTCATTCGTATCAGGATTAAATCTAATCGTTACTAAGACTCCAATTGTCTTATTATTTTTATTGAGAATCAATTTGAAGATTTCTTCCGTTGTATCGTCAGAGATCTTCTTGCTGCCTATATGGAGGTAATCCTTAACCGAAGCATTGTATTTCTTACTCGTCTCTTTCACTGCAATGCTGCCCCACTTGGCATATGAAGGTTCCGCTTGAATAATATCTGAGTTGAATAAGATGATCGATGCTGTCATCGTGATTACCAATAAATAGGCAAATTTTTGAGTGATGGTCATAGTCTGCGCCTCCTTCAACGTTTTAGAATCAGATATAATATTTGAAAATGGCACTCATTCTATTCATACAATGGAAGTCGCTTAAGAGGAGTAGTCTCTCATATATCAACTGAGCTGTGAATAATCTAGGAGCCCCTGTATTCAATAGAAGAAGTATCGGATTCACTGAAAAAACGGATGACCATTTACTAAGCACATGTTTCTAGATAGGATACTTATGACCCATGTTTTGTAAAAAAAATATGTCGAGATAAGTACCTGTTATATGTATTATAAGTGTGGAAATGTGCTTTTTATTTTGATAGAGGAGGTTTCTATTTGCAATTACTAAAGCGATTACATCCTTCAAAGTGGCTTAGCAATCAATTGATTCGCAAAAAGATTATGTTTATCTATATGCCCCTAATTATTGTACCTTTATTTATTTTAGGTTTTGTTTCGTATCACGTCTATACAGAAGCTATCGTCAAGAAGACAGAGGAAAGCATCTCAGACAAATCCACATTGATTATTACGCTCGTCAATGGCATGCTGACGAACACGGAGAGCGCTGCGAATATGTTGACGTTGAACCTAAATAAGGTCATCGTCGAGGAGCGAGTTGATAGAGTTGATCAAGTATCCGATTTACAACTTTACACGCAAATTACGAACCAGCTAAGCTATGCTC
The DNA here is from genome assembly GCF_059445505.1 of Paenibacillus sp. Y301. Classification (NCBI taxonomy): domain Bacteria; kingdom Bacillati; phylum Bacillota; class Bacilli; order Caryophanales; family Paenibacillaceae; genus Paenibacillus; species Paenibacillus sp. Y301. Next base: position 83,542 of record NZ_JCAIUL010000005.1, on the reverse strand, counting down.
TACTCGTTTTCCCAGACGTGGAGTCGGTGGCTTTTATCAATAAGAATAATCAGGTCTATGGTTCTTCACTTGCGATGGAGAGAAATGCGGAGATGCTACGGGATAATGAGATGATACATAGATTGGAGAATTCGAATGGTTCTAATATTTGGTTCCCTATGGAACGACGAAATTACTTGGTTACAAGCCCGGAAGAGCCGGTTCTCACACTGGGTAAACGCATCGTAAACATAAATACAGGTGAGCAGCTAGGCTATCTAATCCTGAATGTCCGAGAAAGTACCTTGTCAGATATCTATCGAAATATAGGTTCTATTCAAGCGGGATCGTTTATTATATCCGACTCGGCAGGTTTTGTGGTCTCGGCTTTGGAAGTGGACAAGGTGCTTCTTCCGTTGCAAGAAGGATCATTAAGAGATTGGGTGTTGGGACCTCAACAGCCCAATGTCATTCAGCGATCGCCTGAAGGAAGAATGCTGCTGGTAAGCACCGATATTAGAAAACTAGATTGGAAGCTGATCTCCTTGGTGCCTTACGATAGATTAACCGAAGATACGGGAAAGATTACCCGCTTAATCATTCTCATTGGTTTCATTTGTTTGTTGTTTGCTATTCTTGGAGCAGGATTGCTATCCAAATGGATCGCCAGCCCGATCATCAGTCTCTCACGGCACATGAAGCATGTTAATGAAGGGAATCTGGATCAACACCTTCAAATTAACTCAAGAGACGAAATCGGGATACTAGCCTCAGGATTCAATATGATGATGAATAGGGTTAAGGAGTTACTCATGAATATTAGTGTTGAGCAAAGAAAAAAAAGAGAGTATGAACTTGCCCTCATTCAGGCACAGATGAAGCCGCATTTTCTGTACAACACACTTGATGTTATCTATACGCTGTCAGAGATGGGGAGGGTGCGTGATGTGCAGCGAACGACGAAGGCGCTTGCTGACTTCTACAGAGTTGCTCTAAGCAATGGAAGGGATCAGATTACTCTCCAGGAAGAGCTCAATAGCGTGCAAGATTATTTAGCTATTCAACGGATTCGCTATTCTGATGTGTTTAATTTCAAGATCGACATCCAGCCTGAGATTCTATCCTGCATCATTCCTAAACTTGCGATTCAACCACTTGTGGAAAATGCGATTTATCACGGACTTAAGACGAAAGGGTCTTTTGGTGAGTTGGAGATTACCGGATGGAAAGAGGCTGACAAGGTCATTCTGAAGGTGAAGGACGATGGAGTAGGAATACCTGAAGAACGATTGTATTCTCTGATAACTGCAATGAAGGATCAAGAGAAACCGATTGGCTATGGGCTCAGTAGTGTGCATGAACGAATCAGGCTATATTTTGGAGAAGAGTATGGGTTGCATATCACAAGCATATTGGGGAACGGCACAGAGATCACAATTGAGATTCCTTACCAGATTCAGTTAGGAGAAATCGTATATGCAAAAAATAATGGTTGTTGATGATGAGGCTATCTTCCGTGAGTATTTGCGTGGGGTGTTAGACTGGGAGACTCTTGGTTTCGAGATTAATGTAGAGGCAAGGAATGGACTTGAGGCACTGGAACTCTGCAGTAAGCACCCTGTGGACATTGCGCTTGTTGATATAACGATGCCCTTCATGGATGGATTGGAGTTAACTGAGAAGCTGAAAGAGCAGTATCCTGGGATAAGCATAGTACTTATTACAGGTCATAATGAATTTGACTATGCAAGAAGAGCCGTCAGACTTGGTGTAGAAGACTACATTTTAAAGCCATTTTCAAAGGATGAGTTATTGTTGACTCTCTTGAAGTTACAGAGGGTGCATCAGAAAACACAAGTTGAGAATCTTACACTTAAGGAGAATAACCAGATGATGAAGGAAAGTCTCCTCAATCAACTGATTAGTAAGGAATATAATCTTACGGATGATGATGTCATGAAACGCCTTGCCCATTTCAATATTCACGTTCAGAACCCGTGTTTTATTGTCGCCTGTATCGAGATTGATCATATGGATCGTAAGTGGGAGAAAGTAAGTGAACGTCTTCTGATGAAATACGCCGTTACGAATATCTTGAATGAGGCCCTTGAAGAGAGTTGGAATCATGATATCTTCAACGGACCTGAGGGGCGAATTGTATGTTTGGTCGAGCATACGAATAATCTTACAAATATCACACCTCCTTTGGAAGGATACAAGAAGCTAGGTACATTAATTAAAAAGTACTTAAATTTCACAATTACAGTTGGCGTTGGCCGTAGTAAAGAGGGATTTAAAGGCATCTCCAGTTCCTATAAAGAAGCACTTGAGGCGCTCCAAAACAAGTTTGTACTCGGTCATGACCGGGTCATAGCATATGGATCCTCCTTGACAGAGATTGGGAAGCAAGCATTCTATCCTAATGAGGTAAATGAAGAGTTACTCATGGAGCTGCGTATGAGAAATGCCGAACGAGTTCAGCAAATATTGGATGGTGTATTTGAATCTATTCGTGCAAGACGACTATCAATTGATTATGTGTATGTGATTTGTATGGGTCTTATTGCAGTGAATCTGTCTTATATTACAGAGCTAGGACATCCCATTGAGGACTGCTTTGGAGAAAATTTCTTTCCATATAGTGAAATTCATAAGTTTGAATCGGCTGATATGACATTTGAGTGGATCAAGCAATTATTTGACGTGGTCATCCAATATACGAGTAAGTATAAGAATACAAGATCCTCAAAAATTTCTCAGTCCGCCAAGTCATATATTGAGCAATGCTATACCGATCATGAGCTCCAGCTGGAGCATGTAGCAAAGCACGTATTTATTAATGCAAGTTATCTTCGTGCAGTGTTCAAGAAAGAATATGGAATGACGGTAAGCGACTACGTTACACAGTATCGGATGAAGAAAGCGAAGGAAATCCTAGGGCAAGGTGGAACACGCCTGTCTAACATCGCAGAGATGGTTGGGTATAGTGATGCTGGCTATTTTAGCAAGAGCTTTAAGAAATTCTATGGATATTCACCGAGTGAGTATGGAAAAACGCGAAGTTAGTGGATATTTCTGCGCAGATAGTACCAAAAGTAAGCAGTTTTTTCATTATCATGAATAGTGACAATCTCTATACTTAAGGTAGTAAGTCATATTTGAAAGGGGTAATAAAATGAAGAAACTCGCAATGGGGTTGGTAAGTCTAAGCCTAATATTTGTAAGCGCTTGCGGTTCAGCAGGTAGTGCAGCAAATGAACCAGCTAAGACAACACCAGTTGCCAAGGAAGAAGCAAAGGCTACAGAAGAGGCGACGACTGCACCGCTAGAGGCTGTCAAACTTCGTATTTATGCCCAATATTCTGACGATGACACAAAACTTCCTTATGATTACGCTGTTGCAGAATTAAAGAAAGAAATGCCGAATGTTGAATTGGAGTTAGAAGTTCAGGCTCAAGATGATGGACAGAAGATCAAAACGTATGCAGCAACCGGAAATCTTCCAGATATTTATCAAGCGAATATGAATATTATTAATACCTTTAAGAAATCTGGAAACATATTGATGCTTGACGATTACACTGATCTGTACGATTTTAAAGACAAAATGTTCGAGAGCACTATGAATACGTTGATTACCGATGACGGACATGTGTACGCCTTTCCATATGCAGGCAATGAATTTATGCTTCTATACTATAATAAAGAGCTATTCGAGAAAAATAATGTAGCACTTCCTACCACCTATGATGAACTCATGACTGCAGTTGAAACCTTTAATAAAGTAGGAATAACACCACTGGCGTTATTCGCTAAAGAGAAGTGGCCAACGGTTGCCCTTTACGATATGTTCGCTACACGAGTTGACCCGGGTGGTATTCTGAAGCTACAAAGCGGTGAAGCAAGTCCAAGTGACCCAGCATACAAGCAAGCAGCGGAAGAAATAATCAAACTAGTCAAAGCGGGTCTGCTACCCAAAGGTGCAACCAACCTAAATTATGATCAAGCAGCTTCATTGTTCTATGAAGGGAAGTCCGCAATGTTCTTTAATGGTCAGTGGGAGATAGCTACCTCAACTGAAAAACTTGGTGATAAAGTGGGATGGATGTACTTCCCTGGTGTCGATGCAGCATCCTATGAGCAAAACAAATATGCCTTTATTGGAGGAGGAGGACCTGCTGGTTACGCCGTCAATCCGGATACTAAAGATCCCGAACTTGCAGCCAAAGTAGCAGCGTTCATCTCTCTGAAATATGCTGAGTACAAATACACTGAGCGTGGTCAACCGATGGTTGCAACGAAGGTTGATAAAGCTATTGTTATGGAATATCCGCCAATGATGACGCAGCTTACTGAAGATGTCGCTAAGATAACAAGCACCACTGCATTCGACTGGGGCTTGTCCGATGCTAAATTCAAGGCCGCTATTGAAGATGCTACGCAAAGTTTGATGACCGGTGGCTACAGTGTTGAGCAATTCATTAAAGATGTAAGTAAGGCAATTCCACAGACTAAGTAGCCAGTGATATGAAATAGAACTCGCTCAAGGTAATGATCGAGCGGGTTCTATCTGTATTATATGTCAATTCTTGAATTGGATTGAGACTCGTAAGGGATGTGAAGACATGAAGAAATTCCTGGGTAATAAGGTAGCCATAACATTATTTACGCTACCTGCTCTCATTGTATATACAATTATGGTAATGTATCCACTTGTGCAAACCTTTTTTCGGAGTTTGTATCAGTGGGATGGACTTACAGCGGGAACCTTTATATGGTTTGATAACTACAAGGAACTGCTTGAGGATAGTGTATTTCACACCTCTGTTTATAATGGACTTATTTTTGCAGCCATCATTACTATTACTCAGATTTGTATTGGATCAATTCTTGCGTTTGCTGTAGCGCATGGCAAGTATAAAGGACGTAAAATTCTCAGGGTTAGTTATTTTATCCCGGTTGTTTTATCGATTACGGTAGTCTGTCAATTATGGTTGTCCATCTACAACAGTGAATACGGCTTGCTGAATAAGGTATTTGGTATCTTGGGACTTGATTATCAGCAAGACTGGTTATCGAACGGGAAGTCAGCAATTATCGCGATTGCTTTCGTCAATGCATGGCAATACATGGGCTACCATTTTGCCTTATTACTTGCAGGGGTCAGGTCTGTACCGGAACAATACATGGAGGCCGCTCGAATTGATGGTGCGAACAAATTCCAGGCCATCACAAAAGTCATGATTCCAATGATGTCGGAAACGTATAAGTTCTGTCTGATCTTTGCCGTCACGGGAGGCCTCAATGCTTTTGCAAATATGTATATTATGACCAGCGGTGGACCAGGAACTTCTACCTACACGCTTACCTACCTGATGTACCGCTCTGCCTTCCGTGTTGGAGAGTTCGGTTATGGTAGCGCTGCAGCAGCAGTGTTGGTCATCGAATGTCTGCTTGCAACACTCATTATTAACCGCCTGGTTGCCAGGGAACGAATCTCCTACTAAAGGAAGTGTGTAATTATGATCTGGTTTACAAAGCTGTTAAAAGGTAAATGGCTTCTTACGTGCTTTATGTGGCTGTATGCTCTTTTGTCAGTCTATCCATTGCTATGGATGATCTTTTACTCTCTCAAGAATAATGATGAGATTTTTGTAACCAATCCATTTGGGTTTCCCACCCATCTGCGGTTTGAAAATTATGTGGATGCTTGGTCCAAATATAATGTTCCAGTCTATTTCATGAACAGTGTTATTGTAGCAACAGTGACGGTCGCTGGAGCAATTATTTTGTCTGTGATGTTCTCCTTTGCAGCGGCTCGAATGCAGTGGCGGTTGTGCGGGATTGCACATACCTATATCATGATCGGCATGTTCATACCAATACAGGTTATAATGATTCCACTAGCCATTATGGTTCGGGATTTGCATCTTGCTAATACGTATGGCGCGCTCATTGTTCCTTATATAGCTTTTAACTTGTCCTTTAGTTCTATTGTTTTTTATGGTTTTTTTCGTAGTATACCCATCGAATTGGAAGAGTCAGCTTGTATTGATGGAGCAAGTATTTATCGCACATTCTTCAGCATCATGTTACCTATAATCAAACCGGCACTCGCTACCATGGTCATCTTTATCTTTCTCAATTCATGGAACGAGTTTACAATGGCTGTTATTCTAATTTCTAATGAAAACCTGAAGACGTTACCATTGGGCTTACTGTTCTTCCAGGGAGAATTCACGACCAATTGGGGGGCTATGGGAGCAGCAATGACGATTGCCAGCTTGCCTACCGTGCTGATCTACATGCTATTCAGTGAACAAGTGGAAAATGCGCTTACTGTTGGTTCAGCGGTTAAGGGATAGATCAAAAGAGGAAGCAAATCAAACGTAGTTCAAGCTGATTAAACGAGACTTTTCACGAGTTCTATTTAACTTGTGGGAAGTCTATTTTTCTTATATCCAGATTTATCCTTAATGCTACTCCATTTGGTATAAGATGCTAGTAATTTGTAGAGAAAGCCTAGGCACAGGAAGTCATGTAGCTTGATATATATCAATTGACGGATATACTAGAGAGATATATTATATTAAATAATAAATACGCCGTTTTTTTTGCACTGAAACTTTAGCGCGTTGTATTATAACAGCGGTGAAGCATGTCTGTTTTAGTCGAATACTGTAGGCTGTTTTGAAATGAAAAGGGGGATTTGGGATGAAGAAGAAACTGTGGGTTTCACTTATGATGTCTGTCATCATGTTGACAGCGGTGGCATGTGGTAATAACTCGGCAAAAGAAACCAATGGCACGACGGGTACGGATGCAGGAAGTAATAATAGTGCGGATAAGAAATCGTATAAGATTGCTATTTCGCAAATTGTAGAGCACCCTTCATTGGATGCTACACGGGAAGGATTCTTGCAAGCCTTGAAGGATGCCGGAATAACAGATGGTGATAATCTAAAGGTTGACTACAATAATGCACAGAACGATCAGACGAATAACATGACGATTGCTCAGAAAATAAATTCAGAAGATGCCGATCTGGTTCTAGCGATTGCTACACCATCAGCACAAGCGGTGGTACAGCAGGTTAAGGATAAGAATATATTGTTTGCCTCGGTATCTGATCCGCTTGATGCAAAGATTGTAAGTAATCTAGAGAAACCTGGTGGTAAAATTTCAGGAGGATCAGATACTAACCCTGAAGCAACGACGAAATTGATGGACTTTGTTGCTGAAAGTTTCCCTGATATAAAAAGCGTTGGACTGGTCATTAATGAAGGTGAACCCAATGCCGTTATGATGTCTAAATTGGCAGAAGAGGCTCTTGCGAAACATGACATTAAGTTAGTAAAAGCAGCGATTACGAATACATCTGAGGTAAAACAAGCAACGGAATCCTTAATCGGTCGAGTGGATGCATTCTATATTACGCTTGATAATAGTGTCGTGAGTGGTGCAGATGTAATCATTCAAGTAGCGAACGAGAAGGATATTCCTTTCTTCTCAAGTGACCGAGATACCGTTGAGAAGGGCGCCTTTGCTACGGTAGGGTTTAAATATTTCGATCATGGTTATCAAGTTGGCCAGATGGCTGTAGAAATTTTGAAGAATGGCAAGAATCCAGGAGATATGCCCGTGGGTATGCAAGAGAAACTGGATCTTATCTTGAATTTAAAAGCAGCGAAGGAACAAGGAATCGAAGTGACGGATGATATGAAGGCGAAAGTACAAGATGCAGAGAACAATATTATCCAATAAGTATGTGAAAAAGGTTAAGACTTTGCTTGTGTAAGAATGATTTGGAGTGGCCGATGATTATCGTCCACTCCCTTTACGTCTAAGAGGAGGTAATCATAATGTCGATGGACTCATTGTTGGGTGCAGTTGAATCCGGATTGTTATATGCATTTATGGCACTCGGTGTCTACATGACATTTCGGATTTTGGATTTTCCTGATTTAACGGTAGATGGAAGCTTTACGACAGGGGCTGCTATTGCTGCTGTGATGATTAACAATGGGTATTCCCCTATTCTTGCTAGCCTATCGGGGTTTGCAGGTGGGCTACTTGCTGGCATGTGTACTGGACTATTGCATACGAAAGGTAAAATCAACGGACTTATGTCAGGAATTCTGATGATGATTGCACTGTACTCTATTAATATGAGAATTATGAATAAGCCTAATATTTCTGTATATGGTATGGAGACTCTGTTTACTTCAGCCAAACCACTTATCATGATACCGATTGTGGTTATTATCGTGTTGATGTTATTGAATCGGTTCTTGTACTCGGATCTGGGATTAGCTTTAAGAGCAACCGGAGATAATGAACGGATGATTCGAAGCTTCGGTTCGAACACAGATTTCACCAAGATTGTTGGGATCAGTTTGTCTAATGGACTGGTGGCACTCTCAGGAGCGCTCATTGCTCAACAATCTTCTTTCGCTGATATCAATGGTGGGGTAGGGATGATTGTTATTGGATTGGCTTCCGTTATTATTGGTGAAGCTGTGTTTGGAGCAAAGAATGTTATTCACCATACCATTTCTGTCGTTCTAGGTTCAATTGTCTATCGTATTGTGGTTGCTCTGGCACTTCGAGTAGAGTGGTTAGATGCCTCTGATATGAAGCTCATTACAGCGGTTATCGTTATTATCGCACTCGTACTTCCGTCTTCGCGACGTATATTGAAGCAGAAGAAAATGGCCAAAAGACGATCAGCCCAAATATTGAATAGCAGACCGGACAAAACGATTGGAGGTGGTGCATAATGCTTCAACTAAACCATGTAGCTAAATTGTTCAATCCAGCGACACCGGATGAGAAAATTGCTCTTTTTAATATACAATTACATTTGAAACCAGGAGACTTCGTGACAGTCATTGGAAGTAATGGAGCGGGTAAATCGACCTTAATGAATATTATTTCAGGCGTCATGAAGCCCGATACAGGTCAAGTGAGAATTGCAAATGAAGATATTACCCATGTGCCAGAATATCGTCGGAGTCGATGGATTGGTAGAGTCTTTCAAGATCCGATGGCAGGAACCGCACCACATATGACCATTGAGGAGAATCTCGCGATGGCTTATGCACGTGGTAAACAGCGTGGATTATCATTAGGAGTGAAGGGGAGCAAACGCTCTTTGTTCCGTGAACATCTGTCACTGCTTGGGATTGGCTTAGAAGAACGTCTCCATGCAAAAGTAGGAATGCTCTCAGGTGGTGAACGTCAAGCGTTGAGTCTGCTCATGGCAACATTCACGAATCCACAAATTTTGTTGCTCGATGAACATACAGCAGCACTAGATCCCGCTCGTGCGGAACTGATCACTCAGTTAACGGAGCGAATTGTACGTGAGAAGAACCTAACAACGTTAATGGTCACACATAATATGGAACAGGCCATACGTCTTGGAAATCGTCTTATTATGATGGACAGTGGTCGAATTATATTAGATATTAATGAACACCGCAAGAAAGACTTAACCGTTGAGCGATTGCTTGGAGAATTCGAACAAATAAGTGGACATAAACTGTCCGATGATCGTCTTGTATTAGGTTAAGATATCGCGACATAAGCTATAATCTCACACTCGAAGGGTGGGGGTTATAGCTTTTTAATTTTAGTTAAAGTCATTTAAGTCCCTCGATCGAAATAAGCTTAGGATGTCGTAATTGCCCTGCGGATGTGATCTCAAGGCCAGTAACCTGTGCGCGAAGCGGGGTGTTTAACCATAATACAGTCGACTTCCGTAACCCTTCTGGTAATACGTCAAAATAATATTGTAGCTTACCTGTAGCGGGCAACTTCCTTATTTGTTCTTTTAATGAATGATTTAGACCCGAGGAAATTCTACCAAAATACGCTCCATCTCTTCTCATAGCAAGGCTAGACAAGGCACCATCTTTCATTAAAATACCAACAATCTCTATATCCATCTGGATTGACGTCTTACACTTGAACCAGTCGTGATGATGTTTGCCTTCTCTGTAAGGACTAGTCACTTTTTTGGCAACGACGCCTTCTAATTGTTGTTCTACTACCCAATTCCACAGTACCGCTCCATCCCTAAAAGTATCTGTAGTGTAGAGAGGGTGTTTCCAACCTTTAGATAATTCTTTCAGGCGTTGATCACGTTCATCAAATGGGTGTTTTCTGAGGTCATGTTCTCCAGCTTGTAAAAGATCAAACACAATATAACTGACGGGCTCACGTTCGGCTGCTATGGTAATATGTTTGGTGTCACGCATTCTACCGCGTTTTTGCAAATGCTGAAAACTAGGTTTACCCGTAGTAGGATCTAATAATATCGCTTCTCCATCTAGAACATACTTTCCGTCCATGGCTGAAAGAGCTTGTACTAACTCCGGAAAAACTATATTTAGGGATAACATGTGTTTAGAGTAAATGTCTACTTTTCCGTTCTCAATATGTGCGATAACTCGATAACCATCCCATTTCAGTTGATAGATCCATTCCTCGCCAACCGGAAGTGTGGATTGAAGAATAGGGGACATGGGCGTAAAAGGTTTCATATGTCTGAACTCCTCACTTTAATACCTAATGTTGTGTCATCATCCAATAGTAAATTATTAACGGAAGTGAGTGTAGCTATACGAATGGTCTAGCGCGAAATTGTATGATATATTTCTAATGAAAATATAATTCACCTAAATAGGAGACCTCATATGTTCAAAAAAAATGCAATCATACTATTTCAAGGGGATTCAATTACCGACGGGAACCGTGGTCGTGATGAAGATCTAAATCATGCCATGGGTCATGGATACGCACATCTTATTGCAAGCCGTGTAGGGTATGATCAACCAGAGCAACAGTACACTTTCTTCAATCGAGGGATTAGTGGGAATCGGATCGTTGATCTGTATGGTCGTTGGCAAGAGGATACGTTAAATCTGAAACCAGATGTGTTAAGCATTCTTATTGGTGTAAATGATGTGGGCATGGAATTCTCTCAAGCATGTGGCGTGTCCGCAGCTAAGTATGAGAAGGTATATGCTAATCTAATTGAAGAAACGAAAGCCGAGTTACGTGATATTGAGATCGTTGTTTGCGAGCCGTTTATTTTACCGGTAGGTTATGTCAAGGAGAATTGGAAGTCGTGGTATGATGAAGTCTCGAAGAGACAAGAAGCGGCCAAAAGAATATCCGAAACCTATGGAACGATATATGTACCTCTACAAGAGGCTTTCAATGACGCATGTAGCCAAGCAGATGAATCATACTGGATATGGGATGGCGTGCATCCAACTCCTGCAGGTCACGAGCTTATTGCGAGACAATGGTTAGACACCGTGAAGAATAAGAAGTAAATAAGTCTACGTAAATCGCAGAAAAGGTGTGTCAGAGAATGCTACCTCTAACATACCTTTTTTCTGTAAAATACATTTAGAGACTACCGATGATCTCTTCGACGACAACGAACAAGTACATCTTCGCCGGGTCTCAAATTGATGACGCGGGTGTTTCTTCTCTCTTCGTCACGGCGGTGACGGCGACAACGGACAAGCACATCTTCGCCTCTTCTTAAGTTAATTGTACGATCAACTTTAGGCTTTACTTTCTGGTTCATAGGATCTCCTCCAATAAATATTATTTCTACTACAATCACAATATATGAGAATTCAAAAAGAAAGATTGGGTTTCTATGATTATTTAATATGTTGCGATTTAAAAGGATTGCATTAATTGATTCAAAAGTATTGACATGAGGATTCTCTCGTGAGAAAATGTACGCGCGTACATTAATGGTGATTGGAGGGCTTATTATCGCATCCCGCAAGGAAGTGGCTGATCTTGCCAATGTATCTGAAGCAACAGTATCCAGAGTTCTAAACAACGTAGGATCTATGAGAGAAGAGACAAGGCAAAGAGTATTGGATGCTGCTAAACAACTGAATTATATTCCAAGCGCACTGGCTAGAAATTTTGCTACAAGTAAAAGTGGGAATATAGGTGTTATCCTGCCTTATGTACCGAAGGTTAATTTGTTCTCGACCTATTTCTTCTCTGAAATTCTAAGTGGAATTGGGAGTGAATCACGCGAATTAGGGTATGATCTGTTGCTCTTGTTTCGACCACTAGATGATGTGATGAATTATACACAATTATTTCATACACATAAGGTGGATGCTCTCATTGTCTTAGGAGCAACGGATGATTCGGTAGAATTAGAAGCTTTGCAACGTTTAAAAGATGAAGGTAGACCTTTCTGCTTAATAAATCAACATGTGGATGGCGAAGAATTCAGTGAAGTGGATGCTACCCATGAGAAGGGGAGTTATGAAGCAGTAACTCACCTCATTCAACAAGGATATAGAAAAATCGCTTTTATCAATGGACCAACCGAATATTCCAATAGTCGTGATCGCTCCACAGGTTATCGTAAGGCGCTGCTTGACCATGGGATAGAGGTTAATGAATCCATATTGTTCACAGGTAACTTTAGTCGCAAAAGTGGGTATACTGCCGCATCGTCAGTCCATGCTAGGTTAAATGAAATTGATGCTATATTTGCCTCGAACGATCGGATGGCTATTGGCATGCAACAGGGTTTAAGAGATCTAGGCATACCGTGGAACGAACTTCCAGGGATGATAGGCTACGATGATTCGGATGCAGCTGAAATGACTACACCATCGTTGAGCAGTGTGAGCGTACCCTTTTTTCAAATGGGGAAAATTGCAGCAGAGAAACTGCTACAGCCTCTACGACAATCATCAGCAGAATTACATGAACATTTCCGTATTCAACTACCGACGGAACTCATTGTGAGGGAATCATCATCTCGTCGAATATATTCAAAGGGGGAATAAGAATGAAAGAGCTCCGTATTGGTATGGTAGGTTACAAATTTATGGGTAAGGCTCATAGTAATGCTTATCGTGCACTCCCAATGTTTTTTCCTGATACGAAGATCAAGCCCAAAATGTCAGTTATTTGTGGTCGTGATGAAGAAGGTGTGACACAGGCAGCGAAGCAATTTGGTTGGTCCGAGGTTGAGACTGATTGGCGGACGTTGGTTGAGCGCGAAGATATTGATCTGATTGATATTAATGCACCAAGTAATGTACATAAGGAAATTGCTTTGGCTGCAGCCCGTGCGGGTAAACATATTTTTTGTGAGAAACCACTAGCATTAACGCTTGCAGATTCTCGTGAAATGTTAGCGGTTGCTGAAGAGACTGGCATTAAACATATGATCGGTTTTAATTATCGTTTTACTCCAGCAATTCAGTTAGCTAAGAAGTTAATTGACAGTGGTCGATTAGGTGAACTTTATCATTTCCGAGCCTGGTTTCTGCAGGACTGGATTATAGATCCAACATTTCCGTTAGTATGGCGTCTTCAGAAAGAAATTGCAGGCTCAGGTTCCCACGGTGATCTAGGTGCGCATCTGATTGACTTCGCTCATTATTTAGTGGGGGATATGAAAGAAGTTATGGGCATGAGTGAGACTTTCATTCGTGAACGCCCACTCGCTAGTGAAATGACGGGATTAACTGCAAAAGGAAGTAGTGATGGACCCAAGGGTCAGGTCACGGTTGATGACGCTACGATATTCATGAGTCGTTTTGTAAACGGTACCATAGGAGTATTTGAATCCACTCGATTTGCTGCAGGGCATCGGAGTACGAATTCCTTCGAGATTAATGGGAGCAAAGGAAGTATTAAATTCGATTTCGAACGTATGAACGAACTGGAAGTCTATTTCACGGATGATGAAGAAGATGTACAAGGTTTCCGCCGTGTTCTCGCAACAGATCCTGCCCATGCGTATTCAGAAGCTTGGTGGCCAACAGGACATACCATCGGATTTGAACATACATTCACACATGAAATGTTGGAACTTATGAATGCCATCAATGAAGGACGACAACCTTCCCCGAATTTTAACGACGGAGTGAAATGTCAGGCCGTGCTAGAGGCAGTTGAACGTTCAGTAGAAGAGCGGCGCTGGGTGTCTATTTCAGAAATGTAAACTAAACCGGTGAGGAGTGTTTTATATGAAAAAGGCGTTGATCGTATGGGGTGGCTGGGATGGTCATGAACCAGAACAAGTGGCGCAATTATTCAAAGATATTCTAGAAAAGGAACAATTCGAAGTAGAAGTATCAGATACGTTGGAAGCGTATTCTGATCTAGATAAACTTATGAGCTTGGATCTAATTGTGCCCGTATGGACCATGGGTGAAATTAGAAATGAACTTGTAGATAATGTACTGGCAGCAGTAGAGAAGGGCGTTGGAATCGTAGGTTGTCATGGAGGCATGTGCGATTCCTTCCGTACCAACGTGAACTGGCAGTTCATGACTGGGGGGCAATGGGTAGCTCATCCAGGGAATGATGGCGTTGAATATATCGTTCATATGAAATATAGCTCGAGTATGTTATTGGAAGGTATAGAGGATTTCGAAGTTAAGAGTGAGCAGTATTATCTTCATGTGGATCCTGCAGTAGAAGTCTTAGCATCAACGATATTCCCGGTAGTAAAAGGACCGCATTCGACGAATGGAAGCGTTGAGATGCCTGTTGTGTGGACGAAGCGTTGGGGAAGTGGAAGAGTCTTCTACAATTCCTTAGGTCATCATGCAGATATTATCGAGATGCCGGAAGTGACAGAGATCATGCGTCGTGGGTTCCTATGGGCAGCAGAGGGTAGATCAATGGCTGAGTATCAGAATGGTGGTTCGGATTCAGTTCAAGGAAGTTCATACACAGGAATGGCAGATAGTAACTATTAAGCATTCAGGAGGGGAATCACAGAATGAATACAATCAATGTAGGGATTATCGGGTGTGGAAAGATCAGCAGTATTTATATGGAGAATTACAAGAAATTCGAGATCATTCATGTCGTGGCATGCGCTGATATTGATATACAACGAGCTCAGGAGCAAGCTTCTAAATATGGCATACCCAAAGCTTATTCCCCTGAAGAGTTGTTAGCTGATCCCGATATCCAGTTAGTCATTAATCTGACGATTCCTGCAGCCCATGCTTCAGTATGTTTGCAAGCGCTTGCGGCAGGTAAACATGTTTATGTGGAGAAGCCCCTGGCGGTTACACGCGAAGAAGGACAACGCGTATTACAAGTAGCGAAAGAAAAGGGGCTCCGTGTCGGATGTGCACCTGAAACATTCTATGGCGCGGGAATTCAAACAGCGTTACAATTATTGAACGATGGCGTGATCGGACGACCTATTGGTGCAACAGCATTTATGATGAGTGGTGGTCATGAAGGATGGCATCCTGATCCTGAGTTTTATTATCAGGCAGGAGGTGGACCCCTGTTCGATATGGGGCCGTATTATTTGACAGCACTTATACAATTGTTGGGCCCAATTAAACGAATTACCGGAATTACAGGTAAAGCGCTAGAGGAAAGAACCATTACAAGTGAGAAGAAGCAAGGTCTAATGATTCCGGTTGAGATCCCTACACATGTGGCTGGTGTAATGGAGTTCGAAGAGGGAGCGATAGGAACCCTCATTATGAGCTTTGATATATTTGGTGGAAGCAGTCTACCACCGATTGAGATCTATGGTACGAAGGGTACATTACAAGTACCCGATCCTAATCAATTCGGTGGAAGTGTTAAATATCGCTTGATGGGTGAATCGGAATGGATTGAACAACCTTTATTATTTGGTTATGAGGAGAACATAAGAGGTATTGCCGCTGCTGATATGGCCTACGCAATCCAAAGCGGACGTCCACATCGTGCAAGTGGTGAACTAGCTTATCATGTTCTGGAGGCGATGTGGGCGTTCCACGATGCTTCCGATGAACAGAAGCATTATGACATGCGTAGTACATGTTCAAGACCAAGTCCCATGTATAAAGATCTTGAACCTTTTACATTGGATCAATAAGTAGAATGCTATTAAATAAGAGCCTCATGACGGCATACCTGCCGTTATGGGGCTGTTCTAATGAATGGGTGCATGTATAAATAAAGGGCGATGAGATGTATTCTGAATATTTCTCAGATATAATTACAATCATATCAGCATTTACTTTACGTACCCCAATCAAAATAAGAATGAGCCAAGGAGAACAATAATGTCTTACAAACAGATTAAATGGATGATCCTCTTTCTACCTACATTAACGGTGGGTTTATGGGAATATGTGCGACATACCCTATTAATACATTATGTGTCGATGGACCTTGGAAACGTTCTTAGTCCTGTTATTGTGTATCTTACGAGTCTAACGTTATTGATGCCTCTATTTCGAATGCTAGAGCATAACCAAGAGGAGTTAAATCGAGAGCGAACGGAGAAGGCAGCGTTAGAAGCTAGAGAACTCTTATCAAGAGAACTGCATGATGGCATAGCACAGTCTTTATTCTTATTGTCAGTTCAAATCGATCGCGCTAGTGCTAGAACATCTACGGTAGAGGAACAGGAAGAAATCCAAGAAATACGTAAGACGGTTCACGAAGTCAATCGATATGCTCGCCAGGCCATAACTAATTTGCGTTATCCAGCTACGATCGAGAAGAATGTATTCGAAGATTCCATGAAAGCAAGAATTAGGCATATGGCTCAAGAGACGTTAACAATTCCACCTTCTATTGAATGGGCAATTCCCGATCATTTGCTAAATTCTAAAGAAAAGATTGAGATGTTAGCCTGCATTCGTGAATCTTTACTTAATATCGAAAAACATGCGAAAGCAAACACCATTTCCATCCGTGGAGAAGGATCTGATTCATCGTGGATCGTATCTATCGAAGATAATGGGGTAGGGATGCAAGATGACCTGAATTTATATAAGGACCGTTATGGATTACGAATTATGATGGAAAGAGCACAAGAACTGGGATGGCGAGTGACCATGCCTGTGGTGCCTCTTGGAACAGTCATCGAGATCAGAAAGGAGGCGTTAACATCGTGAGTGTATACCGTGTACTTATTGTTGATGATTCTCAGCATGCTAGAGAAGCCATGATAGATATTCTAGCCGAAGATAGTGATTACGAAGTCATTGGAATCGTGTCTAGTGGTGAAGAAGCGATCGCTATAACAGAGCAACTTATGCCAGACCTCATCTTGATGGATATTCAAATGCAAGGCATAGGAGGTCTTGAGGCAACTCGGATTATCAAATTACAATATCCGTATGTCAAAATCGTTATGATAACGGTGTCTGATGATATCACGCATTTATTTGAAGCTTTAAAACAAGGAGCGCAGGGCTACTTGCTCAAGAATCTTTCTCCCTCCACATGGTTGGCGTATTTACATGCCATTATGCGTGATGATGCACCTCTTAGCCGTGAACTTGCTTTTCAAATATTGAAGGAATTCCCGATATCCGTAGCGAGTGAGGATCATATTCCGCTGACTACCAGAGAGAGAGAAATATTGAATTGGGTTGCGGCAGGCATGACAAATAAAGAAATTGCAACACAACTTGGTATTTCGGATCAGACGGTTAAGAATCATTTGAAGAATATTTTACAGAAACTTCACTTGGAGAACCGAGTACAATTAACCCGTTACGCGGTAGAAAAAGGGCTGGTGAATCGTAAATCTGGACTATTTCATAAACGAAAACGCAATTAAAAAGAGCTTCGCTTGTCCTTTATAGGATTAGCGAAGCTCTTTTAAAATATAGAATCCACAAGTATCTCTGCTTATATGCAGTTTGTACTTCAACGTTAAACGTTTCTTCGCCGCTAAAGGACGGAGTAGCCGTTTATGTTTGATTTATCCAATTGTAATTTTGCCTTCTGGGTATCGGAATGATTCTTTCTGAGGCTTAGGGCTTAGTGCATAGGCTAAGGTCAGAGGACCAAGCCGGCCTAAGAACATTAGAAATGTGATTGCAATCTTCCCAACCGTTGATAGATCAGGGGTCAATCCCATGGAGAGACCACACGTCCCAAAGGCAGAGGTAGCTTCAAAAAGAATCGTTAGAAATTGGCGATCTTCCGTAACGGATAATACCATGGTAAATGCGATGACGAGTAGAAAAGATAATAGTGTAAGTGTAATTGCTTTGTACACAACTTCCTTCGAAATTCGACTTCGGAAGAATACAACATCATCTCTACCTCGAGCCATCGTATACATGGCCCCTATGAGGATGGCAAAGGTCGTGACTTTAATACCACCACCTGTTGAACCAGGTGCTGCGCCTATGAACATCCAGATAATCATGAAAAACTGTGTGGATTGATGCAATTTAGGAATGTCTAATGTTGTAATCCCACCAGAGCGCGTAGTGACAGATTGCAATGTAGAGGCCATGATTTTATCCGAAGGATTAAGACCTTGTAAGGTATGTTCATTCGAGTATTCGAAAATAAAAATAACGACAGACCCGATCACAACTAGTGCAATGGATACCGAAAGAACAACTTTACTATGTAGGGACAATTTTCTTGACTTGCGAAACCCAAGTAGATCGGAGATGACAATAAAACCAATTCCGCCAAGAAAGATGAGTAGAATAATCACGATATTTACAAAAGGATCATTTACGTAAGAATTGAAACTACTGAATGGACCATGAACGGTTCCAAGGATATCTAGTCCAACATTAGTAAATGAAGAAACACTGTGGAATACGCCATAATATAAAGCTTGCCAGATAGGCATGTCCAATGAGAAGCGAATCGCTAATAACAGTGCTCCTACTAGTTCGATCGAGAGAGAATAGAAAATAACTTTGCGCATGAGACGCACAATACCTTCCATGCTGCCATGATTCATCGCTTGCTGTAGAACAAGTCGTTCTTTCACAGAAATCCGTTTGTTGAATACCAAAGCGATCAGGGTAGCCATGGTCGTGAAGCCTAGTCCTCCAATTTGACAAAGACTCAGAATTACGATTTCCCCAAAAGTAGATAGTTGTGTCCCCGGGTCCACAACTGCAAGCCCAGTGACACACGTGGCTGAAGTTGCCATGAATAAGGCATTCATGAAAGATAACGGGGATGTAGATGATGCAATAGGTAATGCCAACAGAATAGTCCCAATTAGAATAATGATGGCAAAGCCAAATACTAGTATCTTTGGGGGTGTTAAAAAATAACGATATAGTTTATTTTTTGGTGTGAATTGCATTTGATTACTCACCTTCTAGAATGTCATTCTTCTCATTATAGTGTACCCATGAATGATAAAACAGTCCCAAACTCCCAATATTTATTATCGTGGGGTATAATAGCATGACAGAAAGTTTTGGAGGGATACATCATGATAAGACCAGCAAGAAAAGAAGATAAACTTTTTGTAACGCGATTACTTTATGATGCATTGCATGACGTTGCGCATCAATTGACGGGACAAGAGGACGAAGAAGATGTCCTTCAGGTTCTAGGACAATATTTCATTCAAGAAGAGGGTCGATTAAGTTACCATCAAATGGTCGTGAAAGAAGTGAATGGTGAGGTTGCGGGAGTTGTTGTTTCTTACGCAGGCTCTGATGCGATTGTATTGGATAAACCGATGATTGATTACTTAAGAAAGTTAAAGAACAACCCTAGTCTTGTGTTAGACAAGGAAGCGGATGAGGATGAATTTTATATAGATACGCTCTCTGTATCTCCTGCATATGGCAGACAAGGCATTGGTAAGGAATTAATGCTTGCTGTTGAGAATGAAGCCATGAAGCGACATTTCACCAAAATTGCGCTGGCGGTAGTTAAAGACAATGAGGGTGCTTATTCTTTGTATCAGAGATCAGGTTATAAGGTGGATAAAGAAATTCCGATCAATGATCACATGTATTATCATATGGTTAAGGAAATATAATGAAATTAAATATGCGGATGTGAGAGGTGTAATTAGATGGGAGAACCGATTAAGAAGAGATCTGAAGTGCTTGAAGAAACGACATGGAATTTAGATGATCTTTTTACAAGTATGGAAGCGTGGAAAGCTGAACTGAAATCGATCCGCGAGGATGTAGGGAATGTAACGCAGTATAAAGGTCGCTTAAGTGAAGGATCTGAAATATTGTTAGCATGCCTTAATGCTCAAGAAGAATTACACGAGCGTGTCTCACGTGCTGCTTCATTCGCGAGGTTACGTCAGACGGAGGATAGTACCAATTCGGACAACTTAGTAAATTCTGCTAAGTCGGGAGATATGGTATCGAGTATTGCATCCGCACTGTCTTTTATCAAGTCTGAGATCATTGCTTTACCTGATGGAACCGTAGAACAATATTTAGAAGAGAACATTGGACTAGCGGATTACAGCAGAAGCTTGAAATTATTGCTAGATTCGAAGTCTCATCGTCTTAGCTCAGAAACCGAAAGTGTTCTTGCATCGATGAGTGAAGTTCTAGATTCCCCGTATCGCGTCTATCTTCGAGCTAAGTTATCGGATATGACGTTTGAGAATGCAACGGATGAGAGTGGGAACTCACAGCCCGTATCGTTCCCTTTATATGAGAATAAATATGAGCAATCTTCAGATACAGTACTTCGTCGATCTGCCTTTGCTTCCTTTAGTCGTTCTCTTCGTACATATCAGAATACATTTGCCGAGGCTTATGCGACGGAAGTCAAGAAACAAGTCGTATTATCGCGACTACGTGGGTATGGATCTGTAACGGAAATGCTCCTACAACCACAGCAAGTGACAACTCAAATGTATGATCAAATTCTTGACACCATTCAAGAGCAATTGGCTCCACATATGCGAAGATATGCGAAGTTGAAGCAACGTGAGTTAGGACTAGAGAAATTGTATTTTTCAGATCTAAAGGCGCCTCTGGATCCGGAGTTTAGTCCAACAACGACTTATTCCGAAGCATGTAACATGATTCAAGAAGCATTGGGTGTTCTAGGGCCAGAATACGGAGAAATTGTGAATTCCGCGTTTAACGAGAGATGGGTAGATTATGCTAACAATGTAGGTAAATCTACTGGAGCATTCTGTTCTTCTGTCTATGGTCAACATTCGTACATCCTTATGACGTGGGCAGATAATATGCGGGGTGCATTCACGCTAGCACATGAAGTAGGTCATGCGGGACATTTGATGCTTGCGGCTAGAAATCAACGTTCAACCAATGCGCGACCGTCCATGTACTTTATCGAAGCACCATCAACAATGAATGAACTTCTACTTGCAGATCATTTAATGACGAATTCAGATGATGACCGTATGAAGCGTTGGGTTATTCTGCAACTTCTGAACACGTATTATCATAATTTTGTGACACATCTGCTTGAAGGTGAGCTTCAACGTCGGATCTATCGCTTAGCTATGAATGATGAGCCTATTACCGCTAAAGTTCTATCGGAACAAAAAGGAGATGTGCTCAAGTCATTTTGGGGTGATTCCGTTGAAATTGATGAAGATGCTAAGTTGACATGGATGCGCCAACCTCATTATTATATGAGTCTATATCCATACACCTATGCCGCTGGATTGACAGCTTCTACTGCCGTTGCACAGATTATTCGTGAAGAGGGTCAACCTGCTGTGGACCGATGGTTGGATGTTCTCAAAGCGGGAGGAAGTATGACGCCATTAGAACTTATGAAGTTAGCTGGTGTCGATATGTCTGATGCAGATCCAATTCATCGAGCTGTCGATTATGTAGGTTCACTAATAAATGAATTAGAATCTCTCTTTTAATAAATAGATAGATCACGTATGTACAACGTCCATACTCTTTCTTCATTACTATCATATACTAGGATATCTTGATAGTGAGGAGGAATGAGAATGAGTACGTTTTTGGATATGAGAAGTTCTATGAATTCATCTGTTTCGGGAGCACCTAATACAGAATTAACTTCTACGCCAGAATTATTTGGAGTTATTGGTCTGCAGACAGGTTTTGTACCAAATCCCATAATTACCTTAAATGGTAATATTTGTTTTGTCGGTGAAGCTGGTGATGAGTATATCATTGAGATTGTCCGTGGAGCCACGTACGTACCTTCGAATGTTATCTATCAGGCAGAAGGATCCATAAGTAGCACAAACGAATACGAGATCATATCGTTTCTTGCACAAGATTTAGCTGCCCCAGCCGCTGCAGAAAGTGTATATTCATCCTACGTATCTGGAGCCTCAACAACGATACGTAACGGACCAGAGGTGTTCTTTGGAAAAGCAGCAACGCCTTGATCCCCATGTTCATATTTTGGAGATAGTTGTAAGAACGTTCCATGTACGATTTGGAGCGTTTTTTTTGATGCCCTTATAAAGTACAATTTACCCACCTCATCTGATGATAAAGTGAGGGGGGAGTTTGTACTTTAACGTGTTTATTCAGTTAATTAGCTCTTCCGTTTATTAATATATTTGAGGCCTTACCGAAATCAAAGGCAACCTTCCCCGTAAGGGTGGCGGTACGCTCAGCTAGAACAACGGCATTTACTCCACAAGTGAAGAGAGCCACATCGAATTCACTCTTGTGATCTACGATCCAACGAAGCGTGTCTGACATTTGTTCGTATTGCCCGAAAGGAATTGTTTGTGAAATCTGGAGTGTGTAAGGTGGCGATTCCAGAACAGACTTCACTTGTAGATCTTCCCTTGTAACGATTAGTAGTCGCTGATTCTTCAACATACTCCAGAACGTGGGTGTATCAACTAATTGGCGATTCAGACAAGCATGGCATGTAAGGAGGGGAGAGATACCAAAGTGAGAAAAAACTTGATCCGTTAACTCTCTTTTTAAATAGGAGGGGGCATTAATGCTTATATCATCATGGGGTAGAATGCCTACGATATCAGCCCGCTGAACGGAGTAAGCTACTTCATCTCTTAATTTAAAATTAGGAAGAAACAACCCCTTTTGACCTCGATTAGCCTTCATTGACCATCGTTCTTGAAGTACCTGATCAATGGGCCACACTGTATCTTGTGCTAATACAAGATTCTCTCCGTCTCCAATACGTACGAGCGATAGCGCTTGACGGGTCGATAATGCATGTTCTATTCGAGTTAGAACCTCATCTAATTCAAGATATCTGCTTTGTTGCATGATCTCCCTCCTAACTGTTGTTCCTATATATATATGTTGCTACAGCAATGCATACTGTGTCATTGACTATCTTCTATAAATTTATACCTATTTAACAATAGAGTTAATGAAGGTGTCCTATCAGATTAGACAGTGGAAACATATATTGTGAAGAACTAAGGGTTTAATTATGTAATGCCAAGGAGGGTGGCTTGGGTGGATATTATTAACAGAATTAAGGACCTTTCGGCTAGAGTCGTCGTTATTGGTCTTGGATATGTAGGGTTACCGATGGCAACTGAGATTGCAATGGCTGGTTATAACGTGTTCGGAATCGATATCGATCCAGTTAAAATTGCAGAATTACACAATGGACGATCTTATATTATAGATATTGAAGACCAAGTTATTGCATCGATAGCTGGGAATTTCCATGTTGGAACGCAATATGATGTCATTCGTCAAGCAGATATTATCATTATCTGTGTTCCTACACCATTGGCGAGGGGGAATCAACCGGATACAACATATATAGAATCTGCTATCCAGATGTCGCTTCCTTACCTCAAGAAGGAAACGCTAATTATTCTGGAGAGCACCACATATCCGGGGACGACGGAGGAGCTTATACGTCAGGTCGTGGAAAATACCAATGCGTGGTCTGCTGGAGACGATTTCTACGTCTGTTATTCTCCTGAAAGAGTGGATCCAGGGAGCAAAGATTATCACGTTAAGAACACACCGAAGATTATAGGAGGAAGTACACCGAACTGTCTGAAAGTTGGGGTTGAATTCTATGGGGGAATTCTTGATCGTATCGTTCCAGTCAGTTCTACAATGGTTGCGGAGACAGCGAAGTTATTTGAGAATACATTCCGCAGTGTGAATATTGCTCTTGTGAATGGAATGGTTCCTATGTGTGAGAAGGCAGGGTTTAGTATTTGGGAAGTGATTGATGCGGCTGCTACTAAACCATTCGGCTATATGACATTCTATCCGGGTCCTGGAATCGGTGGACATTGTATCCCAATAGACCCACTCTATTTGGCATGGAAGTCAGAGCAATATGGCATTCCACTAGAGTTTATTCAACTTGCAGATCGAACGAATCATAATATGACTCTTTATTTGGTCGAACGAATAACAGAGATGTTAAAGAGTGAGGAGAAGTCTATTAACCGTGCAAGAATTGTTCTTGTTGGGATGGCTTATAAAAAAGATATTGATGATGTAAGGGAATCACCTGCCATGGCATTATTTCAAAAGTTGAGAGAAGAAGGCGCTGATGTGTGTTATACAGATCCTTTTGTTTCTCAGTTTAGGTTAAGTAAAGAAATCATAACTTCGGTTGCTCCAGATCCAATATTATGGTCTGAATCCGATATGGTCGTAATCACAACCGATCATAGTAAGGTGGATTATCAGAATATAGCGGACCACGCCCCAATGATCTTTGATACACGAAATGTAATGAAGACATGCCAAGGTGGTCGTATTGTGGTATTAGGAAATCCAGGCTAATACTCAAAATGGAGATGGAATCATCATTGAGTGAGGAGGGCGTTACTCGTGAGCGCAGATGAGAAGTCGACGATAACCATCAGTCTATGTATGATTGTTAAGAATGAAGAGAATACACTCGCAAGGTGTTTAGATTCGATTGCTGATATCGTTGATGAGATTATCATGATCGACACAGGATCTACGGACCTCACATTAGAGGTTGCTGCTCGGTATACAGAACATATACATTCTATATCATGGACTGACGATTTCGCAGCTGCCCGTAATGAATCATTTAAAAGAGCCACGCAGGATTATATCCTGTGGCTAGATGCCGACGATGTCCTATTAGAACGGGACCGTGTACTGTTACGTAAGTTAAAGGAGCATTTGACCTCCAATATCGATGCAGTTATTATGGATTATCACTTAGCAGAAGATGAAGCGGGCCGAGCGACGTTTGCATCTCGTCGAACGCGACTAGTGAAGCGGGATAAGGGATATCGTTGGTATGGGTGTATTCATGAAGACCTAGATATAAGTCGTGGGAACGTTGTATTCACTGATATAGCGATCACACATCGCCGGTCTGAATCGGATCACACAGAACGCAATCATCATATTATGACAAAGTGGTTGACTGAAGAAGAACCACTTGAGGGTCGTATGTTATATCATTACGCGAATGAATGTTGTGATCGACAGGAGTACCCACAAGCTATAACTGCATTTGAGAAGTTATTATCGGAATCGGCGGGGTATCGAGAAGATCGGATTGGGGCTTGCTTAAGATTATCTCAATGTTATGATCAATTAGGAGACATGGAGAATAAGCTTCATAGTCTATTTCGTTCGTTCCGCTATGACAGGCCACAGAGCGATATTTGTTGTGCTATTGGTGAGTGCTTCATGACATGGAAGGAATGGCATACAGCCATTCACTGGTACGAACAATCCGTAGAGCAACAAATCCATAGACATGGGTTGAGACCTGTATCGTTAATCTGTTATACTTGGTTGCCGCATATTCGGTTGAGCTACTGTTATGCGAGTATTGGGGATATGAAACGTTCCTATGAAAACAACGAAAAAGCCCTTATATATTTACCTGAAGACATAGCTCTACTAGGTAATCGAACAAAGCTTAAAAACGCGCTGGGATTATGATAATCTTCCAATATTTGATCGTAAAAGCCTATGCTTTAATTTGATAGGATAGAAGAGCACCCTATTCTATTATAAAGCGAGGCTTTTCTTTTGATAAAAAACCGAATACATTCATCAATCTATAAACTTAGTACACTCATGCTACTCATTATTTTTATGGGAGTGGGTACTGTACCATCGACCATTTCAGCTAATACAAGCAGCAAGCTTCCTTTTGATGATATTTCGAATAGTTATGCTCAGAAAGAAATTGTTCGATTAGCTGGTCTGAACATCATTAATGGTACGAAAGTAAGGACATATGAGCCTCGGAAACCTGTGACTAGGGCAGAGTTTATAACGATGATCGGCAGGGTGCTACGACTGGAACCTGTAGATAACGCCATTGCGTCCTTTACGGATGTTCGAAAGAAGGAATGGTATTATGGGTGGGTACAAGCAGGGGTGAACTTAGGTATAGTGGATGGGGTTCGCCCGGGATTCTTCGAACCTACCCAAGAGATTAGCCGTCAAGAAGCGGCTGCATTAATAGTCCGCGCGATGAAACTTAAGGCTGGAACAACGACTAGTAAACTCACATTCGTTGATTCCGATGATATCGCTACGTGGGCCATTCCGTATGTCTATACGATTCAGAAGGAATCGATCATGTCCGGTGAAGGACATAAGTATCGTCCCAATGATGCTATTACTAGACAAGAAACGGCAGTCGTATTGGACCGGATCCTAGACAGTTCATTCGGGGTTAAAGTGAGGAGTGGGCAGAGTGCTTCTGTTATTCATATGGGATGGCAATACGATAGTACAACAACAGAATTCATAGATCAAGTGGAGTCATCAACCGTTAATACATTGGTACCTAGGTGGTTCTATCTAGAGAATAATGCCGTCATATCGGACCATTCCAATGTAGAATTATTGACCTACGCTAAACAAAACAATAAGAAAATATGGGCGATGTTGGGAAATCACTCGAACTCGGAACTGACACATGAGATATTATCTAGTTCAACCTTGAGAAATAAAGCGATCCAACAAATCACTACGTATGTTCAAAAGTATAAACTAGCAGGTATCAATGTTGACTTTGAAGATGTGAATCCTACGGATCGTCAGAATTTAACCACATTTATTACTACACTTGCTAACCAGCTTCATGAGATAAATGCCGTTCTATCTATTGATGTTTCACCAGATTTAGGAACGGATTGGACGGAAGGGTTTGACTATGCAATGCTGGGTAAATCTGCAGACTATGTCGTGTTAATGGGTTATGATGAGCATTGGGGCGGGTCAACGGTAGCTGGATCTGTCTCTTCACTTCCTTGGGTAGAGAAGGCATTAAGCAAATTGCTCAAATCGGTTGCTTCTAATAAAGTTATAGTTGCACTGCCACTGTATACGCGTGACTGGTCTGTATCTTCAAAGAAGGTCCTATCAGAAGAAATAACGCTACCGTTACAGAATCAAAGAATCATTAAGAGGAATGCTAAACTAACATTTGATACTAGCACAAGTCAATATATAGCGAAGTATACTTTGTTAGGGACGAAACATAGCATTTGGATGGAAGAGAGTCGGTCCTTATCGCTCAAAGCCCATATGGCAGCTAGTAAAGGGGTTGCCGGTTATGCATATTGGTATATGGGTGGTGAGACTCATGATATTTGGGCCGCACTTCGGAATGTCGTTCGTTATTCAGCCTATTAATATGAGAAAATTAGATTTATAACGTGAAAGGAAATTGTAATGAAGAAATCAGCAGCACCTATTCCCATCATCATCCCCCTTCTTATCGGTGTTATCGCAGTCTCCTTTTCGTCCATATTCGTGAAATGGTCTACAGCACCCGCATCGATCCAGGGGATGTATAGACTACTATTCACGGTATTCATGATGCTCCCATTTGGTTTTCGGCGGGGTGCTGAATTGCGCTCCATCTCGGTTAAGAACTGGATCCTATTAGGAGCATCTGGTTTTTTTCTTGCATTACATTTTTTGTTATGGATGGGATCATTAACCTATACGACGGTTTCTAGTTCAACGATTATACTAGCACTGGAACCGGTGTTTATTTGGTGCGGAGCTTATTTTTTATTCAAAGAGAGAATGGCTTCTTTCGCGAAGTTGGGTATGCTAATTGCTGTTGCTGGAGCTGCCTTGATCGGCTGGGGGGATATCGGAATTTCAAATGAAAATCTATATGGAGATTTAATGTCTTTCCTAGGAACGCTTGCTGTCGCCGTACATATGTTAATTGGTCAAAAGCTGCTGTCACAAGTGTCGCCTTACGTATATAACTTGATCGTATTTTCATCTGCGGTGGTAGTGTTTGCTATCTATAATGTGACCATGGGGATATCATTTACGCATTATAATGAGCGAGAATGGGGAATCTTTCTATTATTAGCCATCGTTCCAACCGTGTTCGGACATATGTTGTTTAATTGGTTATTGCAATACATATCTGCTACAACCATTTCTATGAGTATCCTAGGGGAACCCATAGGTGCCAGCTTGCTAGCCTTTTTATTGTTAAATGAGACCATGAGTAATGTACAGATTTGTGGAGGACTTATGGCTATAACGGGTATGATTCTTTTTATGAGAGTCACGAACAGGACGAATAAGAGGGAATCAGTTCATGAGTTAGATGTTGTCTAGCATATCGATTTTATCAACAATTCATTTTGGAAGAATGACATAATTTCCATAACAATGTAAAATAAAAATAGTTATAAAAATCACCTGATCTTCACTAGGTGGAAATCAGTCAAGCATGTATTGTGGGAGGAACTGAAAATGCCGGAAAAGGATTCTATTGATGAACTGCCCAAAGAGCAATTCAATACAAGCGAGTTATTAAAAGCTTTAATAGCTTTTAAAAATGGAGATTTCTCTTATCGAATGCCGTATGACCTCGTTGGCCTAGAGGGTAAAGTTGCGGATTCGTTTAATGAGATTATTGAAATGCAAGAAAGCATGGTAGTAGAGATCCAAACAGTCGCTAAGGTTGTAGGAAAAGAAGGTAATCTATCGAGACGTTTCTCTCATATAAATACAGGTGGATCTTGGACGGTTGCTGTTGAAGCATTGAATGGTATGGTCATTGATCTCATTCAACCTACCAGTGAAATGGTCCGTGTCATCAATGCTGTTGCGGAGGGAGATCTCTCCCAGACTGTAGATCTAGAATTTGAAGGGCGTCCATTAACAGGAGAATTTAAGAAGTCTGCTAACAATATAAATATGATGGTGAATCAGCTAAGTAAATTTGCTTCCGAAGTCACACGTGTTGCGCGTGAAGTGGGCACTGAAGGGAACTTGGGTGGACAAGCTGATGTTGAAGGTGTATCGGGTACTTGGAAGAATTTAACCGATAGTGTTAATAATATGGCCACGAACCTGACAGATCAGGTCCGCAATATAGCTGTTGTAACCACGGCTGTTGCCAATGGAGATCTTTCAAAGAAAATTACGGCAGATGTTCAAGGTGAAATACTTGAGCTGAAGATTACAATCAATACAATGGTAGATCAATTATCAATGTTCGCTTCAGAGGTTACTCGTATGGCACGTGATGTTGGTACCGAAGGTATATTAGGTGGACAGGCAGAGGTAAGCGGCGTGGCAGGAACTTGGCGTGATTTGACAGAGAGTGTTAATTACATGGCTAGTAACTTGACGAATCAGGTCCGCAATATAGCTGAAGTTACAACAGCCGTTGCCAAAGGTGATTTATCGAAGACCATTACGGTAGATGCCAAAGGGGAAATTCTAGAGTTAAAGAGCACGATTAACACGATGGTGGATCAGTTAAGCAATTTTGCATCTGAGGTTACAAGGGTAGCGAGAGAAGTCTCAACTGAAGGTAAACTTGGAGGACAGGCTGATGTTAAAGATGTATCTGGGACATGGAAGGATTTAACGGATAACGTTAATTTCATGGCGGGCACATTAACAGATCAGGTTCGGAACATCGCTGAAGTTACGACAGCGGTTGCAAAGGGTGATCTATCCAAGCAAATTACGGTGAATGCCAAAGGTGAAATCCTTGAACTGAAGAATACCATCAATACCATGGTAGATCAGTTATCCACGTTCGCATCAGAAGTAACACGTGTGGCCCGTGAGGTTGGAACGCTGGGTATGTTGGGTGGACAAGCGAAGGTTAAAGGTGTTGCGGGAACATGGCGTGATTTGACGGAAAGCGTCAATTACATGGCTTCCAATCTAACCGATCAAGTTCGAAATATTGCAGTCGTCACGACCGCGGTTGCTAATGGGGACTTATCTAAGAAAATTACAGCAGATGTTCAAGGTGAAATTCTGGAACTCAAGAACACTATTAATACGATGGTAGATCAACTATCTACGTTTGCATCGGAAGTTACACGAGTATCCCAAGAAGTAGGTACGGAAGGTAAGCTTGGCGGACAAGCGCAAGTGAAGGGCGTAGGTGGAACTTGGAAGGACTTAACTGAGGGCGTTAATGGGATGGCTCGTAATCTGACAGATCAAGTGCGTAATATCGCCGACGTAACGACGTCAGTAGCTAAGGGTGACTTGTCTAAAAAGATTACCGTAGACGTTAAGGGTGAGATGCTTGAGCTGAAGAATACAATGAATACGATGCTAGATCAGCTCAGTAACTTCGCTTCAGAGGTTACTCGTGTGGCCCGTGAGGTCGGAACGGAAGGGAAACTTGGAGCCCAAGCAGATGTGAAAGACGTCTCTGGAACTTGGAAAGACCTGACGGATACCGTGAATTATATGGCTAGCAATTTAACGATTCAAATGCGTAACATTGCAGGTGTCACAACAGCTGTTGCGAACGGAGATTTATCTAAGAAGATAACCGTTGATGTAAAAGGTGAACTTCTGGAACTGAAGAATACGATTAACACCATGGTGGACCAACTGAACTCATTCGCATCAGAAGTAACTCGTGTGGCCCGTGAGGTAGGTACTGATGGGAAGCTCGGAGGGCAATCACAAGTACGTGGTGTTGGCGGAATATGGAAGGACCTCACAGATAACGTTAACATCATGGCGACGAATCTTACGGATCAAGTCCGTGGAATTGCCAAGGTTGTGACAGCTGTTGCGAATGGTAATCTGAAGCAGAAGTTAACGGTCGAAGCAAAAGGCGAAATCGCAGAGTTGACAGATACTATTAACAACATGATTGAGACACTGGCTACGTTCGCAGATCAGGTTACTACAGTAGCTAGAGAAGTGGGAGCTGAAGGGAAACTGGGCGGGCAAGCGAGCGTGCCAGGTGCAGCAGGAACGTGGCGTGATCTTACGGATAATGTTAACTATATGGCGAGTACCTTAACAACCCAAGTGCGGGCTATTACCAATGTAGCCACTGCCGTGACGAAGGGAGACTTATCTCGTACCATTGATGTCGCCGCAGCAGGTGAAGTTGCAGCATTGAAAGATAATGTGAATGAGATGATTCGTAATCTCAAAGAAACGACTCGAATTAATACGGATCAAGATTGGCTGAAGACGAATCTGGCTAAGTTTTCCCGATTGTTACAAGGTCAACGGGATTTATATGCTGTATGTCGTATGATTCTTTCAGAATTAGCACCATTGGTGTCCATGCAACATGGTGTTATCTATATTAACGAAGTAGTGAATGATGAGTCGGTATTATCCCTATTTGCAAGTTATGCTTATCAACAGCGTAAACATCTCTCCAATGAGTATCGAGCTGGTGAAGGGTTGGTTGGTCAATGTCTAATTGAGAAACAACGGATATTATTAACGAATGTACCAAGTGACTATGTTATGATCTCGTCTGGTCTAGGTGAGGCAACACCACTTAACATCGTTCTACTTCCAATCATATTTGAAGATCAAGTCCTTGCTGTATTAGAGTTAGCTTCATTCCGTGCTTTCGGAGAGATTGATATTGCCTTCCTAGATCAATTGACGGAATCGATAGGTATTGTTATTAATACGATGCAAGCGAACCAACGTACTGAAGAACTTCTAATTCAATCACAGTCTTTAACAGAGAAGCTACAGAAACAGCAAATGGAGTTACAGAACACGAATGAAGAATTAGAGGATAAGGCGAAACTCCTAGTTCTTCAGAAAGCAGAAGTCGAGAGTAAGAATAACGAAGTTGAAATTGCGAAGAGTTTCTTAGAAGAAAAAGCAGAACAATTAGCTTTGACTTCCAAATATAAATCTGAATTCTTAGCTAATATGTCTCATGAACTTCGCACACCACTTAATTCATTACTATTGCTCGCAGAACAACTTGCTGAGAATCCGGAAGCTAATCTATCCAGCAACCAAGTTAAATTTGCCAAAACAATTCAAGATTCCGGGTTCGATCTCCTTAATTTAATTAACGATATCCTAGATTTATCTAAGATTGAATCAGGAACGATAACACCGGATTATACGGAAATTAAATTGTTGGATTTAGTGGATGGATTAGATCGTACGTTCCGTCATATGGTGGATGATAGCAGACTTGAATTCCACATCAAGACGGAATCGAATGTTCCTGATACCCTAGTGACGGATGTAAAGAGACTCCAACAAGTTCTGAAGAATCTCTTGTCCAATGCATTCAAGTTCACGGAAGAAGGACAGGTCATGCTTCAGATCCGTAGAGCAACCGATGGATGGAATGTAGCAAATTCGACGTTGAGTAATGCGGCAATGGTGTTGTGTTTCTCTGTAAGTGACACCGGGGTAGGCATTCCAGAAGATAAACAGCGCATTATATTTGAAGCCTTCCAACAAGCTGATGGAAGCACCAACCGGGTATATGGAGGTACTGGACTAGGTCTTGCCATTTCTCGTGAAATTGCGAGTATGCTCGGTGGAGAAATTACATTATATAGTGTCGTTGATAAAGGAAGTTACTTCAATTTATACTTGCCGGTAGATGCTGAGTATCAAGAGATTGAAGTGGAGACGAAATATATCCCTGAGGTCATTGATGTCACACCTCCTGAGCGGAGATATACGGATAGTAGAAAATCAGACAATGATATCATCGATGATCGTGACCTGATCGAACCAGGTGACCGTGTGTTTCTAATTATTGAGGACGATTTAAAGTTTAATGAAATTGTCTTAGAACTTCTGCATAAAAGAAATATCAAAGCTGTTATCACAACCAAAGGTTCAAATGCACTTGAACTAGCCAGAAAGTATAACCCTGTTGCCATTACGCTTGACCTGCGATTAAAAGACACGGACGGATGGCTTGTTATTGAACACTTAAAGAATGATGTGAGTGTGAGACATATTCCTGTCTGCGTAATTAGTGTGGAGGAAGATAAAGTCCAACTGATGCAAAAGGGTGTATACGATTATATTTGTAAGCCTGTTAATAACGAGGAACTTGAGAATACATTGGATAACTTAAATCGTTATGCAGATCAGACTATTCATAATCTCCTGCTTGTGAATAGTGATGATGGCATTCGCCAGCAGTGGAAAGAATGTATCGATAATGAAGATGTACAAGTGCACGATACAGACTCGGGTCGTCACGCATTAGAGTATTTAAAAGCTAATGATGTGGAATGTCTATTAGTAGACAATGAATTGCAGGATATGGAGGTCCTTCATTTCATTCGGGAGATACAAAAGAATTCCAAAAATAAATTCTTAAGAATTGTGTTGTTTAGAAAGCAGAAATGGACACACGAGGAAGAGCATGATCTTGAAGATCTAATGAAAGTGGCTGTTATTCGTGAAGTGAAGTCGACGATTCAGATGATGGATGAAACAAGTGTATTCCTACATCGCAAGTCTGAGAATCTACCTGAAGGATCGCGTGAAGCGATTATCAAACTTCATCAATCTGATGAAATGATTAAGTATAAGAAGGTACTTGTTGTGGATGATGATATCCGTAACATATTTGCTCTCACAACCATTCTTGAACGTCATAATATGATGGTAACTTCTGCAGAGAATGGGCACGAAGCCATTACACTTCTAGAGCAATCACCGGACATTGACATTGTACTAATGGATATTATGATGCCGATTATGGACGGATATGAGACTACTCGTGCAATTCGTGAAAAACCTGAGTTTCAAAAGTTGCCAATTATTGCATTGACTGCGAAAGCAATGGCTGGCGATCGTGAGGAATGCTTAGAAGCAGGGGCCTCAGATTACATTACGAAACCCGTAAATAGTGCACATCTATTGTCCATGATTCGTAGCTGGTTAGATGAAGAAGTTGAAGAAGTATCTGAAGAGGATTAAGTGTTGAGTATAGCAGGTCAAGTTTTTTTTCCTTGAACCTGCTATTCTTATTTTTGATCATCCAAGATAAGGATGGTTGTTGGAATTAAAATACAGTAAGACATACTTTCGTATGCATCTTTTTGTCATAACTTTTGTATGCTATACGGAGATGGTGTATAATCTTGTTGTTTGGACTTGAATTTACTTCACCAACTCGAAACAGTTTGGTTATAATAAGAAGACCATAATAGAATGAGGGATAAGAGCATGATTACAATTAAAACGAAAGATCAGATTCAAAAGATGAAATTAGCTGGTGAAATATTAGCGGCCTGTCATCGTGAAATTAGTAAGATGATTGTTCCTGGAATAGCTACGCTTGAGATTGATCGATTTGCTGAAGAATTTATGATTAAGAATGGCGCTACACCGGAACAAAAAGGGTACAATGGGTATCGCTTTGCTACATGCGCTTCTGTAAATGATGTTATTTGTCATGGATTTCCGACGCACACGAAGCTAAAAGAAGGGGACATCGTGACCATCGATATGGTCGTTAATTTAAATGGCTGGTTAGCGGATTCAGCTTGGTCATACCCCGTAGGTCAGATATCTGAGAAATCACAGAAACTCTTAGATGTAACCAAAGAATCCTTATATAAAGGGATTGAGATGGCAGTTGTAGGAAACCGCATTGGAGATATTTCGCATGCTGTTCAAGTCCATGCTGAAGCAGAAGGGTTCTCTGTCGTACGAGAATTCATAGGACATGGTATTGGCAAGGATATGCATGAGGAACCTCAAGTTCCACATTATGGTCCAGCAAATGTCGGTCCAAGATTGAAAGAAGGCATGGTCATTACCATTGAACCTATGCTTAATACCGGTACTTATCGTAGCAAAATAGATGCAGATGGTTGGACAGCTAGAACAGTTGATGGTGGCTTGTCGGCACAGTATGAACATACTTTAGCTATTACGGCTGACGGTCCGATCATTCTAACGGATCAAGGTCTATAAGAAACATAATCATGTAACACAAGCAGCAGGTCAAGGTGTCAGCCTTGATCCGCTCTTTGGTGTTTCCGGTATATTGTGGCTTATTTTTTAGTGGTAGTTAATCTACCTTTGCACCATAAGAACGTGTAAAGGTAGCCGCTTGGGTGAGATCCATTCTAACGCCTTTGATGTCGAGAGACTTAAAGTCAATTCTATCGAGAATAGCACCGCGTAGATCAGCACCCGCTAGTTTGGCTTGACTCAATTGAACGCCAGTTAAATTGGCTTCTCTCAGATCAGCTTTTTCTAAATTGGATTGAACAAAATCTGCTTCCGTAAACCGGACTTTCCGTAAGTCTTGCTTGCTTAGGTTTACATGTCGCAGATTCGTGTAGGACCAATCTCCTTCTTGTATTGTGATTCCATCCATGCGTGCTTGAACAAAGTCGGAACCTACCATTTTGCAATTTTCAAATTTAGATACGAACAAGTTACTTCCTTTAAAAATGCAATTGGTAAAGGCAGAGCCAATATGCTGTGACGCATTAAGATTCGCATTTGTGAAATTACAATTAATAAATTGGCAGTTTGTGGTTGAGACTTCTTCTAAGGGTGTTCCGCTAAAGTTACATTCTTGAAAGGTACAATTCGTCAGTTCGCCATAGCATAAATCGGATTTACTGAAATCAATATGATCATAGTTTTGATCTATATGAAAAAACATCATATCATCTCCTTAATAGGTTCTATTATAATATATCTATCTATATTTGATAAAGAATTAGAAATGGGAATATCGTAAAGTTGAATATCTACTGTTAGTTTGTTATGGTTAATTGTAAGATCTACGAAGACTATATCATCTTTTGAAAGTGAGAAGTGAAACAATGAAATCAATTGCATGGGTTACAGATAGTACATGTACTATTGACCCTGATTTTGCTAGAGAGAATCACATTTATATTGTTCCTTTGCGACTTATATTTGGAAACGATTGTTACAAAGAAACGATAGAGATAACGAACGACGAAGTATACGAGAAACTTAAGGTTTATGAAAAAGCAGGCAGTTCACAACCTCCGATAGGGGAGTTTATTGAACTGTATGAATCGTTAAAAGATAAATATGATGAAATCATAGCAATTCATTGTTCTTCCTCACTTAGTGGAACTTTTCACAATTCGATCCAAGCAGCAGAAATAGCTGAGGCAACGGTCATTGGGATAGATACAGAGGCAGGTGCCTTTCCGATTAGAGAGATGATTATGTATGGGCTTAGATTGCAACATGAGGGATTATCAGCACAGGAGATTAAGAATAACATTCAACCTATGATTGATAATACGAAGTTTTTCCTTATTCCTGCTAATTTACACCAACTTCATCGTAGTGGCAGAGTATCAGGTACACAGTTGTTGATTAGTAACTTGCTTCGAATCCAATTAATTATACGTTTCGACCATGGTAAGATTCTTGTTGATGAGAAAATACGTACCTTTAAGAAAGCAAAGCATAGAATTATTGAACATTTAAAGACTGACATCGAAAAGATAAAAACCGTTTGTATTATGCATGCAAATAATTTATCCGTAGCGCATGAGATTGAACAGGAGATCGCTGAAGATCATCCACATCTCAAAATTGAAATTATGACATTCATTCCTGTGGTTGGAATTCTTGCTGGTGAGGGAACGATTGGATTATCATGGATTAATAATTATTAACCACAATATGTTATGGAAGCGTTCATATTTATGAGAGCTGTAGGCGAATGTGCCTGCAGCTCTTTTTTATTAATGGAGCTACTTATTGAAATCCAGACTAGGGTTAGCATATGTTGAGCAAAATACAATGAGTGAGTGTCATTTTGACATGGAATTTGTATTATTTTGAAAATTCATATATAATATAAAAAGTAAGTACATAACATTAAGGGAGGAACTATAATTATGGAAAAAGGGTTTTTTGAAGCAATTAAAAATAGACGTTCAATTTATGCAATTAGTAAAGAATCTGTGGTGTCTGACGAAAGAATTCAAGAAATCGTGAGCGATGCTGTAAAACATACGCCATCTTCTTTTAACTCTCAAAGTGCAAGAGTGGTCGTTCTTCTTGGAGAGCAACATGATAAACTGTGGAATATTACTGAAAACACACTTAAGAAAATGGTTCCTGATGATAAATTTGCACCAACAGCTGAGAAAATGGCAATGTTCCGTAATGGTTACGGTACCGTGTTGTTCTTTGAAGACCAAGAAGTTATTGAAGGATTGCAGACGGCATTTGCTTCTTACGCAGATAATTTCCCAATCTGGTCTCTACAATCATCAGGAATGCATCAATTGGTTATTTGGACAGGTCTTGAAAATGAAGGTTTCGGTGCATCATTACAGCATTACAATCCATTGATTGATGATGAAGTGAAACAAACTTGGAATATTCCAGCATCATGGAAACTTCTAGCTGAAATGCCATTTGGAAAAGTAGTAGCACCAGCTGGAGAGAAAGAATTCAAGCCTTTAGAAGATCGAGTTAAAGTGTTTAAATAATACTACAAGTGTCAGAAAATTATTTCTAACTAAAGCCGGTCCTCGATACTATAATTGTTCATATAGTATAGGGGGGCTTTTTTATTATTTGAGAATTTGTTGCAATGTAGACTATAATATAGTGTACATACAACAATATAGTAAGTGATTGACAGACGGGAGAGTAGAAAATAATGCAACTCATAGATCAGACAAATGTTCAGTTGATCATAGATCAGCTCAAAAACCAAGACCTATATATCCATCTTGAGATGACAACGGGAGCTTATGCCTCTCACCATGATGACTCAAAGTTCACAGCATCCACATTTATCCGTAATGGACATATTCGATATACTTTAGGTTCAATTGAAGGAAGTGGGCCTTATCGTGTTGGGCTCAAGATCGATCAAGGATGGGTATACTCTCAAGGATTAACGCATTGGGATGAGACGGATACGGAACGTCTAATACTCGCAGGTCATGATAACGACGGTAAATTAGTCGTATCTCTACAATTAAGTAAAGAACCATTTTAATATTAAATAGAGAGAGAGGGTTAATTCATATGGAACGTCAGATATTAGTAGTACTACCACATCCAGATGATGAATGCTTTGGTCTCTCTGGAACATTAGCCAAGCACATCACTGAAGGCACACCTGTAACGTATGCCTGTTTAACTTTAGGAGAAATGGCTCGGAACATGGGCAATCCACTATTTGCTAATCGAGTCACACTTCCAGAGATTCGTAAAATGGAACTGCTAGAATCATGTAAGTCTATTGGGATAACCGATGTAAGAATGATGGGTTATCATGATAAAACGATTGAATTCGAAGATCATGAAGCAATGAGCGAGAGACTTGGAGATTTGATCAAGGAGCTGAATCCTTCTCTTGTTGTTACTTTTCATCCCCTGTATAGTGTTCATCCAGATCATGATGCTACAGGCGCAGCAGTTATACGTACGATCGCGAAGATGCCGAAGGACCAAAGACCAGTCGTCCATTGTATGGCTTTTACGAAGGGCTGTGAGGAAATATTGGGACATTCTGACGTAAAAGTCGATGTTAGTGCTTTTCTTAAGCAGAAGATCGGCTCGATTCAATCTCATCGTTCACAGTGGCAGTTACCTGTAGATAGCCAAATGGTAGAGAGCGAAGCCATGAAGGAAAGATTCGGAACTGAGCGATTCTGGACTTATGTTATAGAATAAAATGAGATTAGGGTACTTGCAAGTTTGAAATAGAAAATAAGAAGCCGAGCCTTTAAGCTCGGCTTTGTTGTATAGTCCATGATATGAAAGTGTTAAAAATGGATGAATTCGGTACAATATAAGAAGTAGAGTAAGACTATACGCTAAGAGGGTAGTGTGATTTGATCGTGAAGAAGAATAACAAACCCATGATTCTAATGTTCCTAATGTGTATAATCCTCGTCCTTGGAGGGTGTGGTTCAACGGAATCGAGCCAGACAACTCCTAATTCTTCATTAGGTAATGAGGCGGAATCACCGAATCCTTCGCAATCCTCTCCTGATGGGACTGGATCGGGTGATCAGAATGATCCTTTAGAAGTAGTAACCGACTCCACACAAGAACTCTTGGAGACGATGAGTATGGATGAGAAGATAGGACAGCTGGTTGTCGTTGGCATGGATGGGACACAACAGAATGAGGATACTCAGAAATTTATTAAGGACTACCATGTGGGTGGATTTATCTTCTATAAAGATAATATTGAGAATACGGAACAATCATTACGTCTGTTTAACGAGTTGAAGAGTAGTAATGAGGGCAATAAAGTCCCACTCTGGATGAGTATAGATGAAGAGGGGGGCCGAGTGACTCGGATGCCTAACGAATTTCTGAAGCTACCTACGAATCAAGCTATTGGGTTGAAAAACGATAGCGAGTTATCCAATCAAATTGGGCAGATTCTTGGTCAAGAATTAAAAGGTTTTGGATTGAATATGGACTTCTCTCCTGTGCTTGATATTAATAGTAACCCGAATAACCCAGTCATTGGAGATCGTTCTTTCGGTGATCAAGCGAAACTCGTCAGCTCGCTTGGTATAGCCACGATGAAAGGCATCCAATCCCAAGGGGTTGTGCCGGTTGTTAAACATTTTCCAGGTCATGGAGATACGTCGGTCGACTCTCATATCGGCTTGCCTGTTGTGGAGAATGATCTAGAACGGTTACGTAAGTTAGAATTAGTTCCTTTTCGAGAAGCTATTCAACAACAAGCAGAAGTCGTTATGATTGCACATCTTCTGATGCCTAAGGTAGACCCAGATAACCCCGCATCCTTATCTAAGATTGTTATTACGGATATTTTACGTGAGGAGCTAGGCTTCAATGGCATTGTAATGACGGATGATATGACCATGGGAGCCATTGCTGACAATGTTGACTTGCAGGAGGCTTCCGTCCAAACGATCCTAGCGGGTACTAATATTGTTCTTGTTGGTCATGATGCACAGAAAGGCGTAGCCGTAATACAAGCTTTGACAGATGCAGTGGAGAACGGTAAAATTTCAGAAGATGTGCTCAACAGTCGAGTCTACACGATATTGAAGCTTAAAGAGAAATATGGATTAACGAACGAAGCTGCCAAAGGGCCCAATGTCCAATCTCTAAATTCAGATATACGAAAGATACTTGACCAGGTAGGGAAGTAACGAAATAAAAAAGACAATCTAAGGGAGGCATTATACATGGTAGATCATCATGGGAAATTGTTTGTGTTTGTTGGCTCATACGCTGAATCGGAAGATAGCGGTGTATATGTGTATTCTTTGGATGAAAGTACAGGGGAATTAACCCGTTTACAAGACGTTGCTGGACTTAAAAATCCGACTTTTTTAAATATAGACCCGAATCAACACAAATTATATGCCATTTCAGAAACACAGCCCTTGGAAGGTACTAAAATCGGGGAAGTTGTTGCCTACTCCATCGATCCTACCACGGGCAATCTCAAGTTGCTTGATCGCAAGAATAGTGTAGCTGCGACCACATGCCATATTCAACGCGATCCATCAGAGAAGTTCCTTACCGTGACTAGTTATCATGGAGGAATGATCGGTCTAATGGCTATTGAACAGGATGGAAGCGTAGGAGAACTATTAGATGTGCAACAGCATGAAGGCCACAGCGTACATAAGAATCAGGATCGACCACATCCACATTCCTCTTTCTATAGTCCAGATGGTAAATATGTATTTGTGCAAGATCTTGGATTGGATATCATTCAAGCCTATCATATCGATCCAGACAAGCAGCAGCTGATCAAGAAGGGAACAACTCATCTCCATCCAGGAGCTGGACCTAGACATCTCGTGTTTCACCCACATGGAACGTACGCTTTTGTCATTAACGAACTGAACTCGACCATCACATCGTTTGCCTATGATGCTGAGAGCGGTGAATTAACGGAGCAAGAGACAGTGCCAACACTTCCGTCAGATTTCACAGGGGAGAATGGTTGTGCAGAGATTACAACTTCTCAAGATGGTAAATATGTGTATGGCTCAAATCGTGGACATGATAGCATTGTTGTCTATGCTTTTGATGAAGAGTCAGGCAAACTTACTTATGTGGAACATGTATCTGTAGAAGGAGAACATCCTCGTCACTTCGCGATAACGCCCAAAGGAGACTACCTCATCGTGGCTAATCGTGATACGAACAACCTTACCACATTCCGTGTGAATCAGGAGTCGGGTAGACTGGAATATACGGGCATAAGCGTAACGGTGTCTAAGCCGGTATGTGTTCAACCTTATTATTTGTAAATATCGATTAATACCGAAAATCTAACTTTTATAAGAAGAACCTATTCAATTCAGTAAATGCTGAAGGATAGGTTCTTTTTAGTATGATAAAGGGGAATTCGAGTGAATAGGAGAAGTAACTAATATGTCGTAAAATCATGGGATATATGAGTAAATCAAACCTATATATTGGAGAGTGTTATGATGGAGAGCTATAACAAAACCAAATTAAGTGATGCCCAACTGAAGATCATTATGGATCAAGCATTTAGTCAATCGATTCAAACAGTAGAAGAACTATCGGATGGCTGGGCTAATGTTGCTTATGTGGTACAACTGAACGATGGAAAAAAGGTCGTCTTAAAGGTCGCTCCCTCGAACGATAAGCAACTCATGCGCACGGAGAAGAATAATATGCAAACCGAGGTTGAAGCGATGAGATTGGTCGCTAATAGGGGAGATGTTCCAGTACCTTACATATATACATACGATCCAGATCGTCGCTTGATTCCGTCTGAATATTTCATTATGGAATTTATTGAAGGTACACCTTTAAATAAAATAAAAGAAACGTTATCTAAAGAAGAGCTAGAAGGAATACAAAAACAGATCGGTGAATACAGTCGACAAATTAATGCATGTAAAGGTGCGAAATTTGGCTATTTTCATGATAGTGATGAATTGAGAAGTTCTTGGACGGATGCATTTCGTAGAATGATGGACGATGTATTGGCTGATGGTAGAGATTTAAATGTTGAACTTCCGATCTCCTATGCCGATATTGAAAAAGAGGTAGAGAAAAGAATAGATGCTTTGGATGAAGTGACCGAGCCTTTTCTTGTTCACTGGGATTTATGGGACGGAAATGTGTTTATCCATGAAGGAAGGATTTCTGGCATTGTTGATTTTGAAAGAGCATTCTGGGGAGATCCTCTGATTGAATATTATTTCGGTAAATTTGGTAGATCCGCTGCCTTTGATGAGGGATATGGTAGAGGGGTGATTACAGAGTCGGAGCGGGTAAGACGAGAATTATATGATCTGTATTTAGATCTGATATTAGTTATTGAATGTGACTATCGTAAATACGAAGATCGGAGTCATATTCAATGGACACGGAATAATTTTGTAGAAGGATTTAAAATACTACAGAATAATTGAGAAAGGTTTCACAATAAATAAAGCCAGAATATGCCAATGTAAGTTATAATGATGTTAGGAGCCAATATCAGGATAAACACGGGATCGAGAATGACAAAGATACAGATAACAACTATTGTAAGCGTGTCACTTCCCGAGTCTGGGTAATAATTATTTGTTTGGTTCCATATAATCCAGCAAAAGGCGGTGAGATCAATGGAACTTTGGGCAATATGGCTCATCATCGGAATCGTACTATTTGTTATTGAGATGCTGACATTAACCTTTTATCTGTTATGGATTGGGATTGGGGCAATTGCGGCAGGACTTATTGCTTTGGTAGTACCTGATTTATTTTTCGTGCAAGTCGTTGTTGGATGTTTAGTGGCGTTAGTGTTAACTTTCTTTACGAAACCTCTTACAAGATTTATGCGGAAAACTAAAGGGTTTACGGATGTGATTGATGATTTAGTTGGTAAGCAAGGTGTTGTTATTGAAGACATTGAGATCGGTAAGAATGGCATAGTTAAGTTGGGCAACGAAACATGGAGTGCTACATCGTATCAGCCTTTACAAAAAGGGGATGTCGTCATTGTAACCCAACGTGGTACCACGGTATTAGAAGTTCAAAAATGGGAAGGGGTTTCTTAAATGATTTATGTTGTATTGATTATCCTCGTTATTGTTGTTGTTTTTATTTCACTGACAATCAAAATTGTACCTCAGCAACGCGTAGGGGTTGTGGAACG
The DNA here is from genome assembly GCF_059445505.1 of Paenibacillus sp. Y301. Taxonomy (NCBI): domain Bacteria; kingdom Bacillati; phylum Bacillota; class Bacilli; order Caryophanales; family Paenibacillaceae; genus Paenibacillus; species Paenibacillus sp. Y301. The sequence continues at coordinate 40,474 of NZ_JCAIUL010000005.1, read as the reverse complement.
TCTCGGTAAATTCCATCGTTTGTTAACACCTGGACTAAATATTCTTATTCCTATTATTGATCATGTAAGGGTATATCACGATTTGCGTATTCAACAGGCGAATGTTCCTCCGCAAACGGTAATAACGAAAGATAATGTTCAAGTTGAGATTGATACGATTATATTCTATCAAGTTGTGGGTCCAGATCAGGCTACATATGGTATTTCCGATTATGTCTATGGTGTTCGTAACATATCTACAGCAACCATGCGTCAGATCATTGGTAAGATGGAATTGGACGAAACGTTATCCGGTCGGGAAAAAATATCGATGGAGATTCGTGTTGCTTTGGATGAAGCGACAGAGAAGTGGGGCGTACGTATTGAACGGGTTGAAGTTATTGATATTCAGCCACCAAGAGATATTCAAGAAGCGATGGATAAGCAGATGAAGGCTGAACGTAGTAAGCGTGCGATTGTACTTGAAGCAGAAGCTGCTAAACAAGACATGATTCTACGTGCTGAAGGTGACAAACAAAGTAAAATCCTTAAGGCTGAAGGGGATAAAGAAGCCCGTATTCGTGAAGCTGAGGGGTTAGGGCAGGCTCAAGAGCTTGAAGCGATTGGTCAAGCGAAAGCGATTCTAGCTGTTGCTGAAGCAGAGAAGAATCGAATTGAGATGATTCGGGATGCTGGACTTAATGAGAGCGTCCTAGCTTATCAATCATTCGAAGCATTGACTGAGATTTCTAAAGGACCTGCTAATAAGGTGTTTATTCCTTCCAATGCGGTGGAGATTCTTGGTAGCCTGGGTGCAATTGGAGAGATTTTTAAATCTAAAAAGTAATATTGGATCTAAAGAGAGCCTAAACAGTAGTTAATGTTTAGGCTCTCTTGGTATAAAAAACGATGCTTAAGTATCTGCAGAAATAGTGAGGAGACCGTGGTTATGATTAAATATCCATTCTTGAAAAAAGGAGCAACAATAGGAATAACAGCGCCCTCATCCGGAGTTCATAGGATCGATTAAGTACATGATATCCAGATTAACATGAGCTTCTTTAACTACGCTTAATTTTCCTTGTTCCATTGCAGATCCGCTCGTCATTGATGAGATTGATTACCGAACGACGATGAATGATACTGCCGCTCAATTTTTCTTCCCAATTATCTCTCTGAACGGTATGAGAAAGGTTTCATCAATCTCACCTCCAATAAGTCGTTTGGCTCTTGGGGTGAAATATTCCGAGACAGGGTACTGGCTACCTCGATCCTAAGCCGTCTCCTGCATCATTTCGTACCTATAGATTTCATGAAGTAACCATAGTCTGAATAATGGAAACAGGCTTCGTATTGTCGTACAAACAGGATGCTCTTGTAATCCCTCAAAAGTATGTCCATGTGTGACATACATTCCTTATAAGTGCATTTTCTTGATCATGAAAAGGCTCAATCTAGAAATCAGTGGTTGATATTTTCAACCAGATAAGCGATGCCTATTGCATTCGACTAAAATGCCAACTTTGTAGCAAACTTCGGTTTTGAGCCTATATCCACCTGTACTTTAACAATAGGTTCATAAATTTTGATACGCTACATCCCCCCCATCTTTCGATATTTTACATGCCCAAAACAAAAAGAGAAACTCGAAATCATGAAATTGCCCGATATTTTTTAATTTTTTTCTCAATATTACTTACTTTGTGGCAACTTGTTGCGTTATATATAGTAGGTGGATTTTTTAACCATTTTAAACGTATTCATAGAAGGGAGGTGATCGGAAAAATTCTCATAACAACAAGCAGAGGGATGATAATCGTATAGTGTACTAATTTACAAGGGTTTCCTCTTCTTGGGCGCCTGTCTTATAGTTTTTCGTATTAAACTAAAGGAGGCAATAAGGATGAAAAAGGTTGTTGGGCTACTACTTGTTTTTTTGTTTATCATTCCTATTAATGCTTTTGCGTCTGATGTTAATATTAACGAGGTAGTACCGAAGGTCGAGGTCTCAGAAGACTTTGCATCACTCCCTGATAGTATCACGGTCGAAGGTGATTATGTTTGTGTGGATGATACTGATGATAACCTAACGGTTCAATCAGTTGATGGTCAGATTGAGCCGCTTTCTACTTGTTCTGGAGACGGAGGATATGCTCGTTTAGATGCAGCCTTTAATGGTGTCAGGTGGGAGATTAATCCTCGATTTTCCACAGTACATACTTTTACCGGTGTTTTGATAATATCAAAATTTGTAGGTGGTCTCCCCGTACCATATGATTCTGTATCGATAACTTGCACAGGCGCATTAGGTGGAGCGTGTGGAGATACCGTAAGTTTAGGTTTATCATCAGGTGCTTACAGTGTCAGCATGACTGGGACGGCAAGAGACGCTTCAGGCCTATTTTTTTGGACTGTACCGCCATGCAGTATAGGAATAAGTATCTAATATGACACTTTCTCGAAATGATAAGCAGTTGCGCATAAGTAACTTCTGCCCTATGGATTTGAATTTTCTTTTATTTATCGAAAATATCTATGAGTGCTATCATAAAGGAGAAGAGGTCTTTCCAGGTAGATACTTAATCTCAAATGACCAAGAATTACTAGAATCTGAGAGTTTTAATGAAATTTTTCATACATGTTGGGATGAAATTGTAAAAGAATTTGAACAGCAACAATACATGGACAACCCTTTAAACACGCTTCATTATAGAGATTGTTATAAGAGTTTGTTTAGAAGGGATTCAGTATTCCATACAGCTGAAAGAGTATGGAATACTTTTTCCTTGTGGTGGTGGTCTGATTACGGTATTAAAGCCTACATGGAGAGATACACTGATCTATTTATGCCAGAACTTGCTGAGCAGATATGGAAAGGGCTTTACGAAAATAATATTGAAATTGATGACGGTAGTTCTCTTTATGTCATTCTACTGTTCAAACAGCCTGTTATGGTAATCCCGAAGAGTTCAAACAAGCTATTTTTCTCAACTATCAATAACTTTGTATATAAAAAGGAGGAGATTGTCAGCGAAATTGTTGATTTATTTGTTTAAGTTATCACCCCTAGTAGCTCTGAAATGAGTTCAGACTGCCTCAAACGTGATAATCTGATTTTAGTGCGAATGCATCGGCAAAAGCCCCGTCAACCTTAATTGGTGAACTGACCCCAAAAATTTAGACACATGTAGACTTAGGCTGCTATAGAGGACTGGAGGCGGTATTCTACCGGCGACAGTCCTCTTAGCTTTTGTATAGTCCTTCGGTGGTAACAAAATACCATATTTCTGCTGCATGATGACATAATGATGTTTAGCGGTCACCGGCTTAGAGTAGGAAAAGTCGACTGTTTATGCTCGTACACGCCCTTAGCGTATATTTTCGTTAAAATGTTGGCTAGACCCCATAAAAAACTCCCTAATCTTGACTATATATTCCTCTCCCCTCGGTAAGTATTTCGGCTAATTTTGGGGAACTTTCAACTGCTGATATTAGTTATTTTACAAGTAATGTTCAAATTACTATAAGATGAAGTCATATTCATGTGGAGTTCAGTTGAGAAAGACCGTGGTATTTGGGTTATTGTCCATGATAGTAGCCATTTTATTTATCTTCACGATATTATAGTAGAAGGAAGTCTAAAATCGCATTGATTACGTGGGTGCAGATGTAATGAGGAGACCCGAGGGAATATGATTAAATATCCATTCTTGAAAAAAGAAGCAACAATAGGAATAACAGCACCTTCATCTGGAGTTAACAATGAATTGCATGACTTGCTAGAACGTTCATGTCATCGTATGAAGATGAAAGGATTCCATGTGATTTGTGGAGATACGGTACGAGTGCAGGATAAGGCAAAGTCATCTCCTGCCAAAATACGTGCTAATGAGTTTAATACGATGATGTCTGATGAACAGATCGATCTCATCATCCCTCCATGGGGTGGAGAACTATTAATCGAAATACTTGAAGATATTGATTTTGAAAATTTGAAGACAAAGTGGATCTTAGGTTATTCCGATATAAGTGTGCTGTTACTAGCCATTACGTTAAAAACAGGCATAGCGACGGCTCATGGAACGAATCTCATGGATTTAAGAGGAGAATATACCGATCATACAACAGGGATGTGGCAATCAGTATTATCCACAAGAACTCATAAATTTAACGTCCAACATTCATCCCTCAAATTCCAAAAAGAATGGCAATTTACTAACCCTTCACCTTGTGTTTTTCATCTAACGGAAGACACATACTGGGGCGTTGTTTCGAATATGAAGGTGAATATCCAAGGTCGCTTACTGGGGGGATGTATCGACGTCATTAGACATTTGATTGGCACCCCGTTTGGTGATGTTGAACATTTCCAGAAACATGTTATCCATGGTGACTCGATTGTGTGGTATTTAGAGAACTGCGAAATGAAAACAACAGACTTACGTAGATCATTAGTTCAAATGAAGTTAGCTGGGTGGTTTGAGAATTGCTCGGGTATTCTGTTCGGTAGAAGTGATGCTAACCAACCTGTTGAGAATTATACTGTTGAAGATATCTATCAAGAAATTTCAGAAGAACTTCAAATCCCTATTATCTACGATGTTGATTGTGGACATGTTCCACCACAAGTGACTTTTATCAATGGGGCATATGCAGAGATTGAAGTAGAAGATGGCAAAGGAACTGTTAAGCAATATTTCAAAGAATAGATAAGTGAGTTGGGTATTCGACATGAACATAAGAAGACTTAAAAAGTCGAAAATATAGCCATTAGGCTGTCTTTTCGACTTTTTAAGATGAATGACTACTATTTAAACGGAATCTTATAAATTCTCCGGATTACGAACTCAGCGATTATGTAGAGTAGTGGTATCGTTGTATAGATGCTGATCGTATAGCTTGTACTATACGTGATACCCAATCCATGATGGAAAATAAAGGTGAAGATATGAATAAACATATTCGTAAAGCAGAACGCGTAACTTCGAATCATCCATTTTCGATGTAGATTGATTTGTTTCTTTTTAATTTGGATGAGTGCAATTAGAGTCATTACCGGCCAAATGATATTTAGTGTATTGAATGCGACGCTATTCAGTTTCCCGCCGGTTGAATAAGGTGCCATGTAGCCAGAGGTTAAGACAACAAGAAGGACGGATATAACATATACATAACCATTGAGTCGATGGAACTTACGATATTTACTCAACATTCGATTAGAAAAATTGATTGCTCCTGATACCATAGCTATACAAGCAACAACTACATGGATATACATGATATTTAACCAAAGTGGGATGGGTAAAGGACGGCCAAGTCCAACTTTATGGCTTAGAAAATCAATAGCTTGGGGATCGTGAATGAAATTTTTATACAATACAAAAATGATGAAAAGGATGGAAACGATTAGCATAAGTTGATATAAACGCTTGCTTGAGAACATTGGATTAAACCTCAATTCGGAGTTGGTATCTTTTATTATTGTAATCCAAATGTCGTATTTATTCACTATTTGCAAGTCGACCAGCTACCTATCAATTAAACATGAAGGAATAATTTGTAATAAATAATCTTGCTGCTGTCTTAAAATGATGTTTAATGAATGTGATAGTATGTATAAATATAAATACAGTGAGCATTGATGTATCCAACTGGAGGGATATAAGAACATCAGCAGCGATTACAAGTATTATCTTGAGTCTTGTGAGTTATCATTTATGGTTCACGAAAGATCTACGAATGGCTCCATGACTAGGTATTCGTGCGAATGGAATCCCATGGGCTTAATAAGTTATAATGATTATAATATCTATTAACTAATAAAGGGACTGATAGCTAATGCGACAAACGGCGGCAGAGATGATGAGACGCTCTCAACTATTGCTCAAACAAAAAAAATTACTGTTTCTAGTCGTTGTTCTACTAATTGGATTAATTATTATGGTGTTTAGTAAGATTTCTTACATTTTCACACCTATCAAAATTATTCTCAGTACAATTTCTATACCCATCATATTAGCTACTGTGGCTTATTATTTGTTTAACCCACTGATTGATTTCATGGAACGACGAAAGATTGGACGTGGTTATTCGATCCTTATCCTGTACGCAGTCATTATTGGATTATTAACGGTTCTCATTGTCGAAATCATTCCAGTGGTTCGCAATCAAGTAACGGAGTTTATTGAGAATCTTCCAGTATACAGTGAGGAAGCGCAGCTGTTATTCGAGAATTGGATAGGTAGCGACCTATTCTCTCAGATTCAGCAGAATCTTGGGTTTAATGCACCCGATCTGATGGGTGAGATTTCTACTAGAGCTTCATCGGTTTTTAACAATACATTTAAAGGGATTGGTACTGTAGTAGGTGCTGTAACAGAATTTATTCTAGCCTTTATTATTGCACCTTTCATTTTGGTGTATTTATTGAAGGATGGAAAGAAACTTCCTCCGTATCTTCTGAAGATTCTTCCAACGAAGGCTCGTCCAGGAACATTAAAAGTATTAGGAGAAATTGGTCATCAAATCAGTTCATATATTCGTGGTCAGATTATCGTGAGTGTTTGTATTGGGGGCTTACTCTATATCGGTTATCTTATCATCGGTCTAGATTATCCTGTGGTACTTGCAATCATTGCAGCTTGTACAAGTATGGTTCCGTATCTGGGCCCTACGATTGCCATTGCACCTGCCATTATTATTGCTTTAGTAACATCACCGATCATGCTTCTCAAGATGGTTATCGTATGGACGATTGTACAATTGATTGAAGGGAAATTTATATCACCACAAATTATGGGTAAGACGTTGAGTATTCATCCTATTACCATTATTTTTGTTATTCTCGTAGCAGGTAAACTATTCGGAGTTCTTGGAATTATATTAGCAGTACCTGGTTACGCCATATGTAAAGTCATCGTGATGCACTTATTTCAATGGTTTAAGAGCACATCAGATTTGTATGCACCTTTACCGGAAGTTATGGCGAATGAAGAACCTGCGGATAGTGATATTTAATGAGGAGTTATGACATGGATCCCACAATCGATATATCATATAAACCGCCGTTACCTAAGGAATACAATGCTTTAAGAGTGAGAGCAGGAATGAGCCCTAGAGACGAAGTGGGAGCTGCTATAGCTCTGAACAATGCAATCTTTACTGTTACTTTGAGAGACTCCCATCAACTCATTGGCATGGGAAGAGTGGTCGGTGATGGAGGGTGCTTCTATCAAATTGTAGATATTGCGGTAGATCCGACACATCAAGGCAAGGGACTAGGAAAAGTGATTATGTCGCATATCATGGATTATCTAGACAAGAATGCATTTAAAGACTCCTATGTGAGTCTAATAGCTGACGTTCCCGCTGATCATTTGTATAAGAAATTTGGCTTCGAATACACTCAACCAAGATCTATTGGTATGTATAAGAAATACTAGAGTAACTATACTTAGCGATAAGTTCTTCGTTACTGCTGGCATTATTCGTGTTACTTACAGAATAGGACGGAGCATCTTTATTATGAAAAAATTCAAGAAATTCTATATCGAGATAACAAGTGTATGCAACTTGGCATGTTCCTTTTGTCCACAGACGAAGCGACAAGCGAACTTCATAAAGATTGAAGATTTCACCAAGATACTTGACGAGATCAAGCCACATACGGATTATATCTATTTCCATGTGAAGGGTGAGCCGCTTCTTCATCCCAAAATCGATCAACTATTGGATCTAAGCCACGAGAGAGGATTTAAGGTTAATATTACGACGAATGGCACACTTCTACATAAGGCAAAGCATAAAATCATGATGAAACCCGCCTTACGACAGTTGAATTTCTCGTTACATAGTTTTGATGGTCACGAGGGTTCAACGGATAAGGAAGGGTACGTATCTTCGGTTCTTACTTTTGCTAAAGAAGCCGTGGAGAAATCAGATGTTCTGGTATCACTTCGATTGTGGAATTTGACAGAAGACAACATAACTAATGCTGAACGTCATCGAAATCGGCAAATCTTAGCATGGATTGAGCAGGAATTTGATCTAGATTATAAAATAGAAGAAAAGGTCGTTCCCGGTAGTGGCGTGAAGATTGCGAAACAGATCTATCTCAATCAAGATCATGAATTTAAGTGGCCAGATTTGAAGGAAGAGGAAGACGAGGGTAAAGGATTCTGTCATGGGCTTCGTAATCAAGCAGGCATCCTTGTAGACGGAACGGTCATTCCTTGTTGTCTTGACGGTGAAGGTGTCATTAATTTAGGGAACATCAATCAGACACCATTCTCAGATATTGTGGAGAGTGAACGGGCGAATAACCTTTACAATGGATTCTCAAGAAGAGAAGTTGTAGAGGAGTTATGTAGAAAATGTGGTTATCGGAAAAGATTCTCTTAATGTGAACCAATGAGCGGGTGTCTCATCATGGGGATGTTCGTTTTCTATGGGAAAAGTAAAGAGTAGAAATCGTGTAAAAAAGGAGATCAGTCCTATGAAAAAATGGTTTCGTTTTCGCTGGTGGAAGCTGCTAATCCTCATTGTGATCTTGATTGGTATTGGGATGGCAGTCTATCTGAAACCTTACGCTCCGGATGCACGAGCACTTGAGGCGATGAAGGGTGGCAATGGAATTACGGTGTCTGAACAGAGTAAGTGGATTCAGTTCGATCCAAAGAAATCGGAGGGGTCTAGCGTCATTTTTTATCCTGGTGGATTAGTTAAACCTGAGAGTTATGCACCTATGGCTAAGGAACTTGCCTCCCAGGGTCATCGGACTTATATTGTAAAAATGCCATTGAATCTCGCTGTACTTGGAGGAGATCGAGCGGATGCTATACTCAACATGGATTCGAAGGAAAGGTTTGTCATCGGAGGTCATTCACTAGGTGGCGTTATGGCATCGCGTTACGCATCAGCACATCGAGACCAGATCGAGGGAGTATTCTTTCTAGCAGCCTATCCTGATTCAAAAGGGAGCTTACTCGAAACGGATGTACCTGTGATATCGTTGACAGGATCGGATGATGGCGTCTTGAAAAAGGATGCGTATGAATCTGCTAAACAGTACCTTCCGGAATCATCAGAATATGTCGTGATCGAAGGTGCTGACCATGCCCAATTCGGGAGTTATGGCGATCAACAGGGAGATAATCCTGCAGGGATTACACCGGAATTACAGCTTCAAGCGGTAATAGATAATTTAACGAAATGGATGGAAATGTGGGAATGACGCCAATACGAGGTTTATTGAAAAATTGATACTCGGTAGGGGCTCTCTTGAAGTGAGTAAACGAGCAGCGGCTACTATAGGCTGTTCGTTTTTTTGTATGAATAAAATCCATGAAATCTGTAATACAACTCGTCATATCTTGACATGGTATGCAGTGTTGTTCAGCAGTAACGCTCCATATGGTATAATGGTAGAATCGGATTCAGCAAACTAGAGGATACTTGGTTTGAAGTTACAGGAGTTAAAGGAATGACAACATATAATAACGATGCAATCAACATATCGGTACAACTTGGAAAGGAACGATGTGCATGGCAGTACACGAGGATAATAAGTCATCGAGAGTTCAAGAAATGATTCATGTAATGACTACAAGCGGTTGGCGGATTACAGAACAACGTAAGAAATTAGCAGAAATATTTACGGAAGCGAATGGCTATTTATCTCCCAAAGAGGTATATGATCAGATGACGATCCCTTATCCGAGTGTTAGTTTTGATACGGTGTATCGTAATTTACGCTTACTGAGCGAAATGGGCGCATTGGAGCAATATTATTCAATGGAGGGCGGTTTGAAATTTAAAGCCAGCTGTTCAACACATCATCACCATCATCTCATCTGTGTGAATTGTGAGAAAACACTAACGTTCGATTATTGCCCTATGGAGCAGTCTTTGAAATTACCGGGTTCTTTTAAAATCATGAATCATCGCTTCGAAGTATATGGGTTATGCGAGGAATGCCAAGCGGGGCAGGAAAGCAAAACCTAAATTCACTTATAATATTCAGGCGCATGCTCAATATCAATAAGGATTTGAGCACTAAAATTTTTTAGATCATCTAGAGACACCTTGAAATTCGGAATCCAACCTGAAAGAAAAATAATAATCAGATAGAGGTCGGTTGTTTGTTCATAATACCATTTCCACTCGAAAGATTCGTCGTAATGCGAGAAATACCCATTATAAAGTTCCATTGGAAAATTATCTAACATCTTGATAAAACTACTTAATGTTTGGTTTGTCCAGCCAAAATCAACTGCAACATCGTTTTCGAATTGGGGATCAGTGATAGTAACAAGTATATTGCATCCTTGATCTAAGTTTTTGTTTCGTTTAGTTATTTGAAAATCTAAAAGTTTACGATTATTTAAATGATCTCTTAATATAGCCATAATAAACCATCACTCCTAACATGAATTATAGTAATCTTAGTTAGTATATATTAAGTGCATCAAGAAAAGATACCTGTAAAAAAGGATCGCAAAGTATGTACCCATACAGGGTATAAGCGTTGCGATCTTTTTATAATTACATGTGTAATTATATTTCCTGATCCTTAAAGGCTACTAGCTCTTCCAGAGAATAGCATCGATATCCATAGCAGGGATAATGCCTTCTTTAGAAGCCCGGTGAAGTAGTGCCTTAATGGCACCGTAACCATCATTACCAAGATTGGCACTAAACTCGTTTACATATAAATCAATATGCGCTTGAACGACTTCGGGAGACAATTCTTGGGAGTGATGGAGGACATATTCCTGGGAAGCTTCTGGATGAGCCCACGCATATTCGACAGATTCACGAATCCAAGTCGTAATCTGATTTAAATCTAATGATTTACGAGCGATAATAGCTCCCAAAGGGATGGGTAAGCCAGTATCTTCTTCCCACCAACTTCCTAAGTCGGTCATTAACGACAAACCATAATCGGGGTAGGTAAAACGAGCTTCATGAATGACGAGTCCAGCATCAATGAGGCCATCACGTACGGCAGGCATGATCTGGTCAAAAGGCATGACTATAATTTCACCTATTCCACCTGGAATGTTCTGTGCTGCCCATAAACGAAACAATAAATAGGCGGTAGAGCGTTCGCTAGGAACAGCAACACGACGACCGGAGAGAGATGCGGGATCACTCGTAATCTTATCTCTACCGGATGTGAGAACTAATGGACCGCAACCCCGTCCGAGAGCACCACCACACGGTAGTAATGCATATTCATCGGATACCCAAGGTAAAGCACCATAGGATATTTTGAGAATATCAGGACCATCAGCTCCTTGAGATAACGTATTCGTAATATCAATATCCGCGTATGTAACTTCTAATTCTGGTGCACCAGGGATTAAACCATGGACCCAGGCATGGTATATGAACGTGTCATTAGGACACGGAGAAAAAGTAATCTTCATGTTAGTACCTCCAGTAGTATTGTGCTCGCTGCTTCAAGCGCTTCGAAAGCTTCTTTCATCTTCCATGCTGCTCGATCCCTTGGACCCACAGCATTAGATATCGTCCGAATTTCAAGAACGGGGATGTTATAGATCTGGGCTGCAACAGCTACACCATAACCTTCCATCGCTTCTGCAGTAGCTCCGGGTATACGCTTGTCCAACATCATCGCACTCTCCGATGAACCTGTCACTGTAGACACGGTAAGAATGGGACCTGTATGAACGGAAAGACCAGCACGTTGCAATGCATTCGTTACTAGTGATACAAGGTTGGATTCAACAGAAACACGGGAAGATCCAAAGCCTAGTTCATCTACGCTGCAGAAGCCTTCAGAAGTCTCTGCTCCCAGATCTGCGGCTACAATGTGACTTCCGACCACAATAGAGCCAAGTTCTGCTTGTCCAACAAATCCTCCACCAATACCAGCGCTAATCACTAGGCTATAATCGCCTAAGGCGAGTGCAGTTGCTGTATTTGCAGCAGCAACGGGAGAACCAACGCCTGCGATTCGAACATCAAATTGATTAGATCCATGAATACCACGAAGGACAGCGTCTCTCTCTGCCTCGACAGCGGTCATAATCAGTATGCGTTTCTCTGAATCAAGAGGCTTCTCAGCATTCTTGACTGTTTCAATCCTGTTATCTTGCTTCAAAGTTATCCCCTCACTCGCGTATTTATTATCTAATACGTACCGTTACGATTAGACTTCTCAATATATAAAGTTACCGTTAACAGCTGAGGATGTAAAGGGGAAGGGACATAGAGTAATGCGTTCAGCGGATACACTAGATTGTTGATCCCCATAGAATCAGGCATATACAAGCTATTTCACGAATAAACTTGTTCCATAACGCCATATTTAAGCAAACCTTGGACAAGGAGTTGATGAACTCATGATGGATACAATGTCTCCTAACATTTCTATATTAGGCATAGGTACTGCACTCCCTACATACCGAATTGAACAAGGTGAGGTGCTAGATAAACTAGAGGAAGCCTTACAGGACTCCCCCAATTCTGTACGGTGGGCTAGAAGAATCTTTAAACAATGTGGTGTAGCGACCCGATATACGTGTGAACCTAACCTCGTCGCCAAAGGTTCAACGAATCGTTATCTGCCATCTAAGGGACTTCAAGATGTTCCTTCTACCGCAGAACGCATGGAAATTTATAAAAGAGAATCTATTCCCTTAGCGATACAAGCAGCGAAAGGCGCCCTACTTGATGGTGAGATTGAGGCTTCACAGATCACGCATCTGATAACGGTGAGTTGTACAGGGCAATTTCTTCCGGGACTGGATGCTGTTCTTGTGAAGGAAATGGGATTATCTCCACATGTGAATCGGATTCCATTAACTTTTCAAGGATGTGCTGCTGGGTTGAAGGCAATTCAATTAGCCAGGACGTTGATGGAGGGGCAATCAAGTAGACATATACTCATTGTCTGCGTGGAGTTATGTACACTTCATTTCCAACCTTCGAGCGACCGTGAGGCTTTGTTTGGTGCATCATTCTTCGGCGACGGGGCATCAGCATGCGTGATCGGTAGCGCAAATACGAACAGTAAAGGCCTGTTTCAATTAGGTGAGGGCCATTCTATTCTTTTGCCTGAATGTAGTGAGGAAATGATATGGGAAGTCGGCAATTATGGATTCGATCTCTATCTGTCTACAAATATCCCCAAATTGTTAGGACGTTATCTGACTGCGGAAATGGATGCACTCTTAGATGGAGAAGAGGCTCCTAGTTTATGGGCCATTCACCCTGGTGGTAGAGGTATAATTGATGTCGTTCAACAGATGTTCCAATTAACTGATACTCAGGTTCATTCTAGTCGAAGTATTTTACATGATTATGGTAATTTATCTTCAGCCACCATTCTGTTTGTTCTAAAAGCAATGCGTGAAGATCTTCTAGCTCATAAAGTAGAATCATCAAGTGGTGTAGCCTTAGCTTTTGGACCTGGATTAACAGCAGAACTAATTAAGTTTATGTACCTTCCTTCTACCATTCTGCAAGAACGGGTTATCGATCATGTTCATTCTTAAAAAGTTGCAGAAGAGAGCCGAAGAGCCTGAATTAATGGATGATTTCAGTATGGGCGGAACTGACCTTCACGAAGCACTACGAGATCTAAGGCTATTGAATCAAATATTTGTTGCTTCTAGTCCTACTATTTATGGTATCGAACGCTTGTGGATTCTGGCAGGACGTCCGAAACAACTATCTATCCTTGATGTGGGAGCGGGTTCTGGAGATGTAAATAGGCGTGTTCTGAAGTGGGCGGATAAGAGAGGCATTGATATTACGATCCAGCTAGCAGATGTCACAGAGGAAGCCTGTGAAGAGGCACGCCAATTCTTTCACGATGAACCACGTGTAAGTGTACGATTAGTGGATGTGAAAGACATACCTGAAGCAAGTGTGGATATCGTGAGTGGATCGCAATTTGTTCATCATTTTACGGGAGATGAGCTTAACAGAATCGTGACCTATATGCATAAAGCGTCGAAGATCGGTGTTGTCATCAATGATATTCATAGACAATGGATTGCGTGGATCGCTGTTTGGATTGTCAGCCGTGTGGTATCTACTAATCGTTATATTAGACATGATGCAACATTGTCTGTGGCCAAAGGGTTTCGTGCTACGGATTGGGTTGCGCTAAGAGAAGCTTTAAGAATCCCGCAACTTCGTTACTCATGGAGACCTTTATTCCGTTATGCGGTTGTCATTCCACAGCACCCTTCTCAAGGAGAAGATGGAGGTTCAGCGCCATGGGACAAATAATGGATGCGGTCGTGATTGGTGGTGGAATTGCTGGGTGCAGTCTTGCCAAACAACTAGCAGATCTGGGTTGGAGAACCACATTATTAGACAGGCAAGTATTTCCTCGCCATAAACCCTGTGGTGAATTTCTATCTCCGGAATCTCAAGAGATGTTAAGTAAGCTTGGACTGGGTGATGTTATGGAATCGTTACAACCTCAGTTGATATCCAAAGCGAGATTAATATTTGAACGTGGAAGTTCAGTAGAAGTTCCACTACCAGGAACAGCTTGGGGAATAAGTCGCTACAAACTTGATGCTGCACTTCACGAAGCTATCATTCAAGCAGGCGTTATCGTACGGACGGGTATGCATGTCATTTCCGTCAAGCAACATGGTGAAGGGTACGAGGTAAAGATCAAACAACGAGGTGAAGTGGAGGTCATTCAAGCACGCACCGTGTATGCAGCATGGGGATCTCATCGCCACGCTAGTATGTTCGTGGAACCGTATAAATCGAATACAACAGATTCGAGTATGGCTTCTTATGTCGGGATTAAATCACATTATTCAGGCATGGATCATGAACTTGTTACGGAACTATTTTTCGTGAAGGGCGGATATGTTGGGATTTCTCCTGTCGAGAATGGTTACTCGAACGTGGCTGCGTTACTGGATAAAGAAGTGGTTAAAGGTTCGGGGACAACCGTACCTGCGATTCTTGAATCGGTTTCAAGAGAGAATACACAATTAGTAGAGAGAATGAGACATGCTGTTCCAATTGAGGGGACACAAGTATCTATCGCTCCCGTACATCTATCTCTTCGTCCGCTAGCGTGGCATGTCATTCCACATCTAGGGGATGCAGCCGTCGTGATCCCACCGCTCTGTGGAGATGGCATGTCGATTGCCCTGCGATCTTCTTTTCTATGTAGTGCTCTCGCTGATCGGTATCTACGTGGGGAGATATCCCTCTCTCAATGGCAAGAGGATTACACACAAGAGATGAATCATGAATTTGGAGGTCTTATCAGACGTGGAAGGCTTGCACACAACTTATGTTCCATACCCCAATTGACAAGGTGGTTTCCAAGTGCAGTAAGGCTATGGCCACCCCTTGGAAAGTTTCTAGTGAAAGCCACACGATTGAAACCGTATAAAGGTTAGCTATTATTGTTTAGGAGAGCTGTATCATGGTGTATCGTATGCTTGCTAAACTTTCCTATCGGTTTCCGATATGGATCATCGTATTGTGGACGGCATTTTTTGTCGTGTTTGGTACGTATGCGTTGAAGCTACCAACTGTACTTAAGGATCACGGTCTTGTGTCAGATGGGAGCTTTACACGCGTACAGGAAGTATTATCATCCGATTTTGGAATTCCCAATGAGCCCATTATGTTAGTTTTTGAAAAAGAACCATCTGTAACCAAGCAGCAGTATCATCGATACATAGAGAGTGTTCTAATGAGTATGCAGGAGATTGAGGGACTATCTCTACACATTTCTCCGCTTGATCGAGAAGGAATGTTCCATGGTAATGTGGCGTATGCACTTCTTGGATTTCGTCAACATGCCTATGAGATCGGACCGGTGCTAGAACAGATTAGAGAACGCCTACCTAAGTTTTCGCACATTTCAGTGGGTGTGACAGGCAAATCGGTTATCCAAATGGATGTGAATCAAGCAAGTCGTCACGGATTGAAGACAGCTGAGCTAATCGGTTTACCCATAGCCTTTTTAATATTAATATTTGCGTTCAGAGGTATTACCTTTGCCATACTTCCGCTTATCATAGGAATTATTGGAGTAACAGGTACCCTTGGTATCATGACGTTGGTCGGTACGGTAATGGAATTATCTAATTTTGTATTAAGTGTGATTCCGATGGTAGGGTTAGCGTTGAGCATTGATTTTGCGCTTGTGATTATTAGTCGGTTTCAGGAGGAACTCCCCGGAAGAAATATAGAAGAGTCGTTAATTATATCGATGAGCACGGCGGGACGAGCTGTAGTATTCTCAGCAGCATGTGTAATACTTGGCTTAATGGCGATTCAGTTTATTCAATTACCTCTGTTCATAACGGTTGCCTTAGGTGCCATGGTTGTTCTAATCATATCCCTCTTACTTAACTTAACGTTGCTTCCAGCGCTACTTAGTATAGTAGCTCCATATATAGCTGCCAGACCTATAGTCCCCAACAGACAGAAATCTCAACAAGCCGACACATTTCATAGAACTCAGGAAAACCAGCATCACCATGCTAAGTTACAATCTTTAGGCTTCTGGGATCGCTGGTCACGTATGATTATGAAAAGACCTGTCATATCCGTACTTGTCGCATCGATCGTGTTACTTAGCTGTCTTTTACCATTACGCCATATGGTGATTAGCATACCTGATGATAATTCACTTCCAAAGGGATATGAATCACGGATAGCAGCAGAGCTTTACAAAGATCACTTCACCTCAGATTCTAGCTCCGAGGTTGTTATAATTGCGGAAGGAAGAAATGCTATATTCACATCTCAAGATTGGATTGACGCGTACCAATGGGTGCAACGGTTGAAACAAGATCCAGGGGTGATCAGCATAGAATCCATATTTGATCAGTTTCCATTGTTGACCGAGCAACAGTTACTTCGTATGCTTCAGAATCCAACTTTTATGACGAAGATGGAGCCAGAATTACAATCTGCGATCAGGGATAATAAAATGCTCTTGCGGTTGACAATACAAGGTACCGCTGGTTCGAAAGTAGCTTCGGATTGGTTACGGGATTTGGAAGCGAAGGGAGCTTCTGCGGAACTACCATTGGTCGTTGGGGGAGAGGCGAAGTATCAACAGGAGATATTTGATGAAATTTCGAGGCATATCGGTTCTATCCTATTATTCATTGGTGTGACTAATTTTATTGTGTTATGCCTTGCATTCCGATCTATTCTGATTCCAATTAAAGCGATCGTTATGAATCTACTGAGTCTAGGTGCTTCGTTCGGTATATTAACCTTTATTTTTGAAAAAGGGAGATTGGGATTAGAGCCTAATGCGATTGCGATAATGATCCCTGTGTTTGTATTTGGTATGGTATTTGGAATTAGTATGGATTACGGAGTGTTCCTCTTATCTCGCATGTCTGAAGTCTATGAACGTACAGGTGATCACATGGAAGCTGTCACTTCTGGGTTATCTACAACAGGACGGATTATCACATCGGCAGCTGCAATTATGATTGCGGTCACCTTACCCTTTGCCTTCGCAGATGTCGTAGGGGTAAAGCAACTAGGTATCGGAATTGCAGCAGCGATATTTATGGATGCCACCATCATTCGATTGGTCCTTGTTCCTTCATTGATGTCTCTTCTTGGACAAATGAATTGGTGGATGCCATTTCAGAGAAAATAGGAGTCTGAACTTAGAGTGGATTCCTTTTACAAATAAATCAATAAATTTGGTATTCTTAAAGTATTGAACGCAACCGAAAGGAGACCCTATGTCTTTTCTAAAGAGGATTAGTCTAAATTGGGATAGTTTGTCTCGTGAAGATGAACATCAATTTCCATTTCAAATCCCTGCACTGCGTAGTTTAAACACCTTACAGTTAGAGAGCAATGTGACCTTTCTAACTGGAGAGAATGGTTCGGGTAAATCTACTTTATTGGAATCGATCGGACTCAGTTGTGGATTTAGTATCATTGGGGGAAAAGATCTGGTCATTCAGAAAGAGAAAGATAATACCTCGCTTGCATCGATTATGAAATTAAGTTGGATGCCTAAAGTGAATCATGGGTTTTATTTTCGAGCGGAGACGTTTGATGCATTCGCGAATTATATCGATGAGTTAGCAGATGATCCCGATGTGGGGAGTTCTGCTTATGGCCCGTATGGTGGGAAATCCTTGAATGAACGGTCACATGGACAAGCCTTTTTAACCTTTTTTAACAATCGATTAGATAAAAAGGGGCTGTATTTATTAGATGAACCAGAGTCGGCGTTATCTCCACAGAGCCAGCTATCCTTTATGAGATTGATATGGGAGATGGAACAAAGTGGACAAGCGCAGTTCATTATTGCGACGCATTCTCCAATGCTCATGGCATATCCTCATGCTCAAATCCTACATTTCTCAGAGTCATCAATAGACCCAATAGAATACGAAGATACGGAACATTATAGCTTGACCCGAGATTTCCTGAATCATCGTGAACGGTATTTCGATATGCTGTTCTCTGATGATGAGTGAGAGCTTAGAGATTAGGGTGTAAAACAAACGCCGGTGACCGGTGTTTCCATATTAGTGTTATGGAGTTTTGCTCTCATCCATGTACAGACTAAATGAGGTCAACCAGTAAATACTGGCTAACCTCATAATACGACGGGACACGATAGCTTAATAAAGACACAAAGGCAGCAGGTCACTGGATCCGCTGTCTTTGTTTAACTAATGGGAGGGTAGTTCGAATATATGGTATTATTTGTTTATTAAGCTAATGATTGAGTTACTTCGTTAACAGTACAGTAGTGAGGGGGTTAGTAACATTAAACAGAAAACCTTTGTTGGATTGTTCGCCTCAATATTTCTCATTTTATATGGTATATGGAAACTGATTGATTTTATTGAACCAAAAGTTGGCCCAGTAGGTAACGGTCTTAGTGATACTGTTGTGGTAATAGTATGGATATTGTTTGGTATATCAATGATTTTGGGTGTTGGGGGAGTGATTTATTTTTCTTATTTAATTTTTAGGAAGAAATGAATAATTGAAAAGCTAAAAATTTGTCGTTCCTATAAAATGGTGGTGTTTAATAAAAATGTTAAAACAAAATAAACGGATCAAAAAGATATTTTCAGTTCTTACTTTTAGTTTGATGATTGCTTTGCTTGTCTCCTGCTCTTCATCCCAAGGTACACCGAATGCTACAGCCATCTCTTTGAAACACTCCTTGTCTATGGATGACTTCGATCAGTTTCAGACATTATTCACTGAAGAAAAAAGGCTGTCTGCCACAAAGGGATTATTCGAAAAAATTAAGGGAATCAATTCAGCAGGTGCAGAATTTAAAAGCTATACAGTCATCACATTAGATAATGGTGAGATGGTACTTGTGAATTTAATCCCAGACGAGGAACAAGCTATCCAGAGCATAGCGGTTATTCCTCAGGAGTATAAAGTTCTATTTACCGAATAGAGACTTATTACGCTAACGGAACAGGGGATAGTTTGCTAACAGACTTTAATGGTTTGAATAATCAGAAATCGATAGCACCATAACAATAGGCAACCGAGATCATCTTCTGCTACCTATTAAGATATTCTAACTTAAATATTTCAAAATATACTTATCAGTATGTTCACTTAACTCAATCCCCTAAAGAAAGTATGAATGAGCGATCAGCCATCGTGTTTGCTGCATCTGAAGAGATATCTCAGAAAGTGAGAAACGGTGGATTCCAGATTCTTAATGATGAACTTTTTATCAGTAGCGGCACATCTTGTTTGTATCATACGAATGCTGTAGATGTTTTGAGAAATGCCGGGATTATGGTTAAAGATGCGTTGGAGCTATCAAGTCTTGAGATGATAAAACAATATGTAAGCTGTGGAAAAGGGTATGCTTTAGTTCCTGAAATAGCTATCAACAACGAACTTAAGACGGGTACACTAAAGATCCTACCGTTTAATTCCAAAATGAGTTTTTCGTAGGGCCTAATTGTTCATAAAAATCGTGAGCTTAGTTTTACGGCACAAAGTTTTCAATCTGAACTCCTGAGTTTTTTTAATAGGAAAGAGTATAGAGAATTAAATTGATTCGATTTCAAAGAGCAAGGAGATGTAGATGATGAAACAAAACAAATACGATGATCCAAATTTCTTTTCTGCATATAAGCAAATGCCCCGTTCAATCAATGGACTTGAAGGTGCAGGAGAATGGCATGTGTTAAAAGGATTAATGCCAGAATTACGAGATAAAAGTGTGCTTGATTTAGGTTGCGGTTACGGTTGGCATTGTCTATTTGCGCGCGAGAAACAAGCACGTTCAGTAATAGGTGTAGATATATCTGAAAGGATGCTTCAACAGGCTCGCGAACAAACAAATGATCCTGCCATTTCATATGTACACTTACCTATTGAAGACATTCAATTTGAAAATGCACAATTTGATGTGGTTATCAGTTCATTGGCTTTTCACTATATCGAATCATTCGCAGACATTTGTGCAAAAGTACATGCTTATCTAAAGCCAGGTGGGACTTTCATTTTTTCTGTTGAACATCCTATTTTCACTTCTCGTGATGAACAAGATTGGTACTATGATGAACAAGGAAATCGTATGCATTGGCCCGTAGATCAATATCAATCAGAAGGCGTACGCACAACATCATTCTTAGCACCCAATGTTATTAAATATCACCGAACCATCTCTACATATATGAATGACATAATTGAGGCTGGATTTGTATTGAAAGCCGTTAAAGAACCCATGCCTTCAGATGAATTGTTAAAGAATGACTCGATGATGCAAGATGAGAATCGTCGACCGATGTTCTTGATTATTTCTGCAGAAAAAGCGTGAGTCTGGGAACTGACTATTCGGACGATACTGTACATTTTTCTAATTAAGATAACGGGAAGACTTGTTTATTTGAGGGAACTATTTCACTCTTTCGTCGCAAGAAAAATCTGATGGTAGGAGATGTTAGCTATTTATGAAATATTTCAAGAAATGCTTAAAATCTGTACTTATTGGTGTAGTTCTTCTCTCGGCAGCAACGGTAGTAAACGCATCCAGCTCGATTCATGTTGCACTTAATGGTAATCCTGTATCCACGGATGTTATGCCTAAAATTGAGAACGGGCGAGTGCTTGTACCGATCAGCACGATCGCAAAAGCATTTGGGGCTAATGTCCATTGGAATAAGGATTCCAAGACAGTTGAAATTAGTACCGAGGAAAACGTATGGGATGACGATTTAGCGAAGAATATCTACTGGCAACCCATTCATGACCTAATCATGCAATATATCATCGGCTTTGATTCACGGAACCTCGACATAGTGAAGTCTCTTCGTTCCGAAGATTTCGACAGCGACGTGATTGGTCCCGAAATTACCATCCCAATAGGCGGAATCTTTCCAGCCGTAATTGACACCCAATTTATAGACGTGAAGCAGGATAAAAATTTTATTATTGCGGTACGAGTTGCAATTGTGAAGCAAGAGGCAGGTCTAATAAAACAAACCCTGGATTTTGTGTTAGAACCAGCAAAAACAGATTCGACATACGGTTACTTAATTAAAGGCATTTGGCAAGTCAAAGAGGAAAAGTTGAAAGAATATTCTCCGGTTCCCGGGATTTCTTTTCATAGCGAAGATATAAAATAAGGGTATCCAGATAAAACCGTCTCTCTAAGGATCAGTCATGTATGGCATTCAACCTTATTGGGACACCTTAGCCCATTAAACAGCGGCAGTCTAGGAATTTATTTTCTCGTCCACGCCTACCGCTGTTTCTATAATTGTGGCAATTCATAGCTCATGATAGCTGACGATTTAATAATTTGAAAAACGGTCTTGACATAAAGTGCATTCAACAAAACAAGTGAATCAAAAGCCAAATGGAGCAACGGTATTGCATTTCGCGCGTAAAGATGGAATGTAATTGCAACCATGCGTTATGGACTTCACTTTATTTTTACTTTTCAGGTTTTTCAGTCTATACATCCAATTTGTTAGGAGTGACTACGAATGCGTAGCGAAAAAGAGAAAATATACCCTAATTGCCCAACTATAATGAGAACAGTAGAGGTTGGCGGACTTACTAAATTGCAGCTTAATCAGAATTTACAACAATACTCTATCTTGATAAATGAGCTCGGAGAGAGGCTATTAGCTGACAATAAATTTACGACTTCTGATACAAAGTACAGCCTACATACTGTTGAACTAACCGTTGTTGCCCTTGGTTTTCCGGACGGAGCTACTACGGCTCAGATTTTTACAAGGGCAAGAGAACTTGGGTTGGAATTGTGTCCTCTTGAGCTAGGACCTCACCTTAGACTGAAGTATCTGGATCAGCCTGAAGGTTTTGCGGGTAATCCCATACAGCGACATCAAGCTCCTTCCGGTTCCATCACAATAGCATCGGAGATACTAACGGAAGATGATGATTTTCCTAAAGGTTTTTATCTTAGACGAATTGATGACGCGTTATGGCTGCGTGGATACATTGCTGACCATATTCATGTTTGGAATCCTGATGACCATTTTATCTTTTGTCAAACAAATTAGACCATTTCGATATGCTTTTCTCCTCTGATGAGTGAGAAGAGGGAAGAGTTCCGCTGAAACGGCTGTGCCGCCCTTGGAAAAGGATGGCGCAGCCGTTTCTACTTGTTTAACGAGCAGGTAAACGGAACTATTTGAGCAATTTATAAGAATATTAAGAAGTTCTTCATAATTATCGTAAATCTTTGTTAATATATTCCGTCTATAATTAAGCTAATGAAGGATGAATGCAGGAAGGTAGGTTGGAAATGGAACACTTTTATGTACTTGTTGTTGATGATGAAAAGGAAATACGGGATGTTATTGAAATTTACTTGAAAAATGAAGGAGTTACCGTGTTAAAGGCAAAGGATGGGATTGAAGCTTTAGAAATCATAAATGAACACCCAATCCATCTCATTATATTAGATATTATGATGCCCAAGTTGGATGGGATTTCCACTACATATAAAATTCGGGAGCAGAAAAACATTCCTATCATTATTTTGAGTGCAAAAAGTGAGGATGCTGATAAGATATTAGGCCTACATATGGGAGCGGATGATTATGTCACAAAACCGTTCAATCCAATGGAACTCGTCGCCCGCGTGAAATCCCAGTTGAGAAGATATGTGACTCTCGGTACTTATGAAGGTATTAAAAAAATAATTGATCTAAATGGCCTCACATTAGACAAATCAGCAAAAGAAGTGACCGTACATGGAGACCCCGTGAAGCTTACTCCAATTGAATATAAAATTGTTGAATTACTTATGACTAACGCCGGAAGAGTATTCTCGATCAATGAAATCTATGAACGTGTATGGAAGGAGCCTTGCTATAACGCAGAAAATACGGTAGCCGTCCACGTTAGAAAAATTCGCGAGAAAATTGAAATTGATCCGAAAAATCCAAGATACTTAAAGGTGGTATGGGGAATTGGATACAAAATGGAAAAATAGAATCATCATGGGTGCTTGCGTTTTTATGTTTTGTTTTGGCATAAGTGGGATCGCATCCTTCTTCACAAATAGCAACGATTACGTTCATCAGGACTATTTCCACACTCCTGAGTTTCAATACGAGCTCGACCGATTCGCCGGGGATTTAAGCATGTTCGAGCTAAACAATATGAATTTAAAGGAAGCGAAAAAAGCGATAGTGGTCTCTGAAGACGAAATTAATGAGTATCGTGATCGGTTTGGATATCTAATTACTAACATAAAAGATGAGTATGAATTTCTTATACAGCAAGCAATGGAAATGGATGACCAAGATGTAGCGGATATCTATCTAGCGGAAAGAGATAAAAAAATAGAGGATATTACCAATGGGATCAAGAATGATGAATTTATTAAAACAAAGGTTATAAATGAAAAAGAACAAAAAATAGATGAGTTCAACAAGGAACGAGAGGATCACCGTGCGGAATTTATGAAATACAAAGATGCTTTTTCTTACTATTTTAAAAATAGTGAAACTGGAAAAGTCAATACAAATCTAAACAACTCACAAGATGAATTAACGAAAGACGATATGTCTCCCAACAACATGTTGTTTATAACCAATTATTCTATATCCAGAGAATCTATGATGTATTATTATAGCATTCCGACTGAACTGGAAAGTTCATTTGTTCCTTTTGAAGGACAGATTGCGGTATCTAAATCTCTATCTTCATCGAACCCGGTTATGATCGAATATGAACGCTATAAACAGATGCAAATTATATGGTTGGTGTATATTTTAACAAGCGTAATCGCCCTTATTCTGTGTTTCTATCTCTTGAAAAAAGAGAAAGTTAATCTTGCTGGAATTGAAAAATGGCGACCCTATTATAATAAGGTTCCCATTGATTTGAGAATATTTATCTTCGCGACAATAGGAATTGTTTCTATGATCTACCTAGTTTTAATTAATGAACAAATTTTTTATAACTTTGACAATCTATTTATTTACGGCTGGGATATATTAATCTGCTTAGTAGTGGGATCAGTCCTCTGGTTTCTTACCCTTGTTCAAGGGAAATTTCTTATTGCAGAATTAAAGGACAGGAAGAACCTTAAAAAAGTATGGGGAAAGGCAATCCTGTCTAAAGTATGCCAAAGCATTAAGGCAATGTTCAATAAAGTAATACGTAGTCTGAAAGACGTTTTTATAAATAAAAGCATGGGCATGCAGTTGTTTATTGTATTAGCGGCAGTATTTGGGTTAGGTTTATTATCGATCATGATTATCGTAGATCCTATCTTTCTTGTTATATATATATTATTGCTTGGGTTAATAGGGCTTCCAATAGTAGTGGTGTTGATTAAAAACATCGGGTATTTCAACCGGATTGTAAACAAAACAAATGAATTGACTTGTGGAAATCTAGGTGAGGATATGCAGATATCAGGGACATCTGTTCTAGCCATGCTCGCTAGTAATATCAACATGTTAAAGCAAGATGTAAAACAATCGCAGAACGAACAGGCAAAGAGTGAACGCCTAAAAACAGAGTTAATTACAAATGTAAGTCATGACCTAAGGACACCGCTAACCTCTATTATTACGTATACTGAGCTATTAAAAACGACGAATTTATCAGATGAGGACAGGAAAGCCTATCTCGAAATTATTGACAGAAACTCCAAGCGGTTAAAGGTGTTGATTGATGATCTATTTGAAGTTTCGAAAATGGCCAGTGGAAATATGGAGTTGACAATGGAAAAGGTGGATCTCGTCCAGCTATTACAACAAGCACTTGCGGAATATGATGACACTATTAATGAATCCTGTCTGCAATTCCGGATTTCGTATACGGATATGCCAGTTTACGCCTTAGTCGACGGGAAAAAGTTATGGCGTGTCTTTGATAACCTAATTGGAAATGTTCTTAACTATTCGCTTGAGAACTCGCGCGTTTATATTACAGTGCGTAAGCTCGACAATCAAGTGATTCTTTCGTTTAAGAATGTCTCGAAATATGAACTTAGTGAAAATGTTGATGAGCTATTCGAACGTTTCAAACGTGGAGATTCTTCGCGTCATACAGAAGGTTCTGGACTCGGGTTAGCCATTGCGAAGTCAATCGTGGACATTCATGAAGGTAGTCTTGATATTGAAACGGATGGCGACTTATTTAAAGTGAGTATTTCTCTGAAGCTAGTGGATTAATGAAATGAAATTTGCGTATGTTTAAAGATCATCCGTGGTTGAAAGTGGAATAACGGTGAGATTAATAAATAGTAAATAACATAGATACGACCGGGGCGCAGTACAATAAATCCGGTCGTATCTTTGTTTAATATCATTCATGGGCAGTATGTTGTTTTATTTTTTTAATAGAAACTGACAAAAAAGTATCCTGACATTATAATTGTATTATATATCCATAATGGCACTTACCAGGAGGACGGCATGCAATTTCAACCAATGTATATTGATGGGGAATTATTTCTACCGAAATTCGAATTAAATATGACATCGAACCAATCGATAGGCATTATAACGGACTTGAAGCGAAAGCAGTTTTTAATGAAACAATTGGTTGATCATTCCCAATTTTATTTATTTCGAGCTCAACAAGGCGAGTATATGCGTTTAACGGTAGAAGAGCTCATAACCTTTCTAAGCAAAGTAACGGAGAGGAATGAGCATGTCGCTTTGTTAATGGATTATTTTGCTTTAAAAGAAGTACGGAAGGTAAAAATAAAGGATCTAAGCCCATCGAAAAGGATGTATGTGGCATTGCTGCGTGTCTTTTTTGCGCATCAGCCTACACTTGTACTGGAGGAACCCTATTTTTACTTGGAAGAACAAGATCGTCGTCATTTTAAACGGATTTTAGATGACCTTTCGAAGCAGATTTTAGTTATAACTTCGAATTTAGAGGATGCCATTATTTCCTGTGATGCAATTTATCGATTGAACGAATTTGGATTTCATCAATTGGATATTCGGGACTCCGAAGAGGATAAGCAGGAAGTGCAGAAACAAGATGAGGCCAATATAATCTTGCAGAAGATCTCTACCAAACGAAACGACAAAGTGATTTTATTTAATCCGCCTGAAATCGATTACATAGAAAGTATAGATGGTTCGATCCTTGTTCATGTGGGTGGGGAAAATTATGACTGTGTTTTGACCCTGACCGAGCTTGAGAAGAAGTTGATAAATTTCGGCTTTTTTAGATGTCATCGATCCTATATCGTTAATCTGCAAAAAATAAGAGAGATTATTACATGGACGAAGAATAGTTACAACTTGCGGTTAAATACAGGTCGAGATGCTGTGGTTCCGTTATCCCGTTCAAAATTGCAGGAATTAAAAACACTTCTTAATATTTAAAATATTTGCGAAGCAAACATAACTTCGTAAGCATATGCCATTTCCGGGGAAATGTCGCACCAATCAAGCTTAGATGGTACCATTCAGGCGATAACAGCTACATTTCAGCGGATTTTGATGGCACGAAGCTGGTAATATGTATATGTTTAAGTCATCAATGCTAAGGAAGTGGTGTTAATGGATGTTGTCCAGGTAGAACGTATTCGTAAGAGATTTGGAAATAAGGATGCGTTAGCAGATGTATCTTTTTCAATTCCGAAAGGGGAAATTTTTGGTTTCTTAGGTCCGAGTGGTTCAGGAAAAACAACATTAATAAAAATTTTAACTGCGCAGTTAAATCCGACAAGTGGATATGCAAGTGTATTTAATCAGCCAGCGGAGATGATGCAGCAGTCTGCACAGAAGGTACGCTTTGGCATTTTGACGGATAACAGTGGTCTATATGAGAGGTTATCAATAGAGGAAAATCTAGATCTGTATCGTAAGTTATATGATCTACCTAGATCTTCGGTCGATAAGGTGCTGCAGTTTGTAAACTTAAGCGGAGAGCGCAAAAAGAAGGTCAATCTCTTATCGAAAGGGATGCGTCAGCGTGTCATGTTGGCATGCGCGATTATCCATGAGCCAGAATTATTATTTTTAGATGAACCTACTTCGGCTTTAGATCCTGTAAACTCAGCACATATTTATAAAGGTTTACACTACTTAAATGAGAAAGGGACAACGATTTTTTTAACTACGCATGATATGGCTGAGGCAGAATTGATATGTAACCGTGTAGCGATATTGTATCAGGGACAAATCCAAACCATCGGCTCACCCAAGGAACTTAAACGACAGTATCGAGAAAACGTAGTTCGTGTTGAATTAATCAATGGAGAAACTTATGAGCTCCCGATCGATGAGGGGACGGCTGATCAAATCGCCGATTGGATGAAAAGAGGGTTAATTGATCGATTAGAAACGAAAGAGCCAAGTCTAGGAGATATCTTTATTAAAATGACAGGAAGTGAGTTACTATGAGTATCTCATTAAAACGAGCCCGGGCGATATTTGTTAAGGATTACAAATTGTTTTCACGCAATTATGCCGTTTCTATTATGTTAGTTTTTCCAATACTCATAGCGTTCCTTTATAAAGGCCAAGGCATATCCTCGGATGAAACATTTGGTTTTGTTCTGAATTTTTCGTTTGCGATGTTAACGAGCTTTGTACAAGCATGCTTGATTGCGGAAGAAAAGGAGCGAAACACCTTACGTTAGTTAATGATGACTCCTGCCACAGCCATGGATGTTTTAATTGGCAAAAGTGCTCTAGTCTTTGTAATGTCTTCTGTCGTTCTGGCTATCACAGCCGATTGAAGAAATGGATAGACCTTTTTAATGGTTTTTCAACCAAATATTTGAAACATTATTTAGCTTGGTTTCGTTATGTAGTCAGCAAGGAATATGAGAACACCACATCGAATAAGAAAGATATGTTAGTCAAATCGTATCTTTTTACTGTAACTTACACAAATACCAAACTTAGGATTTTTTATTCTTGTTAAACTAACAGTCAGTACAAGAAGACTTTAATACGTTACGCATTATAAAAAATATATTAGGAGGTATGGAGCATTTGAGGAACACATTCATATTAAGTATTATAATTTTACTATTTGGAGTATTATTATTAGCTGGTTGTAGTGGGAATGAAGTTAACTTACAAAATGGAGATAAGCATATAACCGAAGAAATGAATGAAGTCATTTCTGATTATATTATTCAAAAAAACTCATCCTCATTTAAAAACACAGAAAAGCAATTTGAAGTCCACAAAGTATACGGCACGAATGAATCAGATGGGGTAATAAGCGTTTATATGTGGTCTTATTATGGAGGATTTAATAAATCCACTGGATCAGAAGTCCAAACAGGATATTCATTACCTGCTGTAATTCGGTTAAGTATAAAAGAAGAGAATTATTCTGTTATTGAATACACAGAAACACAAGATGGTGATTTGTATCAGTCCTCTCTAAAAAAAATGTTTCCCCCAAAATATTTAAAATTGGCTCAACAAGATAATGGGAATGTAAAGGATTTGCAAAATGAAATGTACAAGAAAGTAAAACAATGGTTAGAGAAACAGGAGTAATTGTCAGTGAAATTTAATTATCTGGTATTCAAGTAACGGTTATGATAGCTAAGAAAACCGCCTTCGTGATAAGGCGGTTTTCTTATGCTCAAATATCAACATTATAATTTAACATAGCCTAATTATTGCATCGTTTCTATTTGTGGTAAACGACATAAATACTATACTTTTTAAAGTATAAGCTTTAATTTTTAAATAGAATGTTAAGGTAAATATTGTTAAATTTATTATTGTAAACGCTTTCAAATCTATTTTCCATAATAGAATCAGTATAATTTCTTGAACAACTACCGCATTAGAGGAATGAACATCATGATAAGCGGCTTAGGGGGAAATGAATTGAATTGGGGAAGAAGAAACTTCATGCGAAGTGTGGCATTTCGATGGATCGTGTCGTACGCCGTGATTTTATGCATACCTGTTATTCTTAGTGTCATCATATACAGCCAGACTAGGGGAATCGTGAAATACGAGATTGAGAAGGCAAGCAGTGCAATGCTGTTGCAAGTGAGATATATCGTAGACGCAGAGCTACTTCAGACGGAGCAATTGGCCACTCAACTATCCATACATCCGGATGTACGGAGATTGTTAACTTCGCCAGCAAATGAAAGTGCCTATTCTATATATGGAATGAAACAAGAACTGAACAAGTTACTATCCACTAACGATTTTATTAAGGGAATATACCTCTATTCAAAACCTCTGCAATCCGTACTCTCGAGTGAAACATATGTAAAAGACCAGCTATTTTACGAAATGAAACATCAGACAGATACGTTCACTTATAAGGAATGGCTTGAGTTGATCAACCGATCTCAGTCTGATAGGTATGTGTCGATTCCAGTTGAGAACCAAGGTAAGATCGTATCTACCCCTTCCTACATTCGGTCGTTGCAGTTACAAACAGAGGGTGACTCGGCCGGTACGCTTATCATACCGCTTAATGCCGAGAAGATGATGACCATGCTCGCAAACATCGATTGGGTGGAACAAGGTCAAGTGTTCATCATGGATACGAATAACCAAATCCTGTTTCAGAACGCCGAAGATTCTACCATAAATCTATCGTCATACCAAGAATGGAACGAGCACGGGACGGGCACCTTTACTGACACCTTTCAAGGAATTGAATCGATAGTAACGATTGAGTCGTCCGATACAACGGGTTGGAAGTATATCAGTGTGTTTCCAACCGAGGTCTTCTGGGAGCGTGCTGGGAGCATTCGTACGATGAATATACTCGGACTTTTACTTTGCTTCGTGATCGGTGGCGTGGTCATATATTATTTCGCTCGTAAAAACTATGATCCTGTAAAACAACTGGTGAGTGTATTTTCCCGGAGTCCCTTGCAAGCCACCGGACCGGACACGGACGAATATATGTTCATTCGGAGAAGTGTGCTCGCGACAATTCGAGAGCGTGATGATATGAACAATAAACACGTTCTACAGATTAGGGTTTTGCAGAATTACTACCTAGGGAGGCTGTTAAAGGGGCAGGCGGATCGGAACGTTCCGTTGTCAGAACTGGCGAAGACTCACAATTTGTATTGGACGTCTGATCGTTTCGCCGTTCTGTTATTTTATATCGATAGCGAGGAGGGTGGGATACATGATCTAACCTTGTCTCAGTTTATCGTGTCCAATATCGTCGCGGATTCGGTCGGTGACTGCCTAACGTTACATTTCACGGATGTAGACGGAACACTCGCAGCGGTTGTGAACGTCGATCCGGATCGTGAGGAGCAATGGAAAGAGGATATCGAGGAAAATTTAGCGCAAGCTTGCGAATTCATTATGGTCCGCTATAAGCTTCGCTTTACGACGGTAGGAAGTGAACTTCAAACTGGCTTGGATGGTGTACATCAGGCCTATCTTCAGGCTTTGGAAGCCCAAGAATTCAGTATGTTGTTAGGGGAAGGGCTATTGATCTGGTACGGGGATATCAAACCGAGCGAGAGTAGTTATTTCTTCACGGTAAATGACCAGATGATTCTAATTAATTACTTAAAGGCTGATGAATTCGAGAAGGCGAAGCAAATGATCGATAACGTTATACAACAAGCTTTCCAGAGGGAAACGTCGTCTGAAATTGCGAAGTGTGTCCTGTTTGATGTAGCGACTACGCTAATCAAGACGATTCCCGACCAAGAGCAAGCCGGTATGGCTTGGGATGAATGGCGACCATTAAAACGACTGTTGTCATGCTCAACGAAGATGGAATTCCATCAAGAGCTTCTCGACATATTTGATCGGATATGCACTGTGCTTCGGAGTAAGCAGAATGTACAGACGAGCGTAGGGATCGGTGAGAAAATTGTGGATTTTGTACAGGAGAATTACAACGATAAGAACTTAAGTGTATCCCTGATTGGAGAACAATTCCGATTGACACCGCAGTATGTATCTCGATTGTTTCGTGAACAGATAGGGCGGGGGCTACATGATTATATTAGTCAGACTCGTGTGGAAGCTGCCAAGGCGCTGTTACTAGAAGGAACTAGTATTGATGAGACAGCAGGTCTGGTCGGATTCACAAGTGGTCATGCGTTTATTCGTGTATTCAAGAAGTATGAAGGGATCACACCGGGGAAATACAAGACAATCCAGTAATAAATGAAGAAACAGAATGTCTTTGAAAGGAGCCTAATGACGATGGGAGTACACAATTTGGACTTTCTAAGGAAGAACGGAATCGCGTTCGTCTGCTTAATCTTATTCACGTCTGGATGCTTAGAACGAAGAAGTATGGAAGATCGATCGTTGACAAAGTCAGAGAGTACAATTCGAGAACAACACTTTCCTGTAACCTCCGATAATGCGTTCGAATATCCCATGCAAGGAGTTCCGGAGCTGACGTTAATGACGGAGTTTGCGGATATGGGGCTACCCAATGTGGGACCGATTGACGAGGAATATGAGAAACGAACAGGCATTGCGATTAGACATCTCGGTGGTGTCCCCATGCAAGACAATAAATTCAGTTATCTTCTTGCCTCTGGGAACTTACCAGACATCTTTATGAATAACTGGCTTCAGTTTCCCGGAGGTCCTGAACGAGCTATCCAGCAGGGGTATATCCTTCCTCTGAATGACGTTATTGATCGGTATGCACCGAATTTCAAGCGTGTGTTAGAAGAAAACCCCGAGATTGATAAGATGGTGAAGACGGATAGTGGTATCTATTATGCGTTTCCGTTCATTCGCTCGGAGGTGGGTAAGGTGTACGGGGGACCAATCATTCGTAAGGATTGGCTTGACGAGTTGGAACTCCCGATCCCTACGACAATGGATGAGTGGTACGAGACTTTGAAGGCATTCAAAGAGAAGAAGGGGGCGACGGCACCGTTGACGCTCCGAACCCTATTCATGGGGGAACGAACGGCAGGTTTCGCAGGCGCTTTTGGCGTTATGGGGAATTTTTATATTGAAGACGGAAAGGTAAAGTACGGTTTTCTAGAACCAAAATATCGGGAATATCTGGAGACGATGGCTAAATGGTATAAGGAAGGGTTGATCGATAAAGATTTTGCCGTATTAGATTTGGAGTCCGTGGATAAAAAAATGACTTCTGGGGTAAGCGGAGCAACCATTGGCTGGTTTTCGTACATTGAGAAATATAATCTCACGATGCTATACAATAACCAGACAGCGCGTTATATAGCAGCCCCATATCCAACGTTGCGAAAAGGGGATATCCCGAAGTTCGGACAGCTTGACAACGCTTATGCAGGTACCAGTTCGGCAGCGATCAAGTCCACGACGAAAAACCTAGAAGCAGCGGTTCGGTGGTTAGATTACGGTTATTCGGTAGAAGGCAGCCTGCTGAACACGTTCGGCATCGAAGGTATTACGTATACAATGGAGCAGGGTGAACGGAAGTATACCGATTTGGTCGTAGCGAATCCCGATGGTTTATCTAGTGATCAGACGATGCTTCAATATGCCCACCAAACGAACTTCCCAATGCTACAACACGATTCACAACTCGAATGGAAGTTCGAAGAAACAAATCAGGCCATAGAAGTATGGCGAAATACGAAGCATGAAGATTATTTGTTGCCACCGATTACGCCAACGTCGGACGAGGCCAGCGAGTTAGCTACACTGATGGACGGGGTGGATGAGTACGTAAAGGAAGTGGAACTTCGAATCATTCTGGGTGTGAATTCTATCGATGTGTACGACGACATGGTGAAGCAACTGAAGTTATTGGGAATTGAACGGATCTTAGAAATAAAACAAACTGCATATCAACGATATATAGACAGATGACCTCTGAAGGCTTGGAGGTCGTCTTTTTTGTCATCCGATTCTAGAAAGGGCCCATTCGTTTCAAAATGTCACTCGTGATTTCCTTGTTTATGTACATCATTATTGTTATTGAACATTGATGATCGACGCTTTCTCTAATACATTGATGGAGAGACAGAAAACGTTAGAACCGAGTCCTGCTAGGGAAAATTCTCGTAAGGAAGTGATGACGGAATGGCAGCTCATGCGCAAGAGAAGGCTGTAAGTACAAGTTCACTTTGGAAACACGTTAGAAAGGAATGGAAACTTTATTCGTTCTTAGTTATACCTGTTATCTACTTCATCATCTTCAAGTATGTACCTATGCTCGGAAGCATTATTGCATTCCGGAAGTATAGAGGCGGACCGAATATTTTTGGATCGGAATGGGTTGGGTTTACTTACTTCGAGATGTTTATGAAGGATCCGACGTTCTGGAGAGCCTTCTTCAACGATTTAAGCTTAAGCGTAAGTTATCTCCTGGTTAAATTTCCGATTACCTTGATATTCGCACTGCTACTGAATGAATTAGGAAGAATGAGGTGGAAGAAATTTGTACAAACCGTATCTTACCTTCCCCATTTCATTTCTATGGTTATCGTAGCTGGGATGGTTAAGGAATTAGTTTCCTTAACGGGTCCTATCAACTATGTATTGGGTTTAATCGGGCTTGATAAGATCTCTTTCATCTCCCTACCGGAATGGTTTCCAACGATTTACGTCACCTCCGGCGTCTGGCAAAGTCTTGGCTGGGGAACGATTCTATATTTGGCGGCGATGACTGGCATCAATACGGCACTCTATGAAGCAGCGAAAATGGATGGAGCGGGCCGGTTCCGATTGGCCATGCATGTCACGATTCCCGGTATTTTACCGACGATTATGGTGCTCTTAATTCTAGATATCGGCAGTATCTTAGGTTCGAATTTCGAGAAAATATTGCTCCTGTATAATCCTCTGACTTATGAAACGGCTGACGTCATCTCCACATACGTCTACCGAATGGGTATCACAGGAGGCAATTTCAGTTATGCGACGGCGGTAGGTTTATTCGAAGGCGTCATAGGACTGATATTGGTAACCATCGCAAATGAAGTATCGAAGAAAACTACGAAATCTAGCTTGTGGTAGAAAGGAGTCGATCTTTGGTGAAGCGAACCTCAACCTTTAGCGCATTTAATTTGATTAATGGATTATTCATGATGTTGATAGTCTTCTTCACATTATATCCATTCATCTATCTCGTGGCGCAGTCTTTTAGTTCTGAAGCCGCTATCTATGCTGGGAAAGTGACAATCTTTCCTGTTGAATTCACGACCAAAACATACGAAGTCATATTGAGTAAGCCAGACTTCTTCCGCTACTACTGGAATACGATTGTTTATTCCGTGGTAGGTACGCTTATCGCGGTGGCTGCAACGGCTGTAATGTCGTATCCTCTATCCAAAGATAGATTACGCCTCAATAAGTTCTTTATTCCATTCGTTCTGTTTACGATGTATTTCGGTGGAGGTCTCATTCCGAACTACATTCTAGTCGCGAAGACTTTGGGCATGCGAGATACGATCTGGGCTATTGTCGTCCCGGGGGCGATCAGTGCCTTCAATGTCATATTGATGAAGACGTTCTTTGCCGGCATACCTAACGAATTGGAAGAAGCGGGGCGTGTCGATGGTCTCGGTGTGTTCGGGATATTCATAAGAATTGTACTTCCTTTATCGAAGCCGATCCTAGTGACGATTATGCTATTCGTTATGGTCGGTATGTGGAACAACTGGTTCGGCCCCTCGCTCTATTTACAGTCGAAAGAGAAGTGGCCAGTCGCTTTATATTTGAAACAAATTATTGACAATGCGGTCAGTCCGGCAGAAGTCGGGGCCACGTCGGAGCAAGCTAGCCAAATCGCAGCAAGCGTCAAATCGACAGCTATGGTTCTCACCTCGGTGCCCATTATCTGCATATACCCTTTTGTACAGAAGTATTTCGTACAAGGGATGATGATTGGGGCAGTAAAAGGGTAACCG
Source organism: Paenibacillus sp. Y301 (assembly GCF_059445505.1). NCBI lineage: Bacteria > Bacillati > Bacillota > Bacilli > Caryophanales > Paenibacillaceae > Paenibacillus > Paenibacillus sp. Y301. The sequence continues at coordinate 5,196 of NZ_JCAIUL010000005.1, read as the reverse complement.
ATATAATCGGAAGGGCTACTGCCTTTTTCGTTATATAAAAACACAGGAGCTAATAAAAGGGAGGTACGTTATGAGTAGATTCAGTAAAGCAACACTAATGATGATGTTGGTAATGACGGTCGCGTTGACAGCAGCATGCAGTTCGTCTGGAAATGAGGGCGCTTCCAAAAATGGAACACCTACTCCATCGAATAGCACAGGTACGAAAGAGGGTTCGACTGTAGCAACGGATTACAAATTTGGGGAAGGACAGACGTTCCATTCCAATGAAGCAGTAACCTACTCTATGATGTACAGCGATCACGAGAACTACCCTTATAATAAGGACTGGCGGCTGTGGAGTGCTATTCAAGAAAAGACGAACGTAACCTTCGATCTGGCGACCACGGCTAGAACAGAATATGAGAATCAAAAGTCTCTATTGGTGAACAGTGGTGATGCGCCATATATTATTCCTAAGACGTATGATGAATCTGCATTTGTGTCAACGGGCCAGATTGTAGCTGTCAGTGATTGGGTGCAATACATGCCGAACTTCACCAAAGCTATCAAAGATTGGGGCATGGAAGAGGATTTAAAAGCTAAAATGAAGGATGATGGGAAATATTATGTCCTTCCAGGAATGTGGGAAATTGCGGGCGGCGGATATTCCTATATCATCCGCAAGGACGTATTCGAAGCGGCTGGTGTAGACGTCGAGGGACAACAAGCGAACTGGACTTACGATGATTTCGCTGCTGCTATGATGAAAGTGAAAGAATTTACTGGGAAGCCATATGTCTTCTCAGATCAATCGAAGGGTGAATCTACCCTGAATATCGCTGCCATTCAATATGGCGTTACCGGAGGATGGGGAATAGCTAACGGCCTGGTCTACGACCACGACAAGCAACAATTTAATTTCGCTGATTCATCGGACGACTTCAAGCAATACCTTGGATTTTTCAATAAACTCGTGAGTGATAAAATTATGGATCCTGAATCCTTCACACAAGAGGATGATATTGCAAAGGCTAAGTTCTTCCAGGGAGATAGCCTCGTAATTAACGGTAACTACCAGGTCATGTCAGATTTCAAGTCCAAGATGGCAGATCCGAAAAGCGAGCTATACATGATCACGGCTCCTGGCGGACCTAAGGGTAAGCTCCAAAACGAAACCTCACGTCTAGAGAACGGCGTTATGATCAGCAAGAACGCGCTTGACGGTCTTGGAGAAGAAGGATTTATCAAGATGCTTCGTTTCGTCGACTGGCTCTGGTATTCTAATGAAGGCCAGACACTATCCTTATGGGGCGTAGAAGGGGAAACCTATACCAAGGATGCGGAAGATAACATTGTACTCAATAAGGATATCTATTTCAATGGATTAAATGAGGGTGCTACGAAGCAATTAAACGTAGATTATGGATTTGCTAATGGTGTCTTTGCATACGGTGGTGACACCAAACTGAAGATGTCCAAGATGTCGGAAGGTGAGAAGGACTATACGAATCGCACCCAGACGACACGGGAGCCGCGCAAATTAGCACCTCCTATCATGGGTTCGATTGAGGAAACAGAACAGATGAATCTCATCTCAACGCCGCTTATTGATTACGTGAAGACAATGACATTAAAGTTCATCACCGGTCAAGAAAGCCTTGATAAGTGGGATAGCTATAAGGCACAGGTCGAAGCGAATGGTAGTACGCGGTATACGGAGATGGCAAATGACATTTTCCAGAAGACTAAGGGTTTACTAGGTTACTAATTATTATTATAAACAGTGATAGGTGTATGACTCCCGAAGGAGAATATGCAAATAGGGTTGTCGTGTAATTCTTAATGTACAAAAAGAATGGATAGAGACTTCAGATATATTCTGATTTCTCTATCCATTTCTTATTTGATTTCTTCGTTTTATTTCGAAGAAGTAAACAAACCTGATCCTAGAAGCCCACTCCAGAAATCGTGGAATTGTGGAATATCGAGCTGTTGATTCGCATCGGATAGAGCTGTCGCTGGATCGGGATGCACCTCAACCATAATGCCATCGGCACCAGCAGCTAGTGCAGCCTTAGCGCATGGAAGGAATATATCCTTACGACCTGTAGAGTGTGTCACATCAACTAGGACAGGCAAGTGGGTCTCTTGCTTCAACAATGGAACTGCTGAAATATCTAATGTGTTACGTGTTGCTCTTTCATACGTACGAATACCTCGTTCGATAAGCATAACTTGAGAATTACCATGGTATAGAATATATTCTGCAGCATGAATGAATTCATCCAGCGTTGCGGCAAGGCCACGTTTCAATAGAACGGGAATCTTCGCTTCACCAGCGGCTTTTAATAGCTCGAAGTTCTGCATGTTACGAGCACCAATCTGGATCACATCAATTGTCTCGGCTGCAATCTCCATATGAGCAGGATGGACAATCTCACTGATGATTGAAAGACCGAACTCATCGCCAACTTCCTTCAACATCTTCAATCCGTCGATACCAAGTCCTTGGAAATCATACGGCGAAGTGCGGGGTTTGAATGCACCACCACGCATGACCGTCACACCAGCTGCTTTAAGAGCCGCTGCTACGGTACGTAATTGTTCCATAGATTCTACAGAGCAAGGGCCAGCGACCATAATGGGAGAGCCATTTCCGACTACCGTATTCCCTTTTAGAGGGATGACCGTATTAGATTGGTGTTGTTTACGGCTGACCAATAACGTACGCTTATGTTCTTTCTCTTGAACGTCAAGGGAAGCTTTGAATATCTCCTTGAACAAGTGTTTAATCGTGCTATTGTCGAAAGGACCTTGATTCTTAGCAATAAGTTGTTCTAGCATTTCTTTTTCACGAATAGGGTCAAACTTAGGCACACCTTGTTTCTCTTTCACGACACCAATTTCATGACTAATGCGCGCTCTCTCGTTCAATAACTCCAATAATGTACTATTCACCTTATTCAGTTCTGCTCGTAATTGATCTAATTGTTCATTCATTTCCCCATAACCTCCATATAAAATAATAAAAAGCCGTCTCGCAAGGGACGGAAAATTCCGCGGTACCACCCTCGTTAGACAGCCAAATGTTTTGGTTTCTCACTTAACACGGATAACGGCGTGTGCCGGACTTCCTTACTGCAACCCGGGTGCGTTCAGGAAGTCGACTCTGGAGTGAATTTCATCCTTGCAATTCCTGTCGGTTCGCTCTCAATCTGTGGCGTACCGTCCCTGTTAGGGTGCAGTGGATTACTTGTCTCCATCATGGTCTGTATTTCACATGAAATTTGTATCATTATATGCACGATAGGTAAAATAAAGCAAGTTATCGCATTAACGCATTGATGTGAATGTTTACGTATGAGATATCTTTAAACGCTTCGTGATGAGTGTAACAATTATAACATTCTTCCGAAGTTCTGTAGAAATATAATAAGACCAAATTGACCAGTAAATGGAATGATGGACAGTTAATGAATTAAGGGGGGGAGTTAAGTTAAATCATGAAATCTAAACACGAACGATCGTGGATATTGTTTATTTTACAGTTATTTTTAGGTGTGGGAGCTGTATTCGGTGGTGTGCGCTTAATGATTGATCCAACGGGGGAATCAGTGGGATTACCATCGAGCCTGTTAGAAAGGTCACCTTTTCAAGACTTCTTGATTCCAGGTATTATTTTGTTTATTGTTTTAGGTATTTTTCCGTTATTGCTATCCATGACACTCATAACAAGATGGGAGTGGAGCATGGCTGATAAAATAAATATTTTTAAAGATCGTCATTGGAGCTGGACATTTTCATTGTATAGTGGATTTGCAATTATTATCTGGATAGCGGTACAAGTCTATATGATTAATGCAGTTTCGCTTATCCATATGGTGTATATCACTTTAGGATTAGTCATTCAAATCGTTACGTTATTGCCTTCGATCCAAGCTAGGTATAAGACCAAATTGAATATCTAATTTCAAAAAAAACAAGAGCCCTTGTAATGGGCCCTTGTTACCTTAAGTGACATCAAATTTTTCTTGTGTGTAGATGGGATAGATATGATTATTGACCAGCCTAGACACAAGCGCTCAATGTTTCCTTGATCCAAGCGCGAATATCATCTTTTTTGTACTGAAGGATAGGCATTGTATCTTCTGGATCTAGATAGGCGTCACGGTCTTGAACTTCTGCGATGTAGCTCAAATGTATACCATGTTCCTTGCCGGAAGCTTCTGTTTCAATATCGTATTGCTCCATTGTTGGTTTAACGGATTCAAGCGGAACGACCTGGATTTTGCTGTTGGGTTGTTGTAATGCATCGGCAATCATTTGATAGAACTCGCTGTATTTCATATTAGTGTCACATATGGCATACTTGCCTTTATGTTGGCCAAATTCAATTGCGCCTACAGCTGCTTCTGCTACTTGCTTCGCAGTTACCATTGCTGTACCACCTTGTTGAATAGGAACCAAATCTTTACCTTTAACTCGATCAATGAACATCGTCCATAGTGGAGCACGCCCAGGCATTACACCAAATATATATGGGAGACGAAGACTCATGACATCCATCTTATCTTCGCCCTCCATGATCGCAACTTCCTCTTGCAATAGACGTGTACGCGGATAGGCATTATGTTCTTTTAAATCTAGATCCGTCCATTGTTCGGTAAAGTGTGAAAAATATGAGTTAAACAAGACAAACTTTTTCACGCCCGCTTTTCTCGCTAGTCTAGCTATTCTTTGAGCAGGAAGGACGTTAGCTTCATAGAAAAACTTGCTTGCTGGTGCTTGTGGAACGACTCGTTCATCAGCTCCTGCTGCATAGACAAAAGCGTATACGCCATCTAATAATTCCATGACTTGTTCATCGGTATAAGTATTAAGATCGCCTAAGAGCGTTTCAACTTCTTCAGGAAATAAGTTCTCATCTGGAAAAGGAGGAAGGGATATGGAAGATACTTTATACCCTCTTTTCAACAACTCATTAGTAGTGTAATAGCCTAGAAATCCAGTTCCACCTAAGATAAATACTTTCTTCATAATATCTTCATCTCCTAAAAGGGTATGTATGCTAAAGTTAAATCAAATATATCATATCTCATATAATAGTTAGTGATTTTTATCACAAATTTAAAATTAAATTTAAAATAATGAATCTTTTAAATATATAAATGCGGACGTCAATGGTATGGGAATCTGAGGATTTCCCATACCATT
>NZ_JCAIUL010000049.1:0-773 GCF_059445505.1 Paenibacillus sp. Y301 | reverse complement strand
GGCGACCAAGGAGCGTCAGCGACGAGGCTGAAAAACATTGTTATGTGATGTTACCGACTTCTATGAAATACCCTCATTTAACTGTGCTTGTACCAGATTGCTCTTGTAATCCTTGATCAATTGTCTCCGTGCGTAAAATTCCGCCATCATGATCGTATGCAATGATATCGAATTTTTTACCCTGTGCATCATCGATCAATACATAAAACAATTTGAAATGCCTATTGATTTCTACAATATCTGTCTGTCTCTCAAGTCCGGTTATATAGTCTTTTACAACAAGTCTGGATATATCAGGATTTAGGATAACCCCATAAATCATTGGAAATGGCGAGTCAAATTCAGTTCCTGTAGTACTTGGAAAATAAGAACTATAAAATGCTTCTCCTTTTGCTTCTTCCAGTGATAAATCTAATCTAACATTGGTTGCGCCAAAAGATCCTCCATATCCCCACTTCCAACCTTGGTCAGTTTTCTTTACAAACTCTGATGAAACTTGAATTCGTCCATCATTGATATTTCTTAAAAAGAAAACCATCATACCATTATTAACTGGCTGCTCATGAATAATGTAATTGACGTAATTATCTTCTCCTCTCGCCTTTTCAATAGCTTCTACAATGGATTTACTAGAATCATCTTCTCTCAAATATATATATCCGAGATAGGTACATAAACAGATTAGTAATAAAGCAATGATAACTAATATTTTTTTCAAAGTGACCTCCTGTATATGCTTAATAATTCCTATTTTCGGTAATTTCACATAACGT
>NZ_JCAIUL010000048.1:0-898 GCF_059445505.1 Paenibacillus sp. Y301 | reverse complement strand
AGCAGGACCATCTGCTAAGGCTAAATACTCCCTAGCGACCGATAGTGAAACAGTACCGTGAGGGAAAGGTGAAAAGCACCCCGGAAGGGGAGTGAAATAGAACCTGAAACCGTGTGCTTACAAAAAGTCAGAGCCCTATTTATGGGTGATGGCGTGCCTTTTGTAGAATGAACCGGCGAGTTACGTTCCCGTGCAAGGTTAAGCTGAGAAGGCGGAGCCGCAGCGAAAGCGAGTCTGAATAGGGCGAATTTTAGTACGTGGACGTAGACCCGAAACCGTGTGATCTACCCCTGTCCAGGGTGAAGGTGCGGTAACACGCACTGGAGGCCCGAACCCACGCATGTTGAAAAATGCGGGGATGAGGTGGGGGTAGCGGAGAAATTCCAATCGAACTCGGAGATAGCTGGTTCTCCCCGAAATAGCTTTAGGGCTAGCCTCGGAATGAAGAGTCGTGGAGGTAGAGCACTGATTGGGTGCGGGGCCCGCAAGGGTTACCAAACTCAGTCAAACTCCGAATGCCATGTACTTATATCCGGGAGTCAGACAGTGAGTGCTAAGATCCATTGTCGAAAGGGAAACAGCCCAGACCATCAGCTAAGGTCCCAAAGTGTGTGTTAAGTGGAAAAGGATGTGGAGTTGCTTAGACAACCAGGATGTTGGCTTAGAAGCAGCCACCATTGAAAGAGTGCGTAATAGCTCACTGGTCGAGTGACTCTGCGCCGAAAATGTAACGGGGCTAAACACACCACCGAAGCTATGGCTAGATGCTTTGCATCTGGGGTAGGGGAGCGTTGTATAGAGGTTGAAGGTGTACTGAAAAGAGCGCTGGACACTATACAAGTGAGAATGCCGGTATAAGTAACGAAAAGATCAGTGAGAATCTGATCCGCCGAAAGCC
>NZ_JCAIUL010000047.1:0-928 GCF_059445505.1 Paenibacillus sp. Y301 | reverse complement strand
TTAGCTGAACAACGGCAGCCGATCCACTTACCAGCTGCCGTTGTGTCTTTATTGAGCTATCGTGTCCCGATAGCTTAATAAGATATTTTACTTAGTCATTATTTATTAAGATTTTATGTCTTTATAAAGAGCACATTTTATTAATATATTTCATTTTCTACACTATACAATCGTATTACTGATAATTTTGAACACACCTTTTAACTGATGAATGGTTTGTATTGCCGTATCGCTAAATAAATACCATTGGTTTTCAGTAACGTCATGAATTAAAACTTCTGGGTATCCTTCTAAGTCTTCTTCTGAAAAATCTTTAATTAAACTATAAATATCAAAACGTTTCAGGCTATTACCTTCTAGGTTCAAAAAATCATATTGATAACCTTTATAATAAGATCCAAGAGTATCAGAGGTATACATCCACGAATAATTTGCGGGAGCTTCGACTTTACTACCTAAGTTATCTATCAAAGTATTATAAAATGTTTCGTTATACGCGTTACCGCTACTTTGCTGTACTACGCCGCCCATCGTCATATGGTACTCCAGTTGTAATGTTATTACTTTCACACCATCTATGACCAATGCCTCGCAATCAACAGTAACTGTGGAATTAATGTAATTGACCTTACAGCCAAATGTTTCTGAAAGGAAGCGAAGTGGAACCATGGTGCGGTTTTTATTTATGTATGGTTTTACGTCAAGCACAGACGTTTTACCGTTTTTCATTACGTTATTGCTTTGCGTGTTTAATATTACCTGCTTATTGTTTTTAGTGAGGATAACTTCAGAATCCAACCAATCGACATTGGCTCCTAAGTTTTCACTGATAACACGTAAAGGCACCATTATACGACTGTTCCTAATTACGGGTTCCACCTCGGATGGAATAACAACACCGTCAATCTTGATTTGAATGTTAGATGCA
>NZ_JCAIUL010000046.1:0-940 GCF_059445505.1 Paenibacillus sp. Y301 | reverse complement strand
TAACGTTGCGCATTTCTGACGTCCAAACGGCTTAAGGACCGTAGGTTCGGGTCGTCAGACTTAGCCGGTTGAATGTGTCGCCTGAATAATCTTCTTCGATATCCCTCTTGGCGACCAAGGAGCGCCAGCGACGAAGTAGAAATGCTTTGTTATATGATGGGGTCGCCATCTTCGACCTACTACCAAGCAATCTCTTTAACGTTGGGTTCCATGTATTTTCCGGTTGACTCAATATTAGTTTCGCCTATCCACTTATATATGTTTTCGGCTGCAACTGAAGGATAAGTATCTGAGTCAGGCGAACCTCCTCTAGTTATCAATCTTCCTGGATGAACTGCGCTTACCATAATATTTTCATTTTTTAGCTCTTGACTAAGGCAGATTGTTAACATGTTTTGTGCAGCTTTTGCCATTCGGTAAGAATACGAAAATCCCATTCCATTGAATTCACCTGATGCCACCCTACTTAGAGAACCAAGTCTAGAAGATATATTTATTATTTTAGGGCTTTCTGAATTGCGCAAATACTTTATACTGCCTTTTACTGCTCGAATAGGCCCAAGACAGTGAATATTGAACAAGTTATTTACCTCATCTGTGTCTACTTCCTCAATTAAGCTACCCCTACCCGAAATCCCAGCGTTGTTAATTAAAATATCTATTGATGTAGTTATTTCTTTTAAGGAATTGTCGATTTTGTATATAGAATCGTCTGTATTCAAATCTGAAATAATTGGGTAACAATTTATTGTGAACTCTTGTATTAAAAGCTCTGCAGATTCTCTAGTTCTAACTAAAGGATAAACAATGCTTCCTGAATTAATATAAACTTTTAGTAATTCATAGCCCAAACCACGATTTGCACCTGTAATAAGGATTTTCTTCATCGATATACCTCCTGCTATTTCTATTGCGTCCCTTTCATATAACGTTGCGCATT
>NZ_JCAIUL010000045.1:0-1129 GCF_059445505.1 Paenibacillus sp. Y301 | reverse complement strand
CCTGCCCGTCCCTCGGTTTTAAGGGTTTATCTCATATATACTCACTCATTCGCAGGATTTCGTCGCCTTGGAATACAGTTGCTGTTCGGAGAGTAAGCTCATTAGACACCGTTGTACTAATCTTGGGTATGCGGGAACAGAAGAAACGTATGAAGCAATTCTCCAAGTGTTATTCTTCTGCACGCATACTCCACAATTTCCTTGGGGGTTCACCATCCCACGACTCTACGGGTCTATGCCCTTACATTCCTTCGTTACACCTGACCAAGGCGTGGAGACCGATAACGTTTAGCTGACGGGTCTGAGCCCTTATCGGGCAGGAACTCGGTCCTCCGTGCTTTCTTTGTAAAATCCTGCGAATGAGTCAATATACGTGATCGTTTAATCAGTTTTAAGCAGCTTGATTGCAGGTAGGGTCAGCCTTTTCAGGAGAAAAAGCTTCTCCCCTATGAACAATGCCGATGATGATTCGTGCTAGTTTTCCAAGCAGTTTAAATACCGATTGTTGCTTTTTCATTTGTTTGACCTGGACATTATTCTCATGCAGCTGTCGGAACATAGGATGATTTCCAACGAGTTGGAGCGTGGCCAGATACAGATATTTTCGCAGCGTAGCATCGCCCCGTTTAGAAAGCATGATCTGTCCCTTGCGTTTCCCCGAAGTGCTTTCGGCCAGGTTTAAACCTGCCTTACGCAATAATTGACGTCCATGGGCATACTGTCTAAGATCACCAGCACCTGATAGAATGGCTGCAATACAGATCGTGCCTAGGCCAATCGATCGAAGCTGATCAGCCATAGGAATTTCGCTGAACAACTCTTGTATATCCTTTTCAATTCTCTCTAGTATCTCAACCATCCGTTCGAACTCTTGTAATAGCCATTGTAAATCCTGCTTCGCTTCATTTAGGGCAGTCGTGTCGCCTATACTACTCTTAGCGTGAGCGATGAGCTGCGCAGCCTTCTGCATGCCAGTCGCGCCACCGGCTCGCTTCATATGCTCTCTCCATCCTGTGATCACCTCTGTTACGGATAGTGACTTTAGATCCTGCGGAGAAGGGAATTCTTTAAGAGTAGCTAAGGAACGTTTGCAGGCCCAGTCTTTAAAAACCGAGAAATACTCGGGGAA
>NZ_JCAIUL010000044.1:0-1188 GCF_059445505.1 Paenibacillus sp. Y301 | reverse complement strand
CTTAAGCTGCTTGAACGTCAGGAATGCCAAACGTTAGCAGACATGCTGAAAATAACTAATAGGAGCAAACCATTTATGATTGAATTTCCATATGAGAGCCAAATAAATGATGAAAAAATAAAATCATTTGTTAGTTTTTTAAAAAAAGAAAAAATTGAAAGTTGTTTGATGAGTCTTGGTCAAGATATTGTGCTTCAATATTTTAGAAACAATAAATCTAAAGATAAGCTCCACAAAGTTAACTCATGCACGAAGAGCGTTACTTCATGTTTAATTGGAATTGCTTTCGAGCAGGGATTGATTTCAGATCTTAATACGCCGATTGTTAATTACTTTCCGACGCTTCAACAAGATAAAGACATCCGGAAACAATGTATTACAATTGATCACTTATTGAGTATGAGTGCGGGTTTCGATTGGCCGGAGTTGGGGGAATGGAATGGCTGGCCACAAATGATACATAGTCCCAACTGGGTTAATTATATATTAGAGCGCCCATTAAACGCCGAACCCGGTGAACGAATGAACTATAATTCTGGATGCAGCCATCTGTTATTATCAATACTTCAAAAGGTATCTGGAATGAGTGCAAAAGATTTCGCAATAAAGTATCTCTTCTCTAGTTTGAAGATTAAAGATTTCATATGGCATGTAGACCCTCAGGGAGTTAATATTGGTGGTTTCGGGATACACATGTCTATACAAGATATGCAAAAATTCGGTTACTTTTATTTAAACAAGGGGCGTTGTGGGAAACGACAATTACTTAGTGAAGAATGGATATCTAATTCAACAAAACCTAAGTATTTAACATATGAAGACATAGGTTATTACGGTCGTCATTGGTGGGTGTCAGATGAATCATTAGACCGATCTTTTTATTTTGCTATGGGTTTGGGAGGGCAGTATATCTGTGTAGATCCTTCCCAAAATATAGTTATCGCATTAACAAACAATACATACAGTGATACCTTAAAACCATTAAAAGCTATTACAAAACTTTTGCAGTGACTCGAAGAAGTCAGCACATCTGCTAACAAAACATTCCTACATCGTCGCTGACGCTCCTTGGCCGCCAAGAGGGGTATCGGAGAAGTAGATTCAAGCGACACATTCAACCAGCTAAGTCTATCGACCCGTTCCCTACGGTCACTTAAGCTGCTTGAACGTCAGGAATGCGCAACGTTA
>NZ_JCAIUL010000043.1:0-1230 GCF_059445505.1 Paenibacillus sp. Y301 | reverse complement strand
CACGTACCCATCCCGAACACGACCGTTAAGTCCTCCAGCGCCGATGGTACTTGGACCGCAGGGTCCTGGGAGAGTAGGACGCCGCCAAGCACAAGAACCACTATTGATTTCAATCAATGGTGGTTCTTTGCGTTTTAATAAAGATTTTTAAGTCAATGGTCATAAGGTATATATGTGTAAATTCTTCAAGATATATCTGGGAATTCTTAAAACATTCATACTGATCCTACTTAATGAATTTTACATGAACTGTCTTATATAAAAGCGGTTCCCAGTTTACCGATAAGTCGATCGCTATACCGGGTACTTTAAAGATCTTCAGCATTTGAACTACAACTTGTTTCACATTCTTATATGTTACTCACAAATAGCTCGGCCATATCTAGAACAATCGCATCAGGGTATTTAAATCCAGCTAAGCGACAACGTGGTATTGAATATGATTGCGAATAAGGTCTGAATGAACTGAACGTAACTGATATTCAATTAGTACTACTGTTTTTAGTCCAGATAATGCTTATTTCTTGTAGTCTTTTTTTTAGGTGGTTGAAATCTTTGTCTGACATTCGTAACAAGAAGAACAAGATTTGAATGAACCGGGTCGTCATAATACCTAAATCATTTGATTATGATTCTCTTTGCTGCTCAGAGTTCTCTTTAGATAATAGATCAGCTAAAAAATAATAGAATATTAAATTTCTGAACCAACTAATGCCTTACAGATGTCCGTGAGAGAGTGCATAGGAGTAAGTCACCTGGGTACCATAACTTGTTGTAGGAGCCTACTAACACATATCCTTTGAGTTGCAGATGGTATCTGATGTTTTAAGCGCAACTCGTATAAATGAAATGAAATAGATGCTTAAATAATACATAGGGTATAATGTAAGCTTTCCATTTCCTCAGAGTAAAATGAGTGCAGAACAACATTAACCGGTGTTGCTTAATTTGCGTGTTGTATATCTGGCCCGAATCTCCTTGATTTTATTTCATAATATATATATATCTAAAAAACACTTGCATTGATTTGTCTCACGTGATATATTATTAGTCCGGCCAATAAATAACACATTTTATTGAATCGGCAAGCCAAACTCGAATGATTCTTAAACGAAAATAAAGCTTGCATAAACGAACCGGACGTGTTATGATATATAAGTTGTCGCCGAGAACAACTGGTAACAACAAAACAAATAAATTGGTCTTTGAAAACTGAACAACGAGTGAGTA
>NZ_JCAIUL010000042.1:0-1231 GCF_059445505.1 Paenibacillus sp. Y301 | reverse complement strand
ATTTCATTCATTTATGATTTTTCTCTTCCTTCTATTATCCTTGATTTAATCTGATCTATCACCTTTATTTATTTGTTGTTACTAGGTTTCATTGGGTTATCAATCTCAAAGGGGTTGCGTATAACGTTTGGCATTCCTGACGTTCAAGCAGCTTAAGTGACCGTAGGGAACGGGTCGTCAGACTTAGCTGGTTGAATGTGTCGCCTGAATCCACTTCTCCGAAAATCATCTTGGCGACCTAGGAGCGCATGCGACGACGCAGAAATGTTATGTTAGCTGATGTCATTGCCTTCTATGAGTTGCTTAAGCAGTCATCTAATATCACTTTAAGTTTTAATGCCTTTTTATTAGTGGGTTCTATTTCAAGGATTCTTTCTATCAAGTTTAATGACTTAATAAAGTTTTTGAGCTTGTAATTTATTCTACTAAGTTCAAAATATAACTCAATATCAAGTTCTTTATAGTTAAATAGCCTCTCCAAATATTCTAAAGCTACATAGTAATTATTTTCTTCAATATTCATCAAACCGAGATTCCATAACGCATCTTTGTTATTTGGATTTTGTTCAAGAAGCTTGTTAAACTCTACTATTGCCTCTTTACGTTGATCTAACTTCCAAAGTACTAGTCCATAATTTAATCTTGGTTCTTCTCGGTCGCTATTAATATCTAGAGATTCTTCATATGCTTTTTTTGCTTGTACTAAATTATTGATACGTTCGAAATATAAGCCAAGATAATAGAAGGTATCTTCTGATTGATTGTTTACTTTAATTGCTTGCTTGAATTGTTCATAAGCTTCAGTAAGTCTTCCTTGCTTTAAGTATACACGTCCTATATTTGTAATTGGCCGTTCCCAAGTTGGCTCCATCTCACTAAGCCTAATAAACCAATCTAAAGCTGCTTCATAATTTCCGACCATCAACTCGCAGCATCCTAAATAATTCATTGAGTCTGTAACATCTAAATTGTTTGTATATGATTGTATAAAGCAACTGTACGCTTCTTTGTACTTACCCTCTGCATATAGATCATCTCCTTGTTCATACAAAGACATGATATTCCTCCTTGGATATACTTTAATTTAATATCGCAATGATTTCTGCTAACGTTTGGCATTCCTGACGTTCAAGCAGCTTAAGTGACCGTAGGGAACGGGTCGTCAGACTTAGCTGGTTGAATGTGTCGCCTGAATAATCTTCTTGAAAATCCTTCTAAGCGATCAAGGGCG
>NZ_JCAIUL010000041.1:0-1321 GCF_059445505.1 Paenibacillus sp. Y301 | reverse complement strand
GCCAGCCGCCGAAGGTGGGGTAGATGATTGGGGTGAAGTCGTAACAAGGTAGCCGTATCGGAAGGTGCGGCTGGATCACCTCCTTTCTATGGAGAATCGTTTCCTGCAACGGAAACATTCATATAGTAGTCAAGATAAGACTTGTAGGCCATAGAGCCTGCGAATATTTCCTCACTCGTTGTCAGTTTTGAAAGAGCAATTTTCTTTCAGCACTGCGTTTGGTAGCGATAGCGGAGGGGTTCCACACGTACCCATCCCGAACACGACCGTTAAGTCCTCCAGCGCCGATGGTACTTGGACCGCAGGGTCCTGGGAGAGTAGGACGCTGCCAAGCGCAACCCTTGTGGGTTTATCCCATGAGTGTTTTTTATTGATTAGGGCCCTTAGCTCAGTTGGTTAGAGCGCACCTCTGATAAGGGTGAGGTCGGTGGTTCGAGTCCACCAGGGCCCACCATGTAATTTCATATCCCATTATGGGGCCTTAGCTCAGCTGGGAGAGCGCCTGCCTTGCACGCAGGAGGTCAGCGGTTCGATCCCGCTAGGCTCCACCATATTATGTTTAACTTGATCCTTGAAAACTAGATAACGAACGAATTTGCAATGAAGAAACAAACATTAAAGATGCTTTTTAAAATTGGTATTCATCAATTTTAAATTCATCACTTTTTATCTAAGTTTGGTTAACTTGTTAACTCAAACAAAGTGTAAAAGTAGCAACCGACTATCCGATTTATCGGATACAGGTTAATTGATATGCGAGTGTTTGGATTTTGTAGCGACTTTGGCTTTGAATGGACCTTCAAGTGGGCTTGCCTAACGGGAAGTCATTCAAAACAAGCGGAGCGAAAAAAGCCAAATAGGAGCATGATGGTTAAGCTACTAAGAGCACACGGAGGATGCCTAGGCGCTAGGAGTCGATGAAGGACGTGGCGAACAACGAAACTGCCTCGGGGAGCTGTAAGCAAGCTTTGATCCGGGGGTGTCCGAATGGGGAAACCCGGCTGTGGTAATACGCAGTCACTCATATCTGAATACATAGGGTATGTAGAGACAGACCAGGGGAACTGAAACATCTAAGTACCCTGAGGAAGAGAAAACAATAGTGATTCCGTCAGTAGCGGCGAGCGAACGCGGATTAGCCCAAACCAAGGAGCTTGCTCTTTGGGGTTGTGGGACGTCTCACATGGAGTTACAAAGGATTGGGTTAGGTGAAGAGGTCTGGAAAGGCCCGGCATAGAAGGTAAAAGCCCTGTAACCAAAAGTCCAATCCCTCCGAGACGGATCCCGAGTAGTGCGGGGCACGTGAAACCCCGTATGAATC